>DATKUA010000247.1:0-16348 GCA_035530855.1 Acidobacteriota bacterium | reverse complement strand
TCGTTATCGAAATATTTTCCCTCGCTCTCGGCATGCCAGCCGCCGATTTCTTCCGGGACGAAGCCGGCCAACTCCATGGCGTCCTCCTGCGGGTTTGGAACATTCCCCCCCCATATCATTAAGCCGAATACCATCAAGATGTTTAGGGAATATACTATCGGTGGCATAACGGTAATATCACCTCTTACGATCAGAATATCCGTAATTTAAATTACTTCTTTGTGTTTAATTCATCCGCTCTGGTCCTGTTTATTGTACTCCAGCGAGGAATGGACGGCCACACTCAATAGGCAAAGAGCTCGGCAGGCGCTTCAACCGGGCGCCAGCCTAGTCTCTGTGCTATTCTTCTCAGTCATTGCCGCATTCCAGGAAGGAAGGGAAAGGGCAACCATGCGATTATGTAATTATTCATCGGAAAATGAATTATGCGGCGTGGAACCTGTCCAAGCGGGTGTCGAACTCGAAGACGGGATCCTGCCTCTCGCGATTATGCTGCGAAACCCGATCGCTCTGAGACTTCAGGGGGGAGTGCCGTTGCCGCTCGGTTTCCGTATCGGCGATACAAACAATATTAATGAGCTTCCTCTATGGTTGGAGGAGCTGAAAGATCCCGACCCGAACAGGATGGAGATAGTCCCTGCCTTGAATCCGCATAAGGTCATCTTCCATCCGCCCGTAGCTCACCCTGGGTGTGTTCGCGTTTTCTCGTCTTTCGAGGAGCCGGCAAAGACAACCTCAGCCAAGCTGGGTAAATCTCTTTCTCAAACGCGTAACGATTCACCCGCCTACCACTACGCCAATCCCGGTGGCTTGCTTGGGCACGGGGCTGCACTGGCGATCCCGGATTTCGGCAGGCAGCTCGACTTGGAACCGCAGATCGCCGCCATCATTGGTCACGGCGGACGGGATATCCCGGTGGAGGAAGCCGACGCCTACATCGCCGGATTTTGTATCCTCAACGACTGGTGCTTAAGAGATCTGGAAGAAAAAGACTATGCGGCGGGATGCCGCTCTGCGAAATGCAGGGACTTCGCCACCAGCCTCGGGCCGTATCTGGTTACACCTGATGAGCTGGTCGAGCGAGTCGACGGAAAGGGCTTTGACCTGGAAATGATCGCGAGGATCAACGGCAAAGAGATCTGGCGCGGCAACTGGAAGAATGCAAATCACTCTTTCGCCGAGATGGTTTCTTATGCCAGCCGCGGAGTCTCGCTACAGCCTGGCGATATTTTCTCCGGCGGCCCGGCGGGTGGCAGCCTGGCCGCTTTGGGAACAACCGGCGACCAAGACTGGCTGCAAGCCGGCGATTCGGTAGAGATCGAAGTGGAACGGTTGGGAACGCTGATGAACACTCTGGTGTAATGATTATCAGCCACGTTGATAATTGATTCATTTATTCGACTAACAATTGTTTCACAACAGGAAAAAACCTGGAATCCTGTTAAAGTCATTACATTCTTCGAACTTTCTTCTTACTACAATCGTATTTACAAGGGGGATGGTTTGCCCGAGCCTGAAAGGCTTACACCGGACACCACCCCAACGTCAGACTATCCGGATGAAAGGGATCAAAAGAATATTACGCAACAAATCCCACTGATTATCGCCTGGCGGCACAACACGTGCTGCAAAACGATGCCGACAGGCAAAGAGGCAGCAGAACGGCGTACACAATAATTAGTATTAACGCATGAGAAGTTTGGAAAACCGAGGACTGGCAAAATCAATTAGTTAGCAGATCCGACTGAGGGACAGGGAGGCGGCCAATGCGCCGTCTCGGCTAAAATCGGAAATCGAACTGCCGCGAGTGTTGGTGTTGATCTAAAGAACATGGAGCTCTGAATTGAACTCGACTGCGGGAATTACTGAGAAGACTGCAAAGGCATTTCTAAACGCAACAAATGATCTGGCGTTTCTGTTGGACACAGATGGCAGGATAATTCACGCCAATCCGGCAGTAGCAGCAATTCTTCAAATTCCACTGGAAGAGATCATCGGTAAATCGGCCTCTGATCTCTTTTCCCCCGAGGTTGCGGATCGCGGGAAATCGAGGATCGAGAAGATACTCAGGACAGGTCGACCGCTCCGCGTCGAGGATGCACAGGAGGGACGGGTATTCGAAATCTCCTACTACCCCGTTCAGGGAAGCAACGGAGAGATAGAGGCTATTGCTGCCCTGGCTCGCGAAACCACCGAACAAGTTCGCACGGCCAAGGCTTTGCGCGAAAGCGAGGACAAATTCCGCGCGTTGATCGAAGGGCTTGATGAGATCGTCTACCGAATGTCGATTCCCGAAGGTGTTTTCGAGTACATCAGCCCTGCTGCGAAAAAGGTGTTCGGCTACGAAGCCGAAGAAATGATGAAACGGCATCGCTTCATCCAGGACGTCATCCATCCTGACTTCAGGAGGCGATTCAAGCGGCTTTGGAACGATTTGATGGACGGCTCGGTGCCGCCGACATATGAGTATAAAATTATCGATCCCACCGGTAACGAAAGATGGATTATCCAGTCAAACTGCCCCGTTTATGACGGCGAGCGGTTGGTCGCGATCGAAGGACTCTGTAGAAACATCACCACCATCAAACAAGCCCAATTGGCCCTCCAAGCCAGCGAGGAGAAATATCAGTTACTGGCGAGGCAACTCCCGATGGGTGTTCTAAGAACCGACCGCGGAGGCTATATCACTTTCGCCAACCAGTCTTTTGCTCTGATGATGGGATTCGAGAGCGTCGATGGTGCCGTCAATAAATCGTTCAGGGATCTCTTTGATGATCCTCTGCAGTTTGAAAAACTCTACCAAACCGCTGTGAACAATCCCTCCGCTATAGATTTGGATGCCAAACTGATCACCATGAAGGGCGCGGAAATATGGGTCAGGCTGAAGACTCGCAGCCCTATTGAACAAAACGGCGATTTCGAACAATTCGACTTCTCGGTGGAGAATATCACAGAGCAGAGATTGACCGAGGATGCCAAGCGGGTAAGCGAAAACAGGTTCAACAGCCTGATAGAACAGGCCAAGGACTGGATCTGGGAGGTCGACAGCAAGGGTGTCTATACATACTCAAATCAAAAGGTCTGCAACCTCCTCGGATACGAGCCGTTAGAGATCGTCGGTCACACGCCTTTCGATTTCTCCCCCCGCGAGGAAGCCGCAAGCGCGGTGGCTATCTTCAGTTCGATCTTGAAATCGAGAGAGCCCTTCGACAGCCTTGAACACGTCAGCAGACACAAGAACGGCAGGCTGATCATTCTGGAATCCGCCGGCTTCCCGATCTCCGATTCCAATGGGAGTTTTTCCGGCTTCAGAGGAATCAGCCGTGACATAACGAAGCATGTGGAGAGGGAAAACGAACTCAAACTGTCGCGTGAGCAGTTGAAGCAGCAGGCGCGGGAACTCGAATCGCTGAACGAGGGATTGAGATTGCTCAGCGAGACCCTGGCGGACGAGCTTAATGATCCGCTTGAAAACATCGAGGACTGCGGAGAAGAACTGCTAAAGGGCTTCGCAGAAAAGCTGAACGGGAGGGGCAAGCAGGCCATCAAAAGGATTGCCATTTCCGGCAGGCGCATGAAGCAGATCGTCAAGTCGACTCTGAGACTGGCAGATTCTGATGGCATCAGAATGCGCACAGCCGACGTCAACATCACCAAGATTGCAAAGCGCACAGCGGAAGAACTGTGTGACTCTTACCCGGATAGCGATGTCGACTTCGTTATAGCCGAAAACTTGATGGTCCGGGGCGACAGAGAGTTGTTGAGCCTGGCGGTTGAGAGCATTTTGGAGAGGGCATTCAGGCATGCCGGTAAAGCGCCGTCCTCTTCCATCAAACTTGAAAAAACCGGCCGCGGTTCTGAAACGACTTTCCGAGTATCCATAATGGTTGCCGGCCAGGAAGATGGCAGCGAAGGCGCATCAGCCAAAGCTCCTGACGTTTCTGACGAGAATGGCGATGAGTTCGGACTGGCGAGCGCGGGAAGAATCATAGAGCTTCATGGAGGTCGCCTCTGGCTCGAGAACGATCCCGAAAAAGTTCTAAGTTATTGCTTCTCTTTCAAACAGACAACCTGATAGAGCACAGCGTCAGCCTTTCGATTCTCAAGAAATCAGTAACCGCTTCGCGAACAACACGAACACCGGTTACCATGAAACACCCAAATAAGTTTTTCCAATAATGACGTGGTGTTACTGTTATGAATACCGCCCCTGCTATCAGACCGGTTTGTCTCATCGTTTGTCTTCTCACTATCCAGTGCTCACAGATGGCATTCGCGCAAGAGGAGCCTAGGAGATTACTGGAAGATTTGTTTGGTGAGAGCGGAGCTGCGTACAGCAGAGTGGGTATACCTCGTAGAGCCGAGCTGAAGGGATTGAGTGATGACGAAAAGAAAACCCTGGAGTCGATTGTAAAAATCCATGAATACCCCATCTATGTGATGACCTTTTACGGCGACTACGGTTTCGATGATTTTCTGAAGGCCGGGCATCCGCGATCCTATGCCGCGAGATACCATGAGGAGGGTTGCTCCGGCTTCAGCACCTTGCCCAAGAAGGGCAATAAGTTATTCGGAAGAAACTTTGATCTCTCTATCTACCCTGTTCTCGTGATGTTCACCGATCCGCCAAACGGTTATGCATCGGTCTCCTTGAATATCGCGGACTCCATAGACAGGTACTTGGACGATCCGTCGAAGCAGAATATCAGGGATGTGCTAGAGTACCCTTATTTGACCCTTGATGGGATGAATGAATACGGAGTGGCGATCACTCCCTTTTACATAGAAGGCGAGGAGGTCTATGATCCCGGCAAAATTAATATCAATACTTTCGAAGTGAAGCGTTTGGTTCTGGACTATGCGAAAAACGTGGATGAGGCGATCAAACTCTTCGGTGAATACAACAACATCGAATCTGAGAACACCCACTATCAGGTGGCCGATGCGCTCGGCAACTCCGCGGTCATCGAGTATTACGACGGCAAGGTCAACGCCACTCGGAACGTCGAACGGTGGCAGGTCGTCACTAATTTCATGATCAAAGGTGCTGCTCCGGACTCCTTCCTCGACGTGTGCTGGAGGTACGACACGGTCTACAACGTTTTGGAGTCATCCAATGGCATCATTAACAGAAAAAAGGGGATGGACATCCTTTCATCGGTGTCTGTCTGGCATGTGCCGCGCGGCAATGGGCGCTATACATACACATGCTGGTCCGTGATCTACGACATTACGGATGGCCACGTGGATGTCTGTCCCGGCAGGCAATACGACATAAAGAAGCACTTCAAACTCGATATGGTGAATGATCTCGAAGCAGCGAGAGTTCAGATGACGCCATTGACGATGACAACCGCAGGCAAACTCAAAGCCTCCTTGAGAATTAAGAATCTCAGCCCGCACCCATCGAATAAAACATTTGTGAAGTTCTACCTGTCCAGAACGAAAAAGCTGAGAGAAGACGCCATCCTCATTGCCAGAAAAAAACTAACCTCCATCAAGGCCGGCGGCAAGACAACCGTGCGCATGGAAAATAATCTCCCGGGCGGGATCAGCAGCGGGGCGTATTATCTGATCGGGATTATTGATGAAGAGGGCAAACTGAACGATCCGCAACGAAATAACAACACTATCGCCTCCCTGAAACAAATAACGCTTAACTAGCCTGATCAACCGTGGTGTATCCACTGCCGATTCGAATACGCTTGAGGCGACGATTTTTTTTGTTCCTGTTGCATAATGTCCAAACCGGGCATAATACTTGCCCAGTTCCAGGGAGTATTCGTTCAGAAAGCACCTACGTACAGACAGCAGGTTTGGCAGAAATGTCTATAAACGACTTCGACCGGATCGAGGAAAATGCCGCACGACCAGCAATCAGACGGTAAGCCTTCATTAGTCCGGCAGCTCGGATTCTTCGACTCCACGATGATTATGCTCGGCATCATTATCGGATCCGGCATTTTCGTCACAACAGGGATCATGGCCCGCTTCATTCCATCTCCCGGCTGGATTCTGCTCGCGTGGATTTTCGGGGGACTGCTGACGCTTGCCGGAGCCCTTACCTATGCCGAACTGGGCGCCGCAATGCCGGAGGCCGGCGGCCAGTACGTCTACATGCGCGAGGCCTACGGACCCCTGCCGGGATTCCTTTACGGCTGGGTGCTCTTCGCCGTCTACATGACCGGAGGCATCGCTGCGCTCGGGGCAGCGTTCGCAGAGTACCTGGGGTATTTTTTCCCCGCACTTTCCACCGATAACTACTTGCTCAGGATCGACCTGGGTTTTCTCGTTCCGCAAGGCAGTTACGCGCTCTCGGCCGGGCAACTTGTGGCCGTCGCTGCAATCATTCTGCTTTCAATAATTAATTTCTTCGGACTGGCTCTGGGTAAGATTGTTCAAAATTCTCTTACGGTTCTCAAGATTGGAATCCTCCTGGTCTTCATCGTGTTTGGCTTTGTTGTCGGTACGGGACAGCCTTTCGAACTCGATTTTGCTCCTGCGAATCTCGGCCTGGGTCAGCTCATCGTCGGCTTCGGGGTAGCGCTGGTTGCTGTCTCGTGGGCATTCGACGGCTGGAACAATGTCATTTTTGTCGCTGGGGAGGTCAAAAGACCGCATCGCAACGTCCCGCTGTCGCTCGTCACGGGAACCATTATGGCCACCGTCCTCTATGCGCTCGTCAATTACCTCTATCTCTGGGCCCTTCCGATAGAAGAGGTAGTCGGAGTGGTCAGGATCGCGGAGAAGGCATCGACGGCGCTCTTCGGCGGAACTGCGGCGGCGGTCGTATCAGCGGCAGTCGTTGTGTCGGCTTTCGGAGCCATGAATGGATCGATAATCGTCGGCCCGCGGGTTTACTTTGCGATGGCCAGGGACAACCTCTTCTTCAAGCGCATGGCCGAGGTCCACCCCCGTTTCAGAACACCGGGATTTGCGATTCTAATTCAAGCGGTCTGGTCGGCGTTGATCGCCCTCAGCGGCACCTTCGAGCAGATCATCACCTTCGCGATGTTCGTTTCAATCATGTTCTGGATCGCTGCGGCTGCATCGGTTTTCACCTTGCGTAAAAAGCGCCCCGAAATGCCCCGACCCTACAAGACTTGGGGTTATCCCGTTGTGCCCCTGGTCTTCATCGTCGCATCCGCTGGAATACTGATAAACACACTTATAGAGAAGCCAATCGAGTCGCTGGCGGGCATCGCACTGACACTGGTGGGAATTCCGTTCTATTACTTATGGAAGCATCGGGGGCGAAGTGAATAAACCGCTTCCGGCTTTAATTGCTTAAAATTCAGCCCACCCAACACCCCGCAAAGAGGAAACAGCACTGATCCCGACGCTGGTTTTGTGGAGGATACGGCTGACACTGTGCGGACTGCGCTCTTTCACAATATCATGACAAGGGAAATTAGGCCGCCTGAAACTACCCCTTGTGATCAATAGCCACAGACAATTGAGAAAAATGCTTTGAATAACCTGCTTCTGATCACAAATCAATAATCACTTGTTCGTAATTTCTTTTCTCCATTCGGAGAGCGAACGTCTGCCACACTTGTCACGGCCGCCAAGCAACTGCATAACACCCTCGATCGCAGTACTTTATACCCATGCCGGCCACGTGTCGCTTTTAACCATTAATCAGGCGTTAATAGCAATACCGAATTTGCTTGTTTGGTCAATGTATTACATATTTATCAACATTCGCGGCATCGCTTATAACACGCCGCGCGCAACGGCTAAAATTCTTCTGCCTTCAATGAATAATCCACTTGACAATGCCTGCCTAACACAGTATATATGAACTATATTGGAATCATATTTGTGAAAATTTGGTAACAAGTCCGGAAGGGGTTTTACGAGAGAAATAAGAAATGAATTATACGAAATATATACAAATATATAATTCAATATTTTGGGCTGTCTCTTTGCCTTATTTCTGACGGCAAACTTGGCGCGCCGTCGGTGCTGCGGAAGACTTAGTTAGAAGCCGGTAACAGCCGCTGGGGAGACTCTGACTCCCGTGCGGCTTTTTGATATACCAGGGATATCGGCTCTGCATCGCAGCGGGGTTCCAGGGGTGGAAGATGTATGAGTACTCAGAGACTGTCTCGTTGAAAGACGGCTCGCAGGTTACCGTTCGCGATACGACGATCGACGACCTCGACAAGTCATTCGACTTCTTCCAAGCGATGTCAGACGAAGAGCGGCAGTATCTGCGAATCGATGTCTGCAACAAGGAAATTGTCAGAGACCGCTACCACCAAATCGAGCTAGGGAAGGCGATCCGCCTGATCGCCGAGTGTCATGGCCAATTGGTCGGCGAGGCGACGCTGGAAACGATGCGCTACGGCTGGCTCCGCAAATCGGGCGAGGTGCGGCTGCTAATCCTGCCAGCATTGTGCGACCTCGGCCTTGAGAGGCTCATGGCGCGTGAGATCTTCCTGCTGGGAGCCAGGCTCGGACTCAATAACCTGATTGCGCGCGTGATGGACACGCAGCAAAAGACATACGCGATTCTCAGCGATCTGCACTTCAAGCACGCCGCAACGCAAAAAGACCATGCCTGCGACGCCGACGGCAAGATGCACGATGTCCACCTGCTGACGTTCAGCCTGAAGGAAATGTGGCGGAAGATGGAGGATGCAATCGGCGAGGCCGACACTTCGCCGCTGGATACATATTATTAAGGCACGAATAGCGCGGGAATCGATGGCCGGATTTTTCAAGGAGCCCACGCTCAGGAACGAACAGGTGCTGGGGCTCAAGTATACGGGCCGCGAGGACTTCGAGGCCTCGCTGGAGTTCTTCCGCAGCCTGCCGATGGAGGAGAGGCTTTACCTGCGCAGAAACGTGACTAAACGTGAGATCGTTGAGGAGCGGATCGGGGAGATCGAGCGGGGCTTGGCAACGGGGATCGTGGCAGTGGCCGGAGAACGGATCGTCGGCGACGCGCTGCTGTTCGTCATGCCACACGGCTGCTCGCGCCGTACAGGAGAGGTAAGGCTGCTTGTGCACCCCGATTACCGCGGCCTTGGATTGGGGACGATACTGGCCAGGGAGTTGTTCATCCTGGCCGTAAGGAAAGACCTTAAAAAACTCGAATCCTGCGTGATGGAAACGCAGGTCGGTGCGAAGCGGATGCTGGAGAGGCTTGGGTTTGTGCAGGAGGGGATTCTTGAGGGCTTCGTAAACGACCTCAAGGGGCGGGAGCACAACCTCATCCTGATGGGTATGAAACTCTGAGCCTCCACCGGCCGCCTGCGACGGAGATATGAGATGAAGTTTTGGAGAACGCCTCTTGACGCCGACAAGCTTGAGATACCCCACGGCGAAATCCACATCATTAAGGACCGCTGCAAAGGGTGCGGCTTCTGCGTGGAGTACTGCCCCCGGGACGTGCTTGAGCTATCGGAAGAGTTCAACGTCAAGGGTTACCACCCGCCGGTTGCGGTGCGCGAGGAGCAATGCGTCAACTGCGGGCTCTGCGAAATGATCTGCCCGGAGTTCGCGATCTTCTCGCTGGCCAAGGAGCCGGCGAAGCAAGCCTCTTCATAGGGGGAGTACCCATGGCGAAAGCCACAAAAAAAGTTAGGTTGAAAAAAGCCAATCCAAAAGGTGTGCTGACCGGAGCTCACTACCTCGATGGCGACCACGCCTGCTGCGAAGGTGCGCTGGCCGCAGGCTGCCGCTTCGTCGCCGGCTACCCCATCACGCCGTCGACGGAGGTTGTCGAGCGCTTCTCTTCGCGCATACCGCTGGTGGGGGGCATGTTCATCCAGATGGAGGACGAAATCGCCTCCTCGATCGCCATCCAGGGTGCTGTCTGGGCCGGCAAGAAGGCGATGACCGTCACATCCGGGCCGGGGATATCGCTGATGATGGAGCACGTCGGCTTGGCGGTGATGCTGGAGACGCCGTGCGTCTTCGTCAACGTCCAACGCGGCGGGCCGTCCACCGGCCTGCCCACGCTGCCCGGCCAGGCCGATATGATGCAAGCCCGCTGGGGCTCGCACGGCGATTACGAGATCATCGCAATCTCGCCCAACTCACCGCAGGAGTGCTTCGATCTGATGATCGACGCATTCAACCTCAGCGAGCAGTTCCGAGTGCCGGTGTTCTTCATGATGGATGAGTGCGTCGGACACATGACCGAGAAGGTGATCATCCCCGAGGCCGACGAGATCGAAATCTATCCCCGCCGCTACACCACCAAGCCGCCGGGCGAGTACCTGCCCTACGAGCCGGACGAGGACCTGGTGCCCTCGATGGTCAAGGCGGGCGACGGCTATCACTTCCACATCACCGGCCTGACACACGACGAGCAGGGCTACCCGGTGATGAGCGCCGACTGCCAGGAAAAGCTGGTGCACCGCTTGCTCGACAAGATCAACAAGAACGCTGACAAGATTTATCAGAACATCGAGTGGGAACTGGAGGGCGCCGAGGTGATGGTGCTCTCCTACGGCATCAGTTCGCGCGTCTCACTGCGCGGGATGGCGATGGCGAGAGAGAAAGGCGTGAAGACCGGCATGTTCCGCCCTGTCGTCGTCTGGCCGTTCCCGGAGAAACGCCTCAAGGAGTTGGCAAAGAAGGTCAAGGCCGTAGTCGTGGTCGAGATGAACTACGGCCAGATCTACTACGAGGTAGATCGGCTTGTGGGCAGTACCACGAAGGTTGTGCTGCTCCCCCATGGAGGCGGAACGGTGCACGATCCGAAAGTAATCTGCGACGCAATAGTGGAGGCTGCGAAATGAGTGCGAAGACGGCAAAGGCAGAGATCCACCCGATGGAGGACCTGCTGCGGATGGACCGCATCCCGCACATCTGGTGCCCCACGTGCGGCATCGGCACCACGGTCTCCTGCTTCATCAGCGCCCTCGAGCAGATCGACACCCCGCTCGACGACGTCTGCGTGGTCTCGGGCATCGGCTGCGCCGGCAGAGTGGCCGGCTACATCAAGCTCGACTCCTTTCACACCACACACGGCAGGCCGATCCCCTTCGCCACCGGGCTCAAGCTGGCAAACCCAAAGCTCAAGGTGGTCGTCATCAGCGGCGACGGCGACCTGATTGCCATCGGCGGCAACCACTTCATCCACGCCGCGCGCCGCAACATGGACATCACTGTGATCTGCATCAATAACTTCAACTACGCGATGACCGGCGGGCAGGTGGCACCGACCACGCCGGAGACAGCCAAGACGTCCACGTCGCCCTACGGCTGCTACGAACACCCGTTCAACATTCCCTACCTCGCCGATGCCTGCGGCGCGGTCTACGTGGCGCGCTGGACGGCGCTGCATATCCGGCGGCAAACCAAGGCGATGGTCGAGGCGCTCAACAAGCCAGGCTTTTCAGTGGTCGAGGTGATCACTCCCTGCCCCACCCTCTACGCCCGCCGTAACAAGTTGGGCGACGGCCTCAGCCTGATGAAGTTCTACCACGAGAACGCCGAGATCAGGCACGGCGCCGATACCAGGGATGTGGGTATAGCCTTCCAGGAAAAGATCATCTGCGGCAAATTCGTCGATCGCGACCGGCCAAGCTACCTCGAATGCCTCGACCGACGGCACAGCATGGTCCTGGGAGACAAATACGTTAAATACGGAGAACGCTGTGAAGACGACGGAGATTAAGATAGGCGGTTTCGGCGGCCAGGGCGTAATCATGATGGGATACGTCATCGGCAGGGCGGCCTCCATCTATGCCGGCGGTCATGCCACCATGACCCAGGCCTTCGGCCCCGAGGCACGCGGCAGCGCCTGCAGCTCGCAGGTGATAATCTCACCCGACCCGATACTCTACCCCTACGTCACCCTCCCCGAGATCATGATCCTGATGAGCCAGGAAGCCTACTCGAAGTTCAGCCCGGAGATCGCCAAAAAGGGAATCATGCTGGTCGAGAAGGATCTGGTGAAACCGGAGAAGGTCAAAGAGGGTGTGGAAGTCTACGCCGTCCCGGCGACCAGGTTCGCCGAAGAGCTGGGGCTGAAGATTGTGCTCAACATCGTCATGCTTGGCTTCTTCACCGGCGTGACGGGGCTGATCGACGCCGACTCGATGCGCAAAGCGGTTGAGGCCAGCGTGCCGGAAGGGACGGAGAAGAAGAACCTTCAGGCTTTCGAGAAGGGTTACCAGTACGGTGTCGAGCTAATGGGGAAGACGGGGGGGACGAAGGCCGGCGGTAAAAAGAAGAAAGCCGCGGCCAAGGCGAAATGATCGAACTCAGCTTAGACTTCCGGGAGAAACTGAACGCCACGATCGGTGGCGATCATCATAGCTACTGCTTCCAGTGCGGCGCTTGCGTCGGAGACTGCCCAACTGCTCGCTATTCCGGCCTCTTCAATCCGCGCCTGATTGTCCTGCGCTCCATCTTCGGCCAGGAGGAAGAGCTGACACGAAAGGACTCCATTATCTGGCTCTGCACCAATTGCTACAACTGCTACGAGCGCTGCCCGCAGGACGTCCGGCCGGTGGAAGTAATCATGGCGCTTAAAAACCTCGCCACTCGGCGCGCAAATAATCCTGAAAAGGTACAGGAACTGGTCAGCAGCATCAACCGCGACAGCCGCACTGTCATCCTCACCTCGGCAACCGACCGGCGCCGCGAGAGCCTGGGGCTAAAGCCGGTGAAAAAGGAGATCCCGGAAGACTTCACGGCCCTGCTGAAGGAGATCGGAGTCGACGATGGCTGAGAAACCGAGATATATCCCCTTCTTCGGCTGCATGATTTCTACCAAGTACCCGCAGTTTGAAGCCGCTGTGCGGCTGACGATGAACCGCCTCGGCGTCGAACTTGTCGACGTGGATGGCTTTACCTGTTGCCCCGACCCAATCTTCTACAAATCCTACGACAAGCTGAAGTGGCTGACCATCGCCGCCCGCAATCTCTGCCTGGCGGAGGAACAGGGGCTCGACCTGATCACCTGCTGCTCCGGCTGCACGGCGACGCTCGCCGAAACGGTCCACTACCTCGGCAATGATCCCGACCTCCGCAAGCAGGTGAACAAAAAGCTCAAGAAGATCGGCAAGCAATACAAAGGCACTTCCAAAGTGCGGCATATCGTGACGGTGGTGCGCGACGACATCGGCATCGAAGGCGTGGCTAAGACGATAGTCAATCCTTTGCAAGGGCTGAGGGTCGGCATCCACTATGGCTGCCATCTGCTCAAACCGAGTCGCATCATGCAGGTCGATGATCCCGATCGCCCCCAGATCCTCGAAAACCTCGTGCGAGCTACGGGGGCCGAGCCGATCGAGCACCACGAAAAGGTGCTCTGCTGCGGCAAGGCCTGCATGGACGACCAGATTCCGCCCCGCATGCTGCTCGATATTCTTCTCTCGGTCGAGAAACTCGAGGTGGATTGCCTCGGCCTTATCTGTCCGACCTGCTTCGACGAGTACGACCTCGGGCAGATCAAGCTGGCCAGGCTTTTCAATAAGAAGTTCAACGTTCCGATCATCTATTACTTCCAGCTTCTCGGTCTGGCGCAAGGTTTCACGCCGCAACAGCTGGGATTCCAGTTCCACAAGGTCAAAGCGACTGAGTTGCTGGCCAAACTGGAACTTAACGGCAAAGCAGAGGTTTCTGCAGGATGAACAAGGGAGTACTTGTCATCGGAGGCGGGATCGCCGGTATCCAGGCGGCCCTCGACCTGGCGGAGTCCAGGATCCAGGTTTACCTGGTCGAGAAATCCCCCTCCCTGGGCGGTAGGATGGCCCAGCTCGACAAAACCTTCCCCACGATGGACTGTTCGATATGAATCCTCGGACCTAAGATGATGGATGCCGGTCGGCATCCCAATATCGAGGTTCTGACAAACTCCGAGGTGGCGGCAGTCAAGGGGAAGGCGGGGAACTTCACCGTGACGGTGAGGAGGCACCCCCGCTATGTCGACGAGGACGCCTGCACGGCGTGCGGCGACTGCGCCGAGGTCTGTCCCGTCGTTGTGCCGAACCTCTTCGACGCGGGGCTGGGTGCGCGCAAGGCGATTTACACGCCCTTCCCGCAGGCCGTGCCCGCGGCATACACGATCGACACCGAAACCTGCCTCAACGGCGACCGGCGCATTCTCGTCTGCGAATCCTGCGCCAGAGCGTGCAAGACCAAGGCGGTGGACCTCGACATGCAACCGCGGGACGTCGAGCTCGACGTCGGTTCAATCATCGTCGCCACCGGCTTCGAGCCGTTCGATCCCTACACCATGAAGATCTACGGCTACGGCGCCTCGCCCAATATCCTGACGGGGCTGGAGTTCGAGCGCCTGCTCAACTCATCGGGCCCCACGCAGGGGCACGTGGTGCGGCCGACCGACATGAAGGTACCGAAGAGAATCGCTTTCGTGCAGTGCGTCGGCGTACGCGGCGAGCACGGTTGCTACCACTGCTCGAGCTTCTGCTGCATGAACAGCGTCAAGGACACGCTGCTGGCCAAGGACCACGAGCCCGACATCGAAAAGATGACGGTCTTCTATTTTGATATGCGCGCCTTCGGCAAGGGCTACGAGGAGTTCCTGCAGCGCTCGCAGCAGATGGAAGAGGTCGAGTTCTATCGCGCCAAGCCATCGAAAATTCTGGAGGATCCCAAGACCCGCAACCTGCACCTATTCGTCGAAAACACACTCACGCGCGAGGCGGAGGTGATCGACGCCGACATGGTGGTGCTGGCCACCGCCGGCGTGCCAAACGCCGATAACTCAGCGCTCGCCGAAGTGCTGGGCGCCGAGACCGACGAATCGGGCTTCTTCAGAACGAAACACAGCAACAGCCACGTGTTGGAATCGACACGCGACGGCGTTTTCCTCAGCGGTTGCTGCAAGGGTCCCGACGACATCCCCGACTGCGTCGCGCAGGCTACAGGATCCGCCTCAGCCGCAGCCGCATATATGGGCGGCTATCTGCTGGAAGAAGTAAAAGAAGAAATCCCGCAGCTCGATGTCAGCGGCCCGCCGCGCATCGGAGTATTCCTCTGCCACTGCGGTATCAACATCGCGGGCGTGCTAGACGTGGATGAAATGGAGGAGTACGTTCGCAACCTGCCGGGGATTGTGCACGTTCAGCAGGACCTATTTGCCTGTTCCGATTTCAGCCAACGCGGCATCCAGGAAAAAATCATAGAACACAAGCTCAACCGCATCGTCGCCGCGGCCTGCACGCCGCGCACGCACGAGCCTATCTTCCGCGAGACGATGGAGCGTATCGGTCTTAATCCCTATCTGTTCGAGATGTGCAACGTGCGCGATCAGTGTTCCTGGGTTCACACGAGGGAACCGGGAGCGGCGACTCAGAAGGCCAAGGAACTGCTGAAGATGGCCGTCGCGCGGGCGCACCGGCTGGAGCCGCTGACGGCGCGGGAAAGCCCGATGAACCAGTCGGCTTTGGTTATCGGCGGCGGTATCGCCGGAATCCAGGCCGCGCTCGACATCGACGCCCAGGGCTACGAAGTCCATCTCGTCGAAAAAAGCGATTCCCTCGGCGGCCGGCTGCGCCAACTGCACAGGCTCTTCCCCTCGGGCTGCGACGCCAAGGAGGTGCTCGACGAAAAGCTTGATGCGCTCAAACGCTCCAAGGTCAAAGTGCACACAAGCACGCAAGTCGAGGAAGTCGGCGGTTTCGTCGGCAAGTTCCAGGCGAAAACCACCGCCGGCAAGCTCAATGTGGGCGCGATAATCCTCGCCGTCGGTTCCGAGCTCTACACGCCGGAGGAGGGCGAGTACGGCTTCGGCAAATACACGAACGTGATCACCAGCCAGGATTTCGAGCATCTGCTAAACGAAAGCGGCAAGGAATTAAAGCTAAACGGCAAGGCGCTTAAGACCGTTGCATTCATCCAGTGCGTGGGCTCGCGCGATCCCGAGAAGAACATCAACTGCTCGCGTTACTGCTGCCCGACGACGATCAAGCAGGCGATGGAACTGCGCGAACGCGATCTCAACGTGGTCGTGTTCTACCGCGACATACGCACAGTAGGCCACGGCGCCGAGGAGGTCTACCGCGAAGCGCGCAAGAAGGGCGTGGTTTTCGTCCGTTTCGAGATTCCCGACGCGCCAAAGGTCGAGGGCAAGAAATACGCCGAGTCGGTGAAAGTCTACGAGAACCTCCTCGGTGACTATGTCGAAGTCGGCGTCGATGCGGTAGTGCTCGGCGTGGCGATGAAGCCGAACACCGAAGAGGTGGCGCGCCTCAAAGAGATGCTGAAGGTACCTGCTTCGGAGGACGGCTTCATGATGGAGCGCCACCCGAAGCTCGGGCCGGTGGAGACCAACACGGCGGGCATCTTCCTCGCCGGCTGCGTTCAGGGCCCAAAGGACATCCCCGCCACGCTCTCACAGGCGGGGGCTACCGCC
>DATKUA010000246.1:0-8895 GCA_035530855.1 Acidobacteriota bacterium | reverse complement strand
GGAATGTCAGGAGATATTCGGCTCATCAGCAGAAGTCTTTTGATGAATCTGCAATGAAATCAGATAACATCTTTAGTAGAGACAAAATCAGCAATCATTGCTTTCAGGGCTGCGCTCCAGTGCAATGCGGGCATCTCCAGTTGGAGATACGATTCTTTCTTGTCCAGGACACAAAAGGACGGTCTCCTGGCCACGGTGTGATATTCGTCGCTGCTTACGGGCAGGACTTGCACCTTCTCAGCGAGGATTCCCTGGTTGAGCGCTTCGTCCATAATCGCCACGGCGAAATCGAACCAGCTGGCCACGCCGGCATCGGTCCAGTGAAAAATTGAGCTCAGCTCAGGCTTGTTAATGGCTGAAACGACGGCTCGCGCGAGTGTAGCCGCCCATGTGGGTGTACCCACCTGATCGCAGACGACGCGGACATCTTTACCTGCTTCCATCAGGCGCAGCATCGTCTTGACAAAGTTTACACCGTGAACCGAATAGAGCCAGGCTGTCCGGATAATCAGAGCCTTTTCCTGAAGTATGCCGATGACTCTCTTCTCGCCTTCGAGCTTGCCGGCACCATAGACGCCGAGCGGCACCGGTATATCGTCTGGTTGGTAGGGTGTCGTTTTGGTGCCGTCGAAAACGAAGTCGGTAGAAATCTGGATCAGCCTCGCCCCGGTCTCTTTCGCAGCGTCGGCAATGTTGCCGGCCCCCTCGGCATTGATAGCGAAAGCTCTGTCCTTTTCCACTTCGGCCTTGTCCACTGAGGTGAAAGCGGCGGCGTTGACAATCACGTCCGGCTGTACTTGCTGGACCGTTTCCATCACTTGCTCTTTGCGGGTCATGTCGAAGGCGGGCAAATCGACAGGAATGAGCTGATCCGGCGGAATCACGCGCTGCAATTCCCACCCAAGCTGGCCGTCGCAACCGACGAGGAAAACCTTCAGATCGGTATTCCCGATCGCGGAGGGGAATCTCTCGAGGAAATCAGTCGCCCGCATAAACAGGAAGCCTCTCTTTGCGGATTTCCCGCAAGGCCGGATTGAGTTTGTCTTTCTCCGAAAGAATCGGATTCTCAACGGGCCAAACGATGCCGATGTCGGGGTCGTTCCAGAACACGCCGATCTCCGCCTCGGCCGCATATTTCTCCGAGCATTTGTAAGCCAAGAGAGCTTCGTCGCTGAGCACGCAGAAGCCGTGCGCAAATCCAGGAGGAATGTAAAGCTGGCGCTTATCGGTCGCCGAAAGGGTCATCCCGAACCAGCGCGCGAAAGTGGGCGATCCGACGCGGACATCGACGGCTACATCAAACACTTCCCCGCGCAACACGAAGATGAGTTTCCCCTGCTGCAAGGGATTCTGGAAGTGCAGGCCGCGCAGTACATTGCGGCACGAGAACGACACGTTGTCCTGGACAAATCCGCCCGGCAATCCGGCCTCCGCATAGCGTTCGCCGTGCCAGGTCTCCATGAACCAGCCCCGGTCGTCTCCGAAATGCTTCGGCTCGATAATCAGCACTCCGGGCAGCTCGGTCTCGATAACTATCATGGCTGTTCCTGATCGTCGATCAACCTGAGCAGGTACTTTCCATAATCGCTGTTGCACAGCTGCTGAGCCAGGCGCTCCACACCCTCAGCGCTGATCAGGCCGCTACTGAAAGCGATTTCCTCCGGACAGGCGATCATCAATCCCTGGCGCTTCTCGATGGTTTCGATGAAGTTGCCGGCTCTCATCAGTGACTCGTGGGTGCCGGTGTCGAGCCATGCAATACCCCGCCCCAGTTGCTCCACATGCATAGTCCCGCGGCGAATATATTCCATGTTGACATCGGTGATCTCCAGCTCGCCGCGCTTCGAGGGTTTCAAGCCCGCTGCTATATCAACGACATCGTTGTCGTAAAAATAGAGGCCGGTCACCGCGTAATTCGACTTCGGCCTGGCCGGCTTCTCCTCAATCCCGACGGCCTTGCGGTCCGCGTCGAACTCCACGACCCCGAAGCGCTGCGGATTCTCCACCCAGTAACCAAAAACCGTTGCGCCGGTCTCTCGCGCCGCGGCCGTGCGCAGGCTGTCCACCATGCCGTGGCCATAGAAGATGTTGTCGCCGAGAATGAGGCAGCAGCCTTCGCTTCCGATAAAATCACTGCCGATGATGAATGCCTGAGCAATTCCCTCCGGGCGCGGCTGCACGGCGAAGCTGATGCTTATCCCCCACTGGCTGCCGTCGGCCAGAACTTTCCTGAAAGCCTCCTGATCCTCCGGCGTGGTGATCACCAGGATATCCGTGATGCCGGTCCCCATCAGAATCGAGAGGGGATAGTAGATCATCGGCTTGTTGTAGACGGGCATCAGCTGCTTGCTGACAGCCAGCGTCAACGGAAAGAGCCGAGTGCCGGCGCCGCCGGCCAGGATGATTCCCTTATTAATCACTATAGTACCCGTTTATTGAATCCGGCTTTGTCCCGACATGATAACCATAAAATCCGTTTTGAGAAATCTCGGGAGAAATTCGATCGCTTGATGATCCCATAATCGAGGCCGACCTGCCCGGTCTTGAAGACATCCTGAGAACTGAAAGCCAACGGCATCCGCCTAAGCTCCGATTGTTTCCAACACCCCGGTGCTCTGATTGAACTCATCGATCAGGACATCAATCTCAGGGGCGAAAGCAGCGATCCTGTCCCAGTAATCGGGATAGTCGTGCCACTGGGCGTTGAGTTCGGCGAGGTCCCGGTTTTGCTGCTCTATCCAGGTGAAATACTTGAGGTTGTGTATCCTCTTCCTGTCGTAGTAACTGAGTTCCAGCACGTGGTCGATCCCCACGCCAAGGAGGAATCGATCGTAGTCTCTGGCGGCGTCATTCTCGACATATCGGCCGAGCCGCTCTCTTAACTCATCGATCCTGCTGCCGTAGAGCTCCATCGAATCGGTGAACACCGTAACGATTACATCGCGATTTGTGAGCTCGTAGTATTTCGCCGCCTTTATCGCCGCCACCAGATTGCCCAGGCCTGAGATGCCTAGCAACGGCAGCGAATCGATCGCCTCCCGCGCCACCCCCTGCTTCGCCAGGAAATCGATTCCGGCCGGCTCGTTGAACAGGCGCAGGAGCTTGATGCAATTCTCGTCGTCGACAGCGACCACCATGTCGGTGGTCCGCAGGTTGTGGATCCACGGGACATGCTTGTCGCCGATCCCCTCGATCCTGTGCCCTCCAAAGCCGTTCAGCAGCAACGTGGGACACTGCAGCGCTTCACCGACGATCACCTTGCAGGCGGGGAATTGCTTCTTGAGGAAATCGCCACAGCCCGATAACGTTCCTGCCGAGCCCGAAGACGAAACCAGGCCGAAAAACCTGTCGTCTTCCTCCAGGGCAGTTTCCAGAAGCTCGGCGACCGCACTGCCCGTGACTTCGTGATGCCAGAGATAGTTGCCGAACTCTTCGAATTGGTTGAAGATCTTGACGTCGTCGCGTGTCTCGCACAGCTCACGGCACTTGTCGAAGATCTCCTTGACGTTGCTCTCGCAGCCGGGAGTCGCTATCACCTCTCCGGCAAATTGCGCGAGCCATTCGAACCGCTCCCGGCTCATCTCCTCGGGCAGGATTGCTATCGATTCGCAGGCGAGCAATGCTGAATCATAGGCGCCACCCCGGCAGAAATTCCCGGTGGACGGCCAGACGGCCTTGTGCCTGGTCGGGTCGAACTGCCCGGTCACCAGCCTCGGCGCCAGGCAGCCGAAGGTCGCCCCAACCTTGTGCGCCCCGGTAGGAAACCACTTGCCGATCAGGCCGATTATCCGCGCATCGACTCCAGTCAATTCGGACGGCAGCTCAAGATAGTTGACACCCCTAAACAAGCCGCCATGAGGCACCGGCTCGTTCTTCCAGGTTATGCGGAAGAGGTTGAGCGGGTTGACATCCCACAAGCCGACGCCGCGAAGCTCGTCTTTGATCGGTTCCGGGACCAATTCGGGATTCTGCATTTGTTTGAAAGTGGGAATGATTATCCTGCGCTCCCTGGCGCGCCGGACGGTTCTCTCGAGCTGTTCCCTATTCAGGGTCAGGTCAATCATCTCGTGCACCAATCCTTCCGGATTAATTTATCGCGATTGTTACGAGTATTTCCTCTGATGCGGCCGCGAGAAGAATTCTACCAGCAATGGCCGGATTTATGGAGCGCTGTCAAACGGCAAAGTGGGGACTCGGTTTTGCTGATTCTTGATTGAGGCGGCGAGGTATTCGTTCACCTGATTTCAACGAGTGACGAATTGAGGGCGTAGCGAATCGCCTGGGCCCGGTTGTTAACCGAGAGCTTGCGATAAATGTTGTAGATGTGGGTGAGAACCGTGCTGTAGCTGATTCCCAGATCCTCGGCTATCTCCTTGTTCTTCAGGCCTTTGACAACGAGCTTCAGAATTTCCGCCTCGCGAACGCTGAGGATTCCCGAACTGTCGGCTTTGGCACTGCTCAACGAGAATTTATAACTCTCGAAGAACCTCTGCATAATGGCTCGGGGAAACCAGTATTCACCCCTCATAATGGCGTTAATCGCCGAGGGAAAGAGCACAAAATCCCTGTCCTTGACAATCACGCCTCTGACGCCCGTCTTAATCACCGAGACAATCTTGTCGACATCCGCATCGATAGCCATGACCAGGACAGGACGCTTGTCCTTGCGGCAAATTCCCTTAAGATCTTCGACTTCGAATTCCTCTATCCTGGAAAATGCGAACACAGTTAAATCGGCGGAGCGTATGCTCTCGCTGTGGGGATCGTAGTTATCGGGATAGAGAATATAATCGACTTCGACATCCTGATCCGCGAGCATCTCTTTGATGGCCGAGTGAAGGACGAAGGCGTTGTAAACAACCGCCAACCTCTTGACCATTCCGGAGTCGATGGCCTCCCCGGAGTGCTGCGAAGATTGCCGGCTTTTTCGCTTTTTCCCACGGGTAGGGGTTTCATTGGCCGCGCGAATATAACATTGAACCGCTGTCTGCTTGCCGTATTCCACCAGTGACGAATTGATGATAACCTCTTTTATAGAGCCGTCGCCGGTCAGCTGATTTACCCTGAAATTACTGCTCAAGCCTTTTGTCCGGAGCTCATTCAAGTGTTTGGAGAAAAGAGCGGGAGTTTCCTGTAGACTTAGATAATCCAGGCTCAGAAATTCATTTTTCCTTTTATAACCGTACAATTCCAGGGCAAGCCCGCTGGCATCGAGCACAAGATGGCTTTCCAGGTCAAAGATGACTACCGCTTCCGGAGCGTTGTCAAAGAGAGACCTGTAACTTTCCTTTCTCTCGGACACACCATCACCCACTCTGATGTATTGTACAGACTAATACCGGCGCAACATATTATCAAGTACCGCAACGTAATAATTTGTCACACAATTATAAAAATCTCTCTTGGCATCCATAAATATTGTATACATTGGATTGGATAATACTATATTCTGGGTTGTCTCCAACATTGATGTTCCTGCAAGAGAGCCCATGTGCCGCTGATGGAGATGGGACCAATCTGAGCATGTATGGATCGAGAAAAACTGCAATAGTTCCTGAGGAGTTCATTTCAGCAGGGGTGTTTGGTGCTGCATCTACCCTAATTCATTGATCGACTAATTCCGTTATGGTAGTGTAGCGTGGATTCCCACAGAGGAAACCTCATGTTCACATCAAGCGCACTCGTACGGTATAAAAACTTCCGCGTGATCCTTTCCTGTCTGCTGGCGGTTTTGTACCTGGGTGTGTTTTTCGCGCATGATTTGGTATTCCTCCAAACCGATTTCACGCGTCACAGCAAAGACGACAGCACCCTGGAATCCGCCAGCAGGATAAATTTGTCGCCGGGCGGCTCCGAGATTGAACACAACTGTCCTTTCTGCGCCGGCTTCATCGATTCTCATGTCGAGCTGGAACTCATCTCCAGGAACGGTCTGTCCTCACCTCTGACGGCTTTGCCAGATGATTTCCAGCAATCGTTCATCAGTACACACCATCTTCCCAGAGCGCCCCCAGCCTTCGAGAGTTAGGACCGCACCGAGCCTGCCAGAGCACCAGGAAATCTCCAACAAACTGACGTTGCGGTTCTTCAACAAGCACAACTGCGGCTAAACGACCGCACTGGGCTTTCCTGTAACTCTACCAGAACCTCAATAGGTCTAAATCGAAGGGGGAAACAAAGGATGGTCACGACGCGACTATTAACCTGCTTCACAGCGATTGGTGCACTCCTGGCTCCCAGCACCGTTTTCGCCCAGAGTTCTTCCAACCCGCCGGCGAGCGACACTTTGATCCCACAGGCAGAAGCAGTAAGGATGGCTTTGGAGAACAATCCCGATCTTCAGGCCCTGGTTCACTACCTGCAAGCCGAACGGACAAAGATACAACAAGCCAAAGAATTTCCCAGCACCTCGGTAGATTTCGACTTTGATCAGCAAGTGGAAATCTTCAGGTCCGACGAGATGTACTACGGATTTTCTCAGGAGATCGAGTTCCCCACCCGCATCGGCTTGCGGGGCAATCTGGCCCGTAGGGAGGTCGAAGCCGCCGAGAACGAGCATCAGCAGTCTCGCTGGGAGCTGACGTTGGTGGTGAAGTCACTATACCAGGAGCTCTCTCTGGCGCAGCAAAGCGTGGCTATCGCCAAAGAAAGCCTGGCGATCGCCGGGCGGCTTCACCAAATGGCTCAGCAAAAGTACAGCCTCGGCAGCGTCGGCAAGCTCGATGTGCTTCGAGCAGGAGTAGAGGAGGCGACGGCGGCGAACAGCCTTTCAAAGCTGGAGACCGAAGAACGCTCCCTGAGAATGCAGCTCAATTACCTGATCGGCCGCCCCGCCGAGTCAGAGCTAATCACGGTTGCGCTGTCGCAGGGCCGCATTCCCGGCGAAGAGGCGGGTGAGTTAGTGGACCTGGCGCTGCGGAGCAGAAAAGAACTTCACGTTATTCAGAGCAAGACGGCGGCCTCTGAGGTGCTGAAGTCGCTTGTGCGGTCGGAATACTACCCCGATTTCCAGTTCGGCTTCGCCAGGCACCATTTGGCAGATGATCTGGACAACTGGGATATCACCGCATCGATCAGCATCCCGCTTTTCGGCCGCGCGGCAATAGGCGGCCGGGTGGCGGAAGCGGAGGCCCAATCGCGCGGCTTGCGAGCGGAGGAGGAGGCGGCCAGGACACGGATCGAGTTCGAGGTTCGCGATGCATACTGGCAGGTCGGCAATCTATCCGAGCGGGTGCGACGATACGACGATCAGATCCTTGCCCAGGCAGAGGAAGCGTTCCGCATAGCTCAGGCGAGCTATCGAGAGGGAGAGATCGAAAACCTCGAATTGCTCGAATCGCAGCGAACTCTCCAGGAGGTACGGCAGGGTTTCGCTGACACGGTATTTTCCTACAACCTGGCGCTTATTTCTCTTGAGGGCGCAGTCGGCCGCGAAATCGGATGGGAGTCGCCGTCCGGGACAACGGCGCAATCAAGATCGGTGGAAAGCAAATGAGAAAACACGCAATTTCCTTACTTCTAATTATTGCCTTTGTTTCCTTGTCCGTTGCGTTACCAAGGGCGGGGAAAGCAAGCAGTCACACGACATTCACCTCGATCAGCCCCCAACCGCCGCACGCGCAACAAAGGCGGCGGCAAAACCGTGTCAGGGCGCGGGGGAGCAACATCGTCAATCCTTCTCCCAGCGAGCGGCGTTTTCTGAATATCTCCCTGGCAACGGTGGCTGAGAGAACGATCAGCGCGGTTGTCGAAGCTAACGGTGTCTTCACGGCCATGCCGAACAACGTGGCAAAGGTCGGTCCGGTCATCTCAGGGAGAGCTTCTGAAGTTCTGGTAAGCCTGGGCGACTGGGTCAAGGTCGGCCAACCGATGGCCAAGCTTGTGAGCGTTCAGCTCGGGGAAGCCGTGTCCGAGTACTACAAGGCTGTCGCTCAGCTCGAGTTGGCGCGAATCGAATTCGAGCGCTACGAGCGCCTTATCAGTCAGGACATCGGTGCACGTAAGGACCTTCTCACTGCCGAGGCGAACTTCAAGATTGCTGAGGCCGGACTCAACGCCTCTGAGAAGGCCCTCCACGCTCTCGGATTCACCGAGGAGGATGTCGTGGACATCAAGAACACGCATTTAATCAATGCCGAGCTGCTGCTGCGAGCGCCGATCTCCGGGAGAGTAGTCGAGCGTAACGTGACCGTGGGCGAGCGGGTAGGCGAGGAATCTACCTTATTCACGATAATGGACATGCGCAGGCTCAATGTCGACGCGGAGATTTACGAGCGTGATATCAGCCGGGTCCGGATAGGGCAGAAGACGGAGATCACCATCTCATCGCTGCCGGGAACAATCGTCGCCGGCGAGGTGACATACGTGGACGGATCGGTCGATCCGTCGACACGGACGATCAAGGTCCGTACAGAGGTGGACAACTCCTCAGGCCGGTTCAAAGTCGGGATGTTCGCCCGAGTGCGGGTGTCGACGGGCAGCGAGGTGCCGGTTCTGTGCGTGCCTGCTGAAGCCGTGCTCGAAGAACAAGGCGAATGTTTCGTCTTTGTGCCCGACGGCGATTCCTACCGCCTGGTGCCCGTTTCGATCGGCAGCCGGGACGGATCTCATGTGGAAATCGTGGAGGGTGTCAGCGCGGGAGAGCAGGTTGTGACCGAAGGCAACTACGGACTCTACACCATTCTCAAACAGACTTCGTCGTTACCAACCGGCCGGTCATGAAAAGACCGGCCCTTCGGGGCAGCGGGAGAAGGGGAAGATATGATTGATGCAATTACCCGAGCTTCGCTTAACAATCGGCTTTTGTCGATTTTCATCGTAATCATCATCTGCGTTTTGGGAATCTTTGCCTACAACAGCATGCCTGTGGACATCTACCCGGATCTCAACGCGCCG
>DATKUA010000245.1:0-3121 GCA_035530855.1 Acidobacteriota bacterium | reverse complement strand
GGCTCCGAGTGTTCCCGGGGCAGCGGCCATGCCGGTGTTGCTGGTTGTGGTCGGATTCGCGGATGTGCTCCAGACGACTCCTCGCTGGAGTATCACCGATCCGCCGTCTGCGGTGACGGTGGCACCGAGCTGCGCTTTTGTCGATTTAATATTGCTGACTGTCGGGTTTGAGATCGAAGGTATGGATGCCGAGCCGGTTGTGAAGGTCGTGTCTTCGGTGTAGTTGGTGCCGTAAGTGTTCTTGGCGTAGCCCCGGAAGTGGTAGGTGGTATTGGTCGAAAGGCCCGTCGCCTGAACGGTGAAGGAGCCGGTGGTCCCAGGAGATGTTCCGGATCCATCGTTAGTCGTCGTAGTTGGATTGGGAGCAACGCCCCACACCGCTCCCCGCTCAGTAACCGATTCCAGGCCCCCGTTGACAACCGTTGCTCCGAGAGTGGCGCTGTTCTGAGTTACATTCGTCACCAACGGATTGGAAATGTTAGGCCAGAATGTAAACAGATATGCGGAACCCGAATTGGAACCCTTATCGTCGTCGCCATAAGCTCCGATCAATACATAACCGCCGCTCATCGATAAGCCGGTTATGAGAGTTGTATAATCGTCGTTGGCGCTATCAGAAGCAGTCAGCTTGTCTTTCTGTCCCCAGTTGTTAGTACCTCCCTGATTCTTGTAGAAAACGTAGGCTGAACCGCCGGGATCGTCTCCATAAGCTCCAATCGCTGCATAATAACCGTAGAGGTTTATAGACCGGCCAAAATAGTCTCCGGACGCCCCGTCGTTAGCCTTCAGTTTTGCCTGTTGACCCCAGTTGTTGGATCCACCTTGATATCTGTAAAAGACATATGCGGAGCCGGAGGAGCTGCCGTTGTCGTCATCTCCATAAGCACCCACCGCCGCATATGAGCTGTAGAGCGCTACCGCTCTCCCAAAATTATCATAAGCTGCGCCGTCTGAGGGCAAGAGCTTCTTCTGCTGCCCCCAGTTGTTTGTGCCTCCTTGATTCTTGTAGAAAACATAGGCGGAACCTGAGGAGAGGCCATTGACGTCATCTCCGAATGCTCCAACCAGGACATAGTAACTATATATTGAGACTGAAAAACCAAAGTAGTCGGAGCTCGCGCCATCGAGGGCGGTGATTTTCTTTGTTTGACCCCAGTTGTCCGAGCCGCCCTGATCCTTGTAGAAAATATAGACGGAACCAGAACTGGAACCTTTTGTGTCTTCACCATAAGCGCCCACCGCGGCATAAGATCCATAGATGGAAACCGAGTAGCCAAAATAATCAAGGGTCGTTCTATCGGATGCAAATATTTCCTTCTGCAAGCCCCAGGCGTCTGTACCGCCTTTATGTCGATAAAAGATGTATGCTGAGCCGGCGGAACTACCGCCGACATCCTGGCCGTGAGCGCCGACAATCGCGTAGTCTCCCCAAATGCTGACACATCTTCCGAATTCGTCGCTGGCAGCGCCGTCAGGCGCGATCAATTTTCTCTTATAGCCCCAATTGTATTGACCGCCCTGGTCGCGGTAGAAGATGTATGCCGAGCCGGAGGATGTACCCTTGTCATCATCGCCATAGGCTCCGATAATCGCGCTCGTCCCGCTGATCGAAACGGAGAAGCCGAAAAAGTCGCCAGCATTACCATCCCAGGCCAGTAGCTTCTTGAATTCGGAGTAGAGCAGTCCCGAGAACTCGCTGAGTCTGTCGGGAGCGAAGTAGAGGCTTGCCACGTCAATGTCGGCCGTTTCCAGAACCCAATCGCCGCCGCCCGAGGGATTACCGGTATTGTTGACCGACGCGGCGACAGTCACTCCGGCAAGCTCTTCAATCGCGGCGACGAGCATCTGCCCCTCGTCACTTCCTGCCAGGTTGCAGGCCAGCAGATCGATGTGGCCGTCCCCGGCGACCATTGAACCCAACTCCATCCAGAAAGTCCTCTGGGATTCGCTCGCCAACACCGTGCCGAGGCTCACCGTTTCCGAGCCGGTCAGATAGAACTTGGCCACGCCGAGGTCGTGCGTCGCAATCGCAAGCGAGCCGGCCACCTTGCCGTCCAGAGCCGCTCTCGCCTGGTCGAGCAGCGATTCGAGCGTCGTTTTTTCGGCATCATACCTGACAACCACGACGCCTTCCCTCGCAGCCGCACTCAGGATATCGGCTTCATGCAAGACCGAGGAGACGATCAACAGCCGTACCCCCTCGTCTGAATGAGCGTTAATCGAGCTTTGATCAGCGGCGATTCTCGCCTCAGGAAACAAAGCAAGCTGAACTAACAGGCAGAGTGCGGTGACCGCCAGAAGACAGGGAATCGCCTTCATGAAATTTTGTACGCTTCTCATTCTTCACCCCCTTGGTGATCGAGCGGACAAGAGTGGTGTTGCCCGTCGGATCTTCTATGGATGGCTGAGTATCTTGATAGTTGTATAACATAGGGAAGCATGTTTGCACAACAATTTGAATCGCCAATTTTTCCGCAATACGCAGCCGCCGGATCTGCGTTCATGACAACTCCGAACTCGTATCCGCCGGCAGATCCGTCGCCCGCCTGACCGGTTGTATCAGGGAGCAGCCCAATATGGCGTTGCTGGGATTCAAATTCTTGCCGCGGCTTGGCCGATTTGTTAGAGTCTGCAGGTAAAGTCCCGACATTCGTGCGCCTGAATTGGGCGCAGGGACTGGAAAATTTCGCACGGGGGCGTGAAAGTACTGCCGGGCGTTTCGTTCGATTGATCAGCTCGCGCGGCGGCAGTTCGTAGGTATTGATTTGTGTTTACTTCAATATCACCGGTTTTCCAGAAAGAACGAGAATATTTCCGGTGAAGCCAAATCGGAACTCAGACAGACTCACGGTATCTGAATGTCGCTGGAGTCTCCGAGATTTCGTTCCTGATCCTGAATCTGATAATAGCGCACCACCCGGTTTACGTCCTGGTTTGCCGGCTGCAGATAGGACCGCGACGCAGGGTTTGCGGTGAGCAGTTTGTTTGTTTCGGCAGTGCTGAGTTTGCTCAATACCCAGCCGTTGCTGACCACTGCCGAATAGTACTCGTATTCGGTTCGCATGTACTCCGAGCGCATCTCAGGCGCCCGCATGATTTGCTCAAGCGAGTGCTGGGATCG
>DATKUA010000244.1:0-2709 GCA_035530855.1 Acidobacteriota bacterium | reverse complement strand
ATCCTCATCCCGAGCGCCGGCAACAGCCTCGCTGCAACGATTGTTCCGCTTGAATCCACTGAAGGGATCAGCAAGTTCGTCCAGGAATCGGGCAGCGAAATCCGAAGCAAGATGAGCGAATTCATCACAGAAAACAATATCAATTTATCCAGCAACGGCAGCAGTGGTATTGGTGGCGCAACGCCATATTGGTTCGACGGCCGACTGGAATGGCTCCTCGACCATATGAAATACATCGGTTTCTATGAGCAACTATATCAGGATCGGGCAGATCAGCTCTGGAAACTTTATCAGAGCTATATCGCCCGCAAGAAGGAGCAGTTCCAGCTCGGATCGTTGTTCAAGGTAGTCTCCCCTGCGCATCTGTTGCGTCACTCCGTCACTGCTCTCGCATTTACGGATTACGCCACACATTCTGCATTCCTTGAACACAGCAGACGATACCGGCAGGCCATTCTCGACGACCTACGCAACAAGGGCCTGTTCGACAGGAACATTAATAAGTTCTTCACGCGCTGGGAAATGAGCGAGTTCGCCACCGAGGAATCTAATAGAAGACGACAGGAGGAACTCCGACGAAAAATCGAAAGCACGGACGATTTTGTATGGATGCGAGATGCTTTCAGCGTTCTTCCTGAGGATTACATTCTGCCATTCAACTATCAGGGGGGGCAGCCGAATTTCGAGGCGGCGCTCTGGCCGACAGCTTCGCTGGCCCTGATGATCATCGGGATTTTCGCCTTGGGATTTGTCGTCTTCATCCGTTACGACGTCCGCTGAGGTAATTTCCATGATAACGATTATGAAACATCAGCTTGCTAATGGCTTGAGGGATTCAAAGTTCCTGGTTATGGCCGCGCTGGTGCTGCTCGCTTTCATCACCAACTCATTCATCTACGCCGAGCGCTATCAGCTTGCCCTGGATGACTGGCAGGAAAGCATTGCCACAACAACCGAACAGCTGCACGCCAGAACAAACAATCTCCAGGATATATCCGAATACGCTCAGCGATTGGTGAAACCACCCACGGTGCTGGCCTTCATCGCTGACGGAGGTGAAGATCGTTTACCCAACGGTATATTAATTAACGCCTTCGTTTATAGAAATCCGAGTGTTAAAAGCCGTGGAAACGACATGTTCGCGCTGCTGCCAAACCTCGATTGGGTGTTCATCGTCGGCACATTAATGACTCTGATGGCCCTGCTGCTGAGCTACGGGACGATCTCGGGCGAGAAGCGGGACGGCACGCTCCGGCAACTCCTGTCAAATCCTGTTTCAAGAGCTTCGTTGTTCACCGGCAAATACCTAGGCCTGCTGATGGTAATAGTCGTGATTCTGGCTGTCGGTGTGGCCGTCAATATAACGCTGCTGCTATTTCTGGGAGCGTTACCGTTATCCGAGCAGATTCTGCTGGCGATCGGCTGGTCGATATTGACATCTATTCTATGCATATCCGTAATTCTGCTTCTCGGTATGGCCGTCAGTAGTATCACGCACCGGCCGGCGGTCTCACTCGTAGTTCTGATGATCTTTTGGTTGGTGGCTATTATCGCTGTGCCTGGCCTGGCCAAGCTTTTCGGCGAAAACTTCGCCTCGGTGCCGACGCCCTACGAGGTCCGGCGCGATCTGACCAAATCATTCGAGGATATCTGGTATAACGCTCCCGAGGGCGCAGGCTCCTGGCACAGCAATCCTGAGTACGCCTTTTCCAAACCGGCGCACTTAAGGGCCGAGACGGTCAGCAGAATAATCTCGGAGGACCAGAAAATCAGAGACCGCGCCAACGACGCCCGCATCCGGCAGGCTGAGACGGTTCGCACGCTGGCTTGCGTATCGCCGGCCGGCATGCTCGACGACGCCCTGCAACGGCTCTGCCGCACGGGCATCCATGGTTACAAGGCATTCCATGACACAGCCAAGCGGTACCAACGACAACTTCATGGATTCGTCGTCGCGCGGGACAGGCTGGACTCCAACTCGCCCCACACCGTTTACTCTTGGGGATTCGGGGTCACGCCAAACACGTTCTCCTCCCTTCCGGTGGAGTTCGGCACCTTTCCGCGTTCGCACTTCCTATGGGAATCGGGAGGCCTTTATAGTGAGCAGGAAGTGCCTTTCGTGCACCTGATAGTTTTCCTTGCCATAAACCTGCAACTGGCGATCATTGCCTTCATCGCCCTGGCCTGCTACGACCCACGATAGGGGAGAAAAATGTTTGGTGCTCTATTCTGGAAGGAAATACGCGAACACCTGATGACGTTCCGCTTCGGCACGGCGCTGGTGACTACATTCGTCCTGGTCGCCGTCAGCGTCTGGATGCTGGGCAACGACTACACTCACCGGCTCAACACCTACAACACGCTCTCAGAGAACTATCAACAGGAGTTGAGGGGAATCTGGGTGCCCTCGCAGGCGGTGCCGAAAATCTCTTATCCGCCGTCACCGCTGAGCATCTTTGCCCAGGGCGACCAACGCCGCTTCGGCAATTTCGCAGAGATTCAGCGCTGGGAAGTACCCCGCAAGGTCAAGGAGGGCTTGACTAACAATGAGTTGCTGCAATCGGTTCAGCCCTTCGACCTGCTCACCATTTTCACCTTCGTGGTTAGCCTCTTCGGCGTCCTTTTCAGCTACGATTCCATCTCCGGCGAGCGCGAGAGCGGCACGTTGAAGATGATTTGCACCGGCAACGCAAGGCGCGGCTCGATCTT
>DATKUA010000243.1:0-4270 GCA_035530855.1 Acidobacteriota bacterium | reverse complement strand
TGCTCGATCTCGAGCGCGGACTCGGTGAGGTGGAAATCAAGACGTTTAATTGTTCAGGGGAAGAGCAACTGACAACTTCGAAGTCGTTGCCCGGGGGAGTGCACAAGATCAGGGTGCCGCTTTCGGGTCTGCTGTCAATAACCAAGCGCTGAGGGGAGCAGCTACCGGAGAAGAATTGCTTCGATGTTCGGAATGACTGGCCAGCGTTGGATATTACCCACCTGCTTCTGGATTCTTGCCGGTGTGCTCAGCTTGACAGCAGCGTTGCTTGTCGCTCCGGTGACTGGCGTACCGGATTGGACGATTTCCTCGCGCGCGAATAATAATGCCGATCCGATCCACTTCGCCGCGGTTGTCAACCACGGCGTCGATAAGCTGCTTCGCAAGCCGCTGGATTATTACTCGCCGCCCTATAACTTTCCCGATCCGAACTCGCTGCGGTCGATCACGACGTACCTCTCCGAGTCCATCATGGCTTTGCCGATAAGGCTGATAGTCGGCGACCGGCCGCTACTGATAGCCGAAATCTCCAGGATAATCACAGTGGTCCTGGCAGCCCTGGCCACGGTGCTGCTGTTGAGAGAGCTGAGCGTCGGCAGGCCGATGGCGCTCGCCGGGGGGATGCTGGGAGTTCTGCTTGTCACTTACGGTATTTACATCGACAGGATCCAAAGCCTCTCAAATCAGTGGCTGGTGCTGGCTATCTTCTTCGCTGCCAGAATTTGTAAACAAAAAGGTCTTGTCTGGAACTCGTTTGGCCTGGCCGTGTCGCTCTTCCTGCTTGTGCACGCGAGTATCTATACGTCTGTGATGCTGGTGAGTCTCGTGCCGCTCATGATCCCTCTTCTTTTCACTGGACGCGGAGAGTCGCGGTTTTGGAAAAACGTCGGCATTCTGGCTCTGGTCACACTTATCGCAGGACTGCTAACGGCGGCCTCAATGTGGCCCTGGCTGACTGACCGTTGGGACATGGGTGCCTATTCCGAAAAGGAATTCATGGAGATCCGGCGTGGGCATCCGGCCCTGCTTGGAGCGCTGGCGTTTTCGCCTCCCGAAGTCACTAAGACGATTGTTCCTCTGATGCCTCCGGAAAGATCGGATGGCTACTATCCCGGCCATGCCCTCACTCTGACCTGCCTCTTCGCCCTGGCGTTAGCCCTTGTTTCCTTCCTCGCTCGACAAAGCCGCGGTGATTGCTCAAGCCCCTCGCAGAAGGTGAGGGAAGCCTCCGGCCGACTGTTCAAAGCAGCCGGAGCGGCGACTCTGGTTTTCGGCAGCGCTTTCCTGGCTGTTTTCGGGGCGTGGGTTCTCGGTGTGAAGCTGCTGCAGATCAGCGGAGTGGCGGTGGATTTTATCATCTGGGGACTGCTGCTAGGCTGGATGGTCAAGCTGGCGGCCTGGCCCCACCCTTGGCGGGGCGGCGCGACGACATATTCTTTCCTGGGCAGCAACGTGTTGCTGGCCGGGACGGTGTTGTTTCTGCTTGCGCTTGGCAGCCCGGTGCAATATTTCGCCAAGGGCCCGGAGATCGCATCAGGTATTTTCAAGACGGTGTCGTGGTTTTTTTCGCCGCTCGGGCAGTTGCGGGCGCTCTATCGGATAATTCCGCTGGCAGGATTCTTCCTTGCGCTTGGCCTGGTTCTAAAGCTTGAGAAGGGATTAAGGGGGAGGCCATACTGGCTGGCTGCGACCGTGTCGGCTCTTGTTATTCTGGCGGGCTTTGCCGGTTGGACCGGTTCCTCTTTCGGAGAAGCTCAGTTCAGGAAAATGCCCGAAGGTTATTCGCTCTTGGCGCAGTCCAAAGGAAAGGGCGGCCTTCTCGAACTGCCACTTACCGAATGGAACAGTCACCTGGCGATGTACCGCATGCTCTGGCAGCGCGAGCATGGCCGGCCGATTGTCGCCGGCGTCAACAGCCTGGCGCCTCCGTGGTTCGAGCACGCACGGGAGGTTTTCAACTCCTTTCCTTCGAGGGAATCGATATGGTTGTTGCGAAGGTGGAATGTCGGCTCAGTGCTGGCCGGGTCGTCATTACTGAGTGGCAAGGATGCGCCCACTCGCGACAGCGATTTGGTCCAAGTGGGCATTAGGGACGGGATGGTACTATTCGATATAAAGCCTGTCGAAGGCGGCGCAGTGTTCGATGACGAGGAACTGACCGGCACACTGACTTGGACGATCCCGATTGTCGACTCAGCTGAGCTGTCGACTCAACTTGGTGATGGAGTGACCTTCCATAAAAGGGCGGTCGCGCTCAAGGCCGGCGAGACCCTGATGTTCCGAGTCGATTCCGGGCAAAGGTTGGCAGCCGTGATGATCGATTATGGCTATGCACTTGCCGCCAGGATCCCCTCGAGTCTGAAGATCTTTGCCGAATCCGGCGGCGAGTGGCGCGACATTACAAAAGGCCGAAGCGGAACACATCTGCGGGCAAGGGCTGCTGATTTATTGCTTAACCGCAAGCCTGCGAGGCTGGTGGTGCAAGTCAAGCCCAGCCGTGCAACAAAGTTCCGCATCAGGGGTTACAGGGATATCTGGCACCTGCCGGAGTTGCGCATTTACGTCGGAGAAAAGTGATCGAAGCGGAAGATTAACCTCAGACTCCGAACCGGAATTCGGTTTACTCTCCGGGCTCTTCATTCGAGTCTTCCTTGAGCGAACTGAGAAAGAATCCGCTGAAGAAAACCTGAATGCCGACGACGATGAAGGTCGTTGCTATAACCGTTTCACGGATTCTCATCATGGGGCCGAAGTTCGACGAGGTCCAGATGAGAAAGACGTGCACGAGCATAGCAATACCTATCAGAAAGAAGAGCCCTCCCAGTGTGAACCCTTTCTCGACGGTAATCGATTTGTATATTCGCAGCAGCAACTGAGATGGCTTGCGGTGACCATGGTTGATGGATTGGATCAGAGCGGCCAGCCCGAGCAAAATACCGTTGCATCCGAGGGTGAAAAGCCCTCCGGCCAGAATGAACCAATGATCGCCGATCCATAAGCCGCCGAAGGAGAAGACTTCATAACGGTTTGTCAGAAAGAGCGCGACGAAGACGAAACTGCTCAAAGTGATCAGCAGGCCTGAGGGAATGAAATACAGCCACAGCGGGCTGGAGAGCATCAAGAACTTGAGGTGACGCCAGCCGTCACGCCATGGCTTGAGATGGGGCGGCTTGTCGCGCAGGTCCCTGTGAAGAGTGATCGACACCTCGGTGCGCCTGAGCTTGAGCAGCGCAGCCCTGACAACCATTTCGCTGGCAAACTCCATTCCGCGGGAGCAGAGCCGCATCTTAGCGAATGCCTCCTTAGTGAAGGCTCTGAGCCCGCAATGTGCATCGCCGATCCCTGATCTGAACAACAGATTGAGGATCCCGGTCAGCAGCGGATTTCCAAAGTGTTTGTTGAGGAACGGCATTGCGCCGGGCATTATCCCGCCTGCGAATCGGTTTCCCATGCAGAGTTCGAAGCCTTCCTGGAGCTTCTCGATCATCGGTATGGAATCGGTGAAGTCGTAGGAGCCGTCGGCGTCCCCGATCACTATCATCCGCCCACGCGCGGCCTTAATGCCGCGAATCAGTGCCCTGCCGTAGCCACGCTCCGGGCAGGAGACTACTCGTGCTCCGAGTCGGGAGGCGAGCGATGCGCTGCCGTCGGTGCTGTCGTTGTCGGAGATGACAATTTCGCCGGTGAGATTTTTACTCTCGAGAAGTTTCAAAGCCTTTTTGGCGTTTTCAATGCAATGAGGTAGCGTAAGTTCCTCGTTGAGCACCGGCATAACTATGGAGACATCCACCGCTCCCTGTTCCTCGTTCCCCATGGCTGACCGCTCTATTCTTAGTTATTTGATTGAAATGTTACTCCGCGGAAAAGGTAGCTAACCTTGCCGGCGGATAAAATGTCATAGAAATTGTCGTCTCGGCGGGTGAAGACGATTTCGAAATCTCCGCCTTCAGTCCTGACCGTGATCGGGGAATTCGCTCCGAATCTCAGGGCGGCGGTCAGGGCCACGGCGACGCAACCGGAACCGCTGGAGGCTGTTTCCTCCGCGACCCCCCGCTCGAAGAAGCGCGCCGCGCAAATCCCGCCTTCGGGGGGCCGGGCGACTGCCACGTTCGTGCCGGAGGGAAAGGCTTTGTTGGTGCGGAGCCGCGGCGGGACGGTCTCCACCCACCCTGCTTCCAGATCTTCGCGGAAGATCACGAAATATGGTATGCCAACGTTCGCCAGGTCGCCGACAACCTCCTCGCCGTCCTGCGCCGACACTTTCATGCCG
>DATKUA010000242.1:0-12254 GCA_035530855.1 Acidobacteriota bacterium | reverse complement strand
GCAGCGGCTGCCAGTGGACGCCTCGCAGGAATCCCTTGGCGTTTTCCTCATGGCAGGAACCGCAGTCCACCGACGGCAGATCCGGTGCGTGAGCAAGGCTCACACCCTCATGGCAATCGGTGCAGGAGAGAGTGGAATGGGCTCCGCGCGTCAGATCGTCGGGATTTAACTGTGGGGCGACCTCGTGGCCGGAGCCGCCGGCGTGGCAGCTGTTGCATCCGCCGGATTGCATTCCCTGCGATGGGCCTGCAGCCACCGTGGCGATGATCACGACCGGCGCACAGATTAAGGCGAATATAACTCTCAATAAAGACTTGCTCATTCTTCCCACCCCTGCGTCGGAAACGAGCCGCCTGATCTCTGCAAAACTTCCAAGCCCCTCAGATTGCAATTCCATCCGCTTTGCCGCGGGATAATGGCCTTCCCTTGAGCGTTAGGGATTTCTACCCGGTCATTCCTGATCTTCTTCCGCCCGATCTCCGCCTTTCTCACGCCCGGCGCGTTCGGCCGCCAGAATCTCCTCGAACTCCTCGGGGTGAGTCTTGGCCAATTCCTTGTGCGTCATCCGACCCGAAAGGAAGGTCAGTGACAGCGGGGACTCGTCGGGATTGAACATCACATAATAAAAGTGCCAGACGAGAATTGCCAGTGCCGCGAGTATCGCCTCGTAGAAATGGATTACCCTGAACACTTCCCACAGCCACAATGGCACGAAGATCAGGGCAATTTCCTCGAACCAGAGGATGAAGCCGGTGATTACCATAACGGCGGTGCCCCACACCAGCGCCCAGTATTCAGCCTTTTCCATGTAGCTGAAGCGGCCGAAGCGCGGGCGTTGCTTCCGCCGTCCGAAGAAGAAGAGGATGTTGTGCCAGAAGTCAGTGATGTCCTTCAGCTTGGGCATGAAGCGCTTTCGTTGATCCTTGCCGCGCGGATTGAAGAAGAGGAACCAGAGATGATGGACCGCAATAACGGCGAGGATAACGCCGCAGACGCGATGGATGTTGGCGCGAAATGCCTCTGTGTTGGAGATCATATTTAGGGGCGCGAAAATCCAGTGCTTCGGCCAGACCAGGGCGAAGCCGGTATAGACGAGGGTGATAAAGCTGATCGCCATCATCGCGTGCAGGATGCGTTCGAGCAGCGTCATCCGCACCACGTGTGGCTCGCTCTTGTGCTGGCGGTTGCGGATGATCATCTTGCGGACAAAATCGAAGACGTTATGGACCACCATACCGCCGATGACGACAACGATCAGCCAGAAGTACATGTTGGAGACCAGCTGGGCCCAGAAGTTCTCCTTGTATTCGCCGGTGACATGGATCTTGCTGGCGATGAAGTTGGGGCCGGCGCCGGGATGGCAGTGGCCGCAGGTCGCGGCGAGGTTGTCGGGGTGGATTGAGGATCGCTGGTCGCTCCCGGCGTAGACGGCGTGGTGGTCGTGGCAACTGGAGCAGTTGGCGACCAGTGTTTCGCCGAGGCCGATGGCGCGGCCGTGGTAGCTGCGTTCGTAGGTCTGGACCACGTCGGAAGGCAGGCCGAAGCGGCGTATCAGGCGCAGGTCGGCGTGGCAGGTGGCACAGTCGTCCTTGATTGCGGTCGGGTAAACAGCCGATTCGGGGTCTTCGGGCGGCAGGATTTCGTGGCTGCTGTGGCAATCGGCGCAAGTGGCCGACTCAGTGATGTTGTCGTTGAAGAATGCGGAGCCGTGGATGCTTTCCTTGTAGACGTCGAAAACATCGGTGTGGCAGCCGCCGCAGTTCATCAGCGCCTGGCGTTTGAAGCCGGGATTCCGCCGGATGTCGGCGGGGAGGATGCCGTGGGAGCCGTGGCAGCTGCTGCAGGTTGGGCCGCCCTCCTCACCGGCGATCAGCATGCGGCCGTGAGTGCTCTTCTTGTAGTTGTCGAGGATTTCTCCTGAATGGCAGGCGCCGCAAGTGTCGGGCTGGTTAAGCCTGTGCATCGGCGAGGCCTGATCTTCCGTGCTGTAGCGGATCTGGTGCGCCGAGCCGTGGCAGGAAAAGCAATCTGGCTGCTCCTGGTCGCTACGGGCGGTGCGGGTCGCGTGTGCGCTCTTGCCGAATTCCTCGATCACGTCGTCGTGACAGTCGTCGCAACGGGCCGGACCGAGAGAACCGGGATCCTCGATGTGCTCCTCGGCGCCCGCGTGGCAACTCGAGCAGTAGACGTCGTTGTCCTCGACATGAGGACCGTCAGTGAAGTGGCCGGAATCGACGACATTCTCTTCTCCAACCTCGTCCGGATCCTGATGACAGTCGAGACAGTCGCTGTCGGGAATGTCCTGCGGTGGGGAGGGCAACGTATAGGCACCCTCTGAAAGACCCAGGGAAAGAGCCATTCCGGCGGATATCAAAATAGATAGAATAAGAAACCTTTTCATCCCATCACCCTAAAACTGCCAAGCAGTGAGTTTCAACTATTACGCGGTCATAATATAAGGACTTTAGCGCGTGTCCCGTTTGGTATTGCTCTCTATTGCACGATTATTCTATCACGGGCCCAGGCAAAAGCCAGTGTCTTATTCGCATCAAGGCGAGGGAGTTTCTGCAGCTGCGAATATGGCAGTCCTGGTTGCAGGGCTGCGCCAAGCGCTTAAAAGTTCCCGCAGGGCTGGGTAAGCGGAGGCGGAGATTTCAGAGGTTTCGATGCGCAAATAACGCTCGATAGTCAATTCAGCATCGTCTTCGTGGTAGTCGGAGCGGATATCGATCCTGCCGACGCGGTTAATGATAGATAGATTGATCGGCTGAAGCAGCGGCTTCATACTATCGAGAACCTTCACGTCGATCTGATGTTGCTGTTCCCAAGGAGATGAAAAGACGACTGGAGTTCTGCGGGTGCTTTTGAACAAGGGCAATGCGTCGGCAGGCGTCGCGAGGATCGAGGGCGGGAGGACGACGGTAAGCAGGTCGCCCGATCTTTTTCCCACGCCTTTGGCTGTCCAGCTCAGCTCGAAGCGGCAGGTAGCTGCCGAGCGGTGCAGGATAAACGCATTGTCGAAGGAGGGCTCCGATCCCGGCCATTCCAACTGTGTTTTCGCCAGGTCGCGCAGATATTCGTTTCCTCCACCCAGGACATTGACAGGATTGAAGATTCCGGAGCAAGAGGCGTAAGTGTTTCCGCTCGCACTTCCATCGGGCCTCAGACGGATTTCATATCGAGACTGCGCGGAATTCTTTTCGACCGGCAACTCATCGATTTTTTCCAGCCTGTAGCCGTCGGGCAGCATGCGCAGAACAGTTCGGCCGTAGGGCGGCTGTCCCAGGCTATTGCTCAGAGGATCGTCGGGGTAGAGCCAAACCTGCTCTTCGCCTGCCCCGATTATTATTGCGATCCTGTCGAATTGAATTGGAGCGGGAACATCGCGGACAAAATCCCGTGAGGCGGCAAGCAGTGCCGGGTGGGCTGCTACTCCTGCTCGTTTCAAAAAGGCCGCGGCCAGGACTGCGATGTCGAGATCGTATCCGAATCCGCTGTCGAACACCTGCTGTGCGCCTCGGGTTTGGTATCCGGCCAGCTCGTAATCCAGGCTTATTCTCGTAATGCGGTTATTCAGTATCTCTTCCAGCCTCGACGCAATGTCTACTTCAGTTGGCTCTCCCTCGGAAAGGCTTTCGGCCAGGGCGGCGGCCTCTCCGGATAAACCGGTCTCACTGAAATTGTCTGCCAGATGTTTGTAGACCTCCTCCCACGATCCGTAAGTGGAGAAGAGGACTCTTGAGCCAACGGAACCCCTGTCAGGGCCGAGCGGTTCCAGCGGGAGAGGGGGACGATTCAATGCGCGCCAGGAATAGACCCTTGCCGCTATTGATTCGCGGATCTGGGGCTTGCCGATATCGGAGCTGTAGGCGTAGTGAAGATCGACTCCGCCCGGCACCCTGATTGCCAGCACCTGCTCGCGGGCCGTATCGAGTTGGCGAAAGCTTACCCATCCGTTCACTCGCCGGGGATCGACATTCCTCTTGTTAAGGCTGATCAAAGATTCAACGACGGATCCCGCCTCGACTCCCGGAACAGCGATCACCGCTTCGAGGAACTCAGCGTAGTCTCGCGCCGATTTGTAAATCGGTGACCCATCGAGGACTTCCTCGCCCAACGCCTGGATCGAACCGTCGGCCATCAATGAGCGGGCGTGGATCAGCTTGACGATGCTGTCAGAGCTGGAGAAGGGCAACCTGATGATCGAGTAGCGTTGGACACCGCTGGGGGTAAATATTTTGGCGACATTATGCAACCGCGTTCTCACCACACCGTCAGCTTCTATTTGCACTCTCGTTTCTGCCAGGAGCAACAAGGCGTCGGAGGTGGGGTAGCGATCGGCAGCGGGAGCGGAAGCAGCTAATTGTCGAAGTTCCTTGATGTCTTGCTGCGGAGCCATTGCTATCCACAGCAGGCAAAGGACGGCTAGCAACTTGCTGAAGCGTTTCATTGCCCTCCTCCAACCGCCACCGCGTCGGTCCGCCATCCGAGGAAATCGTTAATGACCGATCGCGCATCCTCCAATTCCTCTGCGGGGATTGCACGAGCAGAGATTTCAAGCTCAAGGATTCTCTTAACCGTATTCTGCTCCCCGGTGAGTTCCCCGCGCAGCCGGGCCGGCCCCGATTCCAGGCCTGCCAAGGATCCTTCCCCGCGAAGCGAGTAACCATCGGGCAGGGTGATATTCTCTATAAAAATAATTTCTATCGGTGTGGCGGGATCAACTGAAACAACATCCGTTTCGGCCTGCTTTATCTCGACCAGGGAAGCGAGATGGCCGTTTATCAGGAGCTCACTGGACAGCAAAGTTGGAATCTGAATAATTCCCTTGCCGGAGGCCGCGAAAATGTCTGCGCGGAATTTACATGAAACTACAACAGGTTTCGGCGGCTGTTCGGCATATTGCGAGTCGCTGGATAAAATATCAGCACCCGGGATTATCCTGTCAAGAAAGTATCCGGCGGCCGTTTGGCGCTCGGCAGGCGGGAGGGCTAATACCCACTCTCGCAGCAGCTCGCCGGCCTGACCGGTGGCGTTGATTTCAAGTTCGCCGGAGATTCTCCCGTTTATGTCCAGCGCGCACTCGAGCTGAACATTCAGCGTGGAGCCGTTGCCTGACGCGTCTGCAGCGGTAGCAGCCGCTGCAAGGCAGAGGCTAAATATCGCAATAGTGGAGAAGAAACGCGCCCGTAACATGGATGCCGCCATTAACAAGTTATTGGCAAAGAAGAAGTATATACATACGGTAATCGATTGTGAATCGTTGCTTGTCTCAGTGCATTCACACCCCTGGGCGCTACCGGCTCACTGTTTTTCGGAGTCGGCTGCAGGCAATGCGGGGTGAAATCTGGCCCTGAAAGCCCCGATTACTTTTCCGCCGTCGAGTTCGAATTCGTATCGGCCTTCCAGCCAGACTTCTTGCCTGGCGTCGAGTATCACAATCCCTGCGCCCCTGCCTGAGATGTCGCGCTCCATCTCGGGATTGAGCCGCAACCGGACTCTCTGGATTTTAAGCTCTTTGCCTAGAAGTTCATCTACGGCTTTGATTTTCGAGAGAACGATTATTCGCAGTACGGGGTAGAAATCGGAGGCGACAGGGCTGCTGAGCAGAGTGATTCTCATCCGGTTGCCGCCCGACAACAGCTCGGCATCAGCATAGCCCCAATCGGATTTGTATTCGAGTGAATCTGCCTTAAAGGCGAACCAACCGTCTCTGCCATTCGAGGGATCGCGGCGTTGCTCGAAAAGCGCTCCCTTCTGCTCTTCGAGGCTGGAATCCCTGATTTCCTGCCCGCCGACGATTCCGGGGAAGAATAGGAGCACCAGACAAAGGGCTGCCGCCCCAGAGAATGCTCGGGCAGGATGTTTGGTATCTCTCCTCAACACTTCAGCGGAATCCATTTGCACGGATTGTGGGTTTTGCTGTGGGTTTTCCGATAGCCTCATCTAATTTATTCGGGAGTATTGAGGCGCACCTTGAAGCTACCCTCTATCTGATGCGGTGAGCCCTCAATGGTGACTTCGCCGGCGAGAGTGCCTTCGAGCCATCCTGTGCTTACTTTGCCAAAGGTGATCGTGATTTTGCCCTCGTCGCCGCGTCCTTTCTTCTTATCCATCTTGAGGACGATGGACTGACCGGCAATGCTCAAGCCCTCCAACTCCGCCGCATCTGAGACATCCGCGAAGATAACGATTCTCAGGAGCGGGAATTTCCCACCGCCGACCGGATTGTTCAGAATCACCATCCTGGTTGTGTCGTCTCCCAGAGAAGGATGGATGTCGGCGTAGCCCCACTCGGTCAGGTGTTCCACCGAATCAAGGGTGAATCTGAACCAGCCGCCTTCGCCGAGAGATTCATCCCTGCGCATATCCTTGAAGACGGAACCCATGCCTTGCGCGTCGGTAGAGTCCTCGACGATCTCGTACTGCTGCCCCCCGCAAGCCGATGCGAACAGGATTATTGAAAGCGGCAATAATGCTGCCGCGAGAGAAATAAAGGTGGTTCTCACAAGCTCACTCCTAGGTTCCATTCGTTAAACACTCAGTTTCAGGGCGTGCATTTTATCCATTGGAGGAAGAAGCCGCAAGGCGGCCGTGCAAGTTGCAGTTACTTGCCGACCGACTAATTTATCCCTCAAATGAGCAAAGGGAGCTGGTGAGGCTCCCTTTTGCATTCGAGTGTAAGTTGCACTGGTCTACTTGGCGAAGCGCTCCCGAAGAACGTCCTCGAGCGTCGGCCTGCCGATCTCCTGCAGTTCGTAGGTGACGCGGCAGGTGGGTTTGTTGACTTTGACGATTCGCTGGAGGTCGATCGGTGTCGCCACAATGACGACATCGCATTCGGTCGCGTTGATGGTTGACTCGAGGTCGCGAACCTGCTGTTCGCCATAGCCCATCGCGGGAAGCAGCTCGCCTACGTCGGGGTATTTGACAAACGTTTCAGCAATCGTGCCTACCGCGTAGGGGCGCGGATCAACCAGCTCGGCGGCGCCGAACTTGTAGGCCGCGATCACGCCCACGCCGTACTGCATCTCGCCGTGAGTCAGAGTCGGGCCGTCCTCGATCACCAGCACCCGCTTGCCGCGGATAAGCTCGGAGTTGCTGACGAGGAACGGGCTGGCGGCGTCGATCACCACGGCGTCGGGATTGGCCTCAGCGATGTTCTCGCGCAGCTCGATCACGTCGTCAGGATCGGCGGTCTCGATCTTGTTGATCACGATGCAGTCGGCGCGCCAGAGGTTGGTCTGGCCGGGGTAGTAGCTCAGTTCGTGACCGACGCGGTGGGGATCGACCACGGTGATTTCGTAATCGCTCTTGTAGAACGAGTAGTCGTTGTTGCCGCCGTCCCAGAGAATCACATCGGCCTCTTTCTCGGCCTCGCGCAGGATAGCCTCGTAGTCGACGCCGGCAAAGACCACCGAGCCTTCGACTATATGGGGCTCATACTCCTCCATCTCTTCGATGGTGCAGCCGTGCGTCTTCATGTCCTCAAGGGAGGCGAAACGCTGAACCCGCTGTTTCTCGAGGTCTCCGTAAGGCATCGGGTGGCGGATGACGGCGATTTTCTTGCCGAAGCTCTTAAGCACCTTGGCTACGCGGCGGGTGGTCTGGCTTTTACCGCAACCTGTGCGCACGGCGCAGACGCTGATCACCGGCTTGGTGGACTTGACCATTGTGTGCTCGGTGCCCATCAGGCGGAAGTCGGCGCCCCAGGCGAGCACGCGGCTGGCGATATCCATCACGGTCTGGTGCGGCACGTCGGAATAGGCGAAGACCACTTGCTCCACGTTGTGCTTGCGAATCAACTCTTCGAGCTTGTCCTCGGATTCGATTGGGATTCCATCGGGATAGAGATTGCCCGCCAGCGCAGCAGGGTAACGCCGTCCTTCAATGTCGGGAATCTGGGTCGCCGTGATGGCGACTACGTTGTACTTTTCGTTGTCTCGGAAGTAAACGTTGAAGTTATGGAAATCGCGCCCGGCAGCGCCCATTATTATCACGTTGATACTCATTGCTTCTCCTTGTACTGGTTTGCCATCTATGTTGAAGTGGTAGCGAAGATAAAATGTGGAGTCAGGCAGTTACTTGAAGGCAGCTTGCCTTCCAGGGCAGATTAGAAAACGATTCTTTTCATCTCTCAAATCGAATTCCCTCAGAGCTAGATTCTAATCCGGCGCCCGGTGTCAAAGCAAGAGGCGGCGGAAAAGAAAAAAGCACCGAGGCGCCCGAGGGCGCTGCGGTGCTACTCGGAATATTTAATCGTCCTAGTTCAGAGCGTCGACTAACTTTTTGCCGGCCTTGAACCGTACGGCGTTGCGAGCGGAGATATGAATCTTCGCGCCGGTCTGGGGGTTGCGGCCGGTTGTGGCTTTGCGGTGGCTCACATTGAATGTCCCGAAACCAACCAACTGCAAGCTGTCGCCACCCTTCAGTGACTTCTCGACAGCCGCCGTGAAACCATTGAGGGCGGCCTCAGCGTCTTTCTTGGAAATATTAGCGTAGTCTGCAATGTACGCCACCAGATCAGCTTTCTTCATTACTTTTTCCTCCCAAATATTCGAGTGTTGACTACTAATAACACAGCGGATTGAAGCACTGCAAGCGGTTTTTCCGCTTCCAGCTTGATCTTAGCTGGTGTTGGCTCTGCCGGCTTAGGATAAATTTTTCACACTGGCCTGTAAACCATATCGGCTTCCCTTGCGTCAAAACCAACAGAGAGTGAAATGAAAGCCGGCAAATACATAACGACGTTGCTTTGTTGCTGATGGTGCTGCCGCTGATGTTGAGAATTTTACTCTGACATGAGGCGGCTGAAGTCATTCGGATAGCGAACCTTCTCCGCTGGATTTCAATCCAGCTGCGGTGCCCGCGGTTCCCACTCCTCCGCTAGCCGCGGGCACCCACTTTTCAAATCAATTTTCTGGCAAAAATCTATTGTCTCTTTAAGATATAGTGTTTTCCAAGGACGGCAGACAGTACTGTTTTGTCGGAGTCCGATTTTAAAAAGAGCGGTGATGGCACTCGAGAAAAATCAAAAGGAGCAGATTAAGGGGTTTGTTATTTTGCTGTAAAAGGGCTTTGAAAACAGCGTTGACCACATCTATATTTACGGCAATAGTCGCTGTTGCAACAGATAAAGAGAGCGAGAAAACCATAATTACTGCCGGTCGCGCGGTTGCCTTGCCGGATGGAAGGCAACTCCCCGAATCGGATAGGGATGGATTTTTCATCGTGCAGTTCAGCCGAGAGCCCGTCGAAGAGTATCTCCTTGTGTATCGTCGGCGTGGGATCGAGCTGGGAGAAAGCCAAGGTAAAGACACATAACGGGCTCTCGCGGAATCCGCGGCCGAACCAGGTGAGCTGCAATCAGTCAGGGACAGGAATAATCCTTTAAGACTATTTGTAAAAGCATGCACAATGGCTCTGCCAATTGCACGGATGTGCTAGGCTTGTCGGCCGGTCTTTGATTACAATAAACTCTTGGATTTGAGTATGACGAAACCATCTCGTATGAGTATTGCAGCCGGGCTGGCTCTGTTGCTGGCATTATCGGCTATACCATCTAGCTGGGCGCAGCAGGAGGATGAAATCTGCAAACTTCGGCTCCCCGGCCGTGAGGTGACGATCGGTCACAGCGGAGCGCCCACATTTTTCACTCGAGGGCAGCTTCTGGTTTTCCGCTTCGACGGCGAACCGAGCGAGGCGTTGCTCAACAGCCTGCGGCAGCGAGGATTCACAGTCGGCGATAGTATTGGCGATTCCAGTTACTGGATTCGAACGGAAAATGATTTCCTTTCCGCAGACCTGGACGGCGTGTGGGCGATTTACAGGCCGGATGCGAAAGACAAGATACTCCCCGCTCTGAGGCGGCGGGCTGCGGCGTCCTCCCAGGATCACAGATTGGGAATCACGGTCTCCCTGTTTAAGGAGACTACGGAAGAAGAAGCTAGGGTTCTTATCGACAGGCTTGGCGGGCAAATCCTCCATCGCGGCCTGCTTTATGGCGGCCGTTTGGAGGCGGAGATTCCCGCGTCTGCGATAAACAAGATAGCTTCGTCGGATTTTGTAGTGGCGATCGAGCCATTGCTGTGGCGAAAGGAAATAAAGAACGATGTCTCCGCCGCTCGCTCAAGGATCGATGTGGCAAGGTCTACTTTCGGAGTCGACGGCTCGGGGATACGTGTGGGCATCTGGGACGGGGGCAAGGTAGATGACCACCAGGATTTTGCCGGGAGATTGATAATCGGCGAGGACGTAAGCGTTTTAGATCACGCTACGCATGTTGCCGGCACGATCGCCGCCAGCGGCGCCGGCAGGGCGCAGAGCATGGGCATGGCGCCCGCCGCGACAATCGTCTCGTACGACTATGAGGGTGATGTCGCCGGCGAGATGGCCGCGGCTTTTTCGCAGTACGGAATTGCGGTGAGCAATAATTCCTGGGGTTACATTCTTGGCTGGGACCGGAATACAGAGGAGGAAAACCGTTGGGAGTGGTACGGTGATTACTTCGGGTGGTACGGCAGCATTTCGGCAGCCTATGATGATCTGATCTTCAAAAGAAATCTCTCGGTTGTGTTTTCCGCAGGCAACGACCGAAACGATACCGGCCCGGGTGAAGGCGAGAGCTGGTGGGATTTCGACAATTATGAGGACGGCAAGGAAGTAAACGATCCACCGCCTCCACCCGACGGCCCGTATTACACAATGGACGTAAATGCCAGTGCCAAGAATGTGATTACCGTCGGCGCCACTGATTTCAGCGACAACATGACAGCGTTCAGCTCCTGGGGGCCGACGCTGGACGGGCGAATCAAACCGGAAGTCGTGGCGAAAGGGAACATCACATTATCCACAGTCTTGAACAACCAGTATTCCTGGATGGGCGGTACGAGCATGTCGGCTCCGGTGGTCAGCGGCGGCCTTGCGTTGCTCGAGGAACACTGGCGCAACCTGACAGGCAAATCGCCGACGCCGGCGGTCCTGCGCGCCCTGATTACCACCACGGCCAAGGATCTGGGCAGAAGGGGTCCAGACTACTCTTACGGCTTCGGCCTGCTCGACGTATACGCTGCCGCCGCAGTGATGAGCGACGACGCCGACAAGAACACAATCGTCGAAAGCACTTTAAGGAAGAAAGCGAGCAAGCGGATCCGGTATTACAAGTTTACCCTCGGCAGCGGAACGAAGCTGCTGAAGGTCGGACTGGCATGGATCGATCCACCGGCCGCCGCGTTCGCTCAGAAGACTCTGGTCAACGATCTCGATCTCAAGGTTATGTGGCTGAAGCGAGGCAAGATCAGGAAGGAGTACCGGCCGTGGGTACTAGACGGCAGCAGACCGGAATCGCCGGCGACGACCGGCGTCAACACAGTCGATAACATCGAGCTGGTGGAAGTGAAGAATCCCAAGAAGACGGGTGAGTGGGTAGTAGAGATCACAGCTACAACTCTCGGCAAGTTCATCAAGCAGAAGTTTGCGCTGGTCGTCGTGACCAACCAACGCCTGAAGAGCGCAGTCGAGGAAACGTCAGCTCCTTGATATACACTTGGATCCTGAAAATATCTATTAATTCAAGTGTGAAGTAGCCTTACTGGCTCTAAGGCAAGAGCCAGACAGGTCTTAGATGTGAGCGCCGCACCGATCAACATGCGAAAAATGCAGGGTTTTGTGCTGATCATATTTAGTAAATAAAGCAACTGGCCGTTGTTGTCGTGAATCCCAGGCATGTGCGAAAATTATCGATATCATTACGATTTTCTGTATCTTTATTTCTTCCAAGTAACTTGTCCAAACTGAAATGAAGATTAAGGGTTCTTTATGTAATTGCACAGACGGTTCTCCTAAAACATTAATGAGTTGATAGCTGAATACTTATAATTTATAATGCAACCGCTCGAATGCATGCCTTATAAACATCGATTTGACTCGGAGGTGTTGAAGTGTCGGCCATTACATTCTGTCGAGTCGCATTTTTTCCATTGATGATCGCTGTGGTTTTTGCAATCGCTTCTTATGCGGTGGGGCAAGAGCGGGTAGAAGTGAGAACTCCGGGAAGGGTAATCGTCTTATCCTCAAAAGAATTATTGTCCAAAAAGATATCCACCGGTTTGTTGGTGTTGAAATTCAGAGGAGAGCTTAATGATGAATTGCTGAGCGAATTAGACCGCCGGGGAATAGAGGTTGTCGATCTGATCGAGAAGCATACGTATTGGGCCAGAGCCCGGGGATATGCGGATGTAAGTGATATAAAAGCC
>DATKUA010000241.1:0-38765 GCA_035530855.1 Acidobacteriota bacterium | reverse complement strand
GCTAATAACGTCTAGGTAGCTTCGCTTAGTAACAAATCATTAGGGATGCCAGGGAGAAATAGAGACCAGAATGATCAGTCTTATCGATACCTGACTTCCATCTGCGGAAATATTATTATGGCAATCGAGGGGACCATTCTGAGACAAGCATCCCTCATGGATTAGAGCAAGAGGATCTGATGGCCGCTAAAGACAGCATTATGCGTGAGCGAAGGCGCCACGAGCGCTTCGACATCCACCTGCCCATCGAGGCCGTTCTCAGCGGCGGCGGTGTGGAGCGGGTGATCCGCAGCCGGTCGCTGAACATCTGCGCCGGCGGCGCTTACTTCCCCAGCACCGTCGATTTCAAACCCGGCACGCGCCTCAGCCTCAAGATCGAGGCTCCCACAGGTGCGCTTTCATCTCTGTTCAGTGGCAGAACTGTCGATTCCAACGCTCTGCTCGTTATCAAAACCGAATGCGAGATTATGCGCTCCGCGACGGATTCTGAAAGCGCGAATGAGTTCGGTCTGGGAGTGAAATTCGGCGGTCCGATGCGGATCGCTCCCAAAACGCTTTAAGAAAAGACGACCAAGATCGGCAGGGTCTCATTAGAATCCGAGTCTGCCGAGAACGATTCTGCCGTCTTCAAACGAATTCGACGAAACAGATGTGGCGAATGGCGAGGGATCCCGGCGGTGTTCAGCGCTCATGGCGCACGCTGGATCGCGGTGGACAACCTGCTCAACACGAGGCTGCTGAACGCCAAACACGGCGCGGGCGCCACGCCTCTAATGAGCGGTCGCTGATCGATCTCTGATTAGCAGCTGACAATATAATCCCGGCGGGGATCACTCCGCCGGGATTTTTCTTTTCTCCAGAACGATGCCGAATATCAGCGATACTGCTTGTCGATGATGTCAGCCACCCACTCGACTCCGCGCAACAGTGCTGCCTGGTTGGCGCTCTCGCTGTCGACGTGGCCCGTGGCCGGTGGAAACTCGAGCTTGACCCTCTTCAGCTTTTTCGCCAGAGCGTAGGCGGTGCGCGGCGGGCAGACGGCGTCGAAGCGGCCGTTGACGATGAACGTCGGAATGTGGGCGATCTTGTCGGCCTCGCGCAGCAGCTGGTCGTCGTCGATGAAGCAGCCGTGCATCATGTAGTAATTCTCAAGCACGGAAAAGGGCATCATCTCGTCGCTGTACTGCCTGACGATGTTCTCGGTGGCCTCGTCGGTCAGCCCGACGGCGCACATGCGGATCTCGTAGTAGGCCCAGCCCTCTATCGCTTTCTTGCGGGTGGCGGGATCGCTGCTCTGGGTCATATCGAAGAGCTGGCGCGGATAGTCGAGCTTCTCGGGCTCGGGGAGGATGCCGCGCAGGCGCTCCCAGTTGTCGGGGAAGAAGACGGCCGCGCCGCCGTGGTAGAAGTAGTCGATCTCGGCTTTCGATGCCAGGAAGACTCCGCGCATCACCAGGCCGCTGACCAGCTCGGGATAGGCCTCGGCGTAGGCGACAGCCAGGGTGCTGCCCCACGAGCCGCCGAAAAGGATCGCCTTGCCCTCAACGCCGAGATGCAGGCGCAGGCGGTTGATGTCGGAGATCAGCAGTTGCGTGTTGTTGTCGCGCCACTCCCCCGTTGGCCTGCTGCGGCCGGCGCCGCGCTGGTCGTGGAGGATGATGCGGAAGCGTTGCGGATCGAAGAAGCGCCTCATGTTCGGGCCCGCCGAGCCTCCGGGGCCGCCATGGAGCACGATCACCGGAATACCGTCGGGGTTGCCGCATTCCTCCCAGTAGATCGAATGCAGCTCGGAAACCTCCAGGTAACCGCTGCGCAGAGGTTGGATCTCGGGATAGAGCGAGGAATCCTGAGCCTGAGCGCAGGCGAGGGAGATCACCATGGAGGTTATTACAATGGATAACAAGCAGGTTCTTCTCATGACATCCTCCCCATTCATGCCGGTCGTTGCCCTTTTAATACAAAGGGATACTGCAAAGAAGTAGCCTGGACTACAGTTATTATAAATGCCGAACGGGTAAGTCCCCACTCCCGGGAATTGACTTGTCGTCCGCTACGGTTTGCAGTAAAGTCTCTCTTCCCCGAAATGAAGCGACAAGAGAACAAGGGAAGGGAAATGGGCAACGCAAACGACCGAGAGATTATAAACATCGTCAGCGGGCTGCCCCGCTCGGGCACATCGATGATGATGAAGATGCTTGAGGCCGGCGGCATCGAGCCGTTGGTCGACCACATCCGCAAGGCCGATGAGGACAACCCGAAGGGCTACTTCGAGTTCGAGAAGGTCAAGCAGATCAAGGAAGACACCTCCTGGTTCGACGACGCCGAGGGGCGGGTGGTCAAGATGGTCTCGATGTTGCTGCTCGACCTGCCGCGCGACAGGCGCTATCGCATCGTCTTCATGCGCCGCGAGATGAAAGAGATCCTCGCCTCCCAGCGCAAGATGGAGGAGCGTAATGGGATGGAGATAAAGCAGGGTGCCGAGGCGGATGCGGAGGACCGGCTGATGGCCGCGCAGTTCAGGAAGCACCTGGTCAAGGTCCACAGCTTCCTGGAAATGTCGGATAACATCGACCTGCTTTACGTGCGCTACAACGACATCCTCGCCGACGCGAAGCCGGTGATTGAGCAGGTCAACGAATTATTCGGCGGCAGGCTGGACACTGAGAAGATGCGCGAGGTGGTCGATCCCTCGCTCTACCGCCAGCGCAAGCAGTCGCTGTAAATCCCTCGCAGCCCGGCGGCGGGTGCATTATCCTTATTAATGGTTGCTAAACAGGGTATCTGTCTGTTTCGGGAGGAGTCGAGCGATGGCCTGGTTCGACGAAGTTTTCAATGGTAGTTACGACCGCTTCACCTTTCACCGTTTCACGCCGGAGCAAAACCACAAGGAGGCGGAGTTCATCCGCACCGCGATGCAGTTGCACGCCGGCGAAGAGGTGCTGGATCTTGCCTGCGGCTTCGGGCGCCATGCCGTTCCCCTGGCCCGGCGGGGGATCAGGGTTACAGGCATGGATGTGACCGCCCGCTATATTGAGATGGCGCGCACGCGCGCCGGGGAGTTGCCGGTTGAGTTCGTCGTCGGCGACATCCGTGAGCTCGATTACGAGGAGCGTTTCGACGCAGCCTACAGCTATTTCACCTCGTTCGGCTTCTTCGATGACGACACCAATTTCGACATCCTCCGCAGAGTTGCCCGGGCGTTGCGCCCCGGAGGCCGCTTCCTGCTCGACACCGCGAACCGCGAGATGTGGGTGGGCTCGGAAAATCCTTACAGGGAGTTCTTCGAGTTTGAGGAAGGCGGCAGGAAGATGGTGGTAGTCAACGCCAGCACTTTCGACTTCGAAACGGGAATCTCGAACGCCGTGTTGAGACTCTACGGCGGCCCCGACGGACCCGAGGAGATGCGCTTCTCCGTGCGCCTCTATTCGCTCGCTGAGCTGCGCTGGCTGCTGCGCCGGGCCGGGCTGGAGCTGGTCAAAGCCTTCGGCGATTGCGACTCCTCGCCTTACTCGGCCGAGAGTTCGAGGCTGATAGTTTTGGCACACAAAATCTAAACCAGCAGAATTCCATCCCGTTTTTCGGTTATAAGCAGAGGTGTATTCAGATTCTGATTTCGAGCGCCTCGGCGAGGCGGCGGAGTTCGTGCATCAGATTTGTGAATCCGACGGGATCGAGCGATTGAACGCCGTCGGAGAGCGCCTCGTCGGGGTGGTTGTGGACCTCGATCATCAAGCCGTCGGCTCCCGCGGCGATCGCCGCGCGGGCCATCGCCGGGACGCGGCCGCGGTAGCCGGTGCCGTGGCTGGGGTCGACGATCACCGGCAGGTGGCTGAGTTCCTTGACGGCGGGAACGGCTCCCAGGTCGAGGGTGAAGCGCGAGTGGTCGCTGAACGTGCGCACGCCGCGCTCGCAGAGGATTACCTGGTCCTGACCCTCATTTAGGATGTATTCGGCGGCCATCAGCCACTCATCGATCGTGGCGGCCATACCTCGCTTCAGCAGAATCGGCTTGCCCGTGCGCCCGGCCACTTGCAGCAGAGAGTAGTTCTGCATGTTGCGCGAGCCGATCTGGATGATGTCGGCATACTTCTCCACGAGGCCGAGGCTGGCCTCGTCCATAGCCTCGGTAACGATCTTCAGACCCGTCTCGGAGCGGACGTCGGCGAGTATCTTCAATCCCTGCTCGCCGAGGCCCTGGAAGCTGTAAGGTGAGGTGCGCGGTTTGAAGGCGCCGGCGCGGAAGATCTTCGCGCCGCCCTTGCGCACCACCTCCGCGATGGCGAGTGTCTGCTCGGGTGATTCGACGGCGCAGGGTCCGGCGATCACAACCACGTCGCCGCCGCCGATGCTGAGTTCATCTATCCGGATGACAGTGGGCTGTGGAGTGGTTTCGCGGCTGACAAGCCCGGCGCCGCGATCGAGTTGCACCACACGCTCGACGCATGGGAGAGTGAGGAACTCCCTGGCGTCGAAGGAATAATCACCGCCTCGCAGTAGAAGCAGTGTGCGAGATCCGCCGTTTATTATCTCGGCTTGCAGATTCAACTCTTCGGCTTTACCTTTGACCAAGCCGATTTCCTCTGCGCCGCAGTTATTTTTTAGTACCAGTATCATGAGACTTTGTCTCGTTGTACAAACAGAGTGAATGATAGGTTAAAGATCCTACGCAGGCAAGATCGGGTTGCGACCGCTCTTGTGGCACCCTCGATGCTATGTTAGTTTCCCCGCTGTCTCAATGTCATCAGGAGATAAAGGATGCCGGAACCTGAAGGATACGATCCCGAGCTTGACCGGGTGGTCGAATATTTCCACCGCATCTGGGAGAGCGCGATCCTCGTCGCCGCGCTCGAGCTGGATCTCTTTGGCGCGCTGCATGGTGGTCCTCGCAGTGCCGCGGCGGTGGCAAAGGAGTATGAGCTCGACCCCAAGGGCGTGAGGATCCTGCTGGACGCTCTCTGCCCGGCGGGATTCATTGAGAAGCGGGGCGATGAGTACGCGCTCACGGAGTTGTCTTCCCGCCTCCTCGATCCGAGCAGCCCCAGCTACCCCGGCCCGATCCACGCTGGAGCCGCGGCTCCCTGGAGGTGGACCGCCCTCGGACGGCTCGCCGATGCAGTCCGTGCCGGAGAACCCGTTGTGCAAAGGCAGGGATCAATGGAGCAAGGCTTCCGGCGCCTGGTGCCGGCAATCTCACATTCCGCCACGTATGCCGTTCCCCCGCTTGCGGAGCATCTGCGGATAGGAAAAGAGGGCGCATGCGGCTGGTCGATTCTCGATGTCGCCTGCGGCCAGGGCGCTTACGGATTGCGGCTGCTGCAGGCCGATCCCACCGCGCGCCTGACGCTTAATGATCTGCCCGAGGTGCTGAGCCTTGCCGGAGAGCGGGTGGGGAAAGCCGGCGCGGGCGATGGAATCGGGTTCCTTCCCGGCAGTATCTACGAGGTAGAGCTGCCAGTGGGTGAATTCGACCTCGTACTGCTCAGTCATTTCCTTCATTCCGTCTCGCGCGCTGACTGCGCACGGATCATCGAAAAGCTTGCGGCAGCGCAGAAGCAAGGCGGCTACCTTGTTGTCCATGAATTCGTGCCGGACGAAGAACGCCGGAGCAAGCGTTTCCCGCTGCTGTTTGCGATGAACATGTACATCTCGAACGGCGTCGGAGATACTTACACATTCAGCGAGATACGCGGGTGGATGGAGTCGGCAGGCTACCGGGGAGTTGAAATGATCGAAACCCCCTCTCGCTCGAGCTTTGTGATCGGGCGCATGCCCTAGGATTCGGAGACCACAGCGTCGCGGCCGCTGCTCTTGGCCGCAAGCATGGCTTGGTCGGCGCGGCGGATCAGATCCGTGAGCGTTTCCTTTTCCGCGCTCATCTGGGTGATCCCCAAGCTCAGGGTGGTTTTGATTACCGTGCCGTCATCGGCCTCCAAACGTAGACTGGAAGCGCTTTTCCTCAGCCTCTCCGCAATCGGTCTGGCCTGCTCGATATCGGTATGCGGGAGGATGATAATGAACTCGTCTCCTCCGTAGCGGGCAACGGTATCGATCTCTCGGAGCTCTTGGACAAGCATATCGGCTACCTTCTTGAGCATCTTGTCGCCCATGAGGTGGCCGAAGGTGTCGTTGATCTCCTTGAAGCGATCGATGTCGAGCATTATCAGGCTGAGGTTGTGCCTGTAACGGTGGCTGCGTGCGACTTCGGCGTCGGCGACCGAGAGGGCGTGCCGTCGGTTGAAGAGCCCTGTCAGATCGTCCGTGATCGAGAGCAGCTCGACCTTCTCCAGTGTTTCCCGCAGCTTGCTCTCGACCAGCCTGCGGCGCGTGATGTCTTTGACGGTGCCGATGAGCGCCTCCTGGCCGTTGAAGATGCTCTTGCTGAGTTTTACCGTGACGTAGGAGGCGGGCTCCGATCTGGTGCCGGTAAGGATGAATTCCCGCTCTTGAGTTATCTCGCTGTCCCACGCTTTCTCAATGAAGGCATCGACGGCGGTGCGCTGCTCGGGGAGGAAGAGCGAGACCAGGTCGATACCCTGGAGTTCTTCCACCGGCGATCCGATCATTTCCGCGAGCGCCGGGTTGACGAAATCGAAGTTGCGGCCCCGCAACACGAACAATCCGTCCTGCATGCTCTGCACCAGGGTTCTGTATTGCACCTCGCTTTCCCGCAGTGCATGCTCCAGGCGGCTGCGCTCGACCGCTGAACGGATGGACCTGATGAGCCTGACAGGCTCGTCGAAGACGTTTTCCTTGATCAGGTAATCGTCAGCCCCGCGGCGAATCGCTTCGGCGGCGACCTCTTCGTTTCCCTGACCGGTCAGAATAATCACGGGAAGGGATATCCCGCGGTTTTCCAATTCATGGAGCATATCGAAGCAGTCGAGCGGGCCGATCAGGTAGTCCGAGAGTATGAGATCGAAGTTATCGGAACTGGCCTTTTCGATCCCCTCGTCAGCCGACTCGGCGATTACGATCTCGATATCCTGATCTTTGATCCGCAGAAATGAGGAGATCAACTCGGCGTGATCTCCGGTATCCTCGACCAGCAAGACGCGGATATGTTGCTCTATTATATGGTCTGTTCCATCCATTTTCTTTAAAGAAAGTTATTCTTTTCCACTCACTACAGCAAATATTCTGACCCGCAGTGATATTATACATTATTCTGAGTTAAATAATCGGGGAACATCGGTGAATATGGACAAAGCTGGAGATATGAAAGGCAGCCGCAGCGCGCCGTTGTTGTGCGTGACTCGCGGCGACTATGTCGACGCGGTTCACCATGGGCACATTGCAATAGTCCGCTCCGACGGCTTCATTTGCGCCTCGGCCGGAGAACACGCATACGCAGCGGTGCTGCGCTCAGGGATGAAGCCGATTCAGGTGCTCTCGGTTATCGCGTCAGGGGCCGTGGAGAAATTCGGGCTGACGGACGAGGAGTTGGCGGTGGCGGCGGCCAGCCACAGCGGCGAGGAGGAGCACCTGGCAGCAGTCCGCTCGATTTTAAACAAGATCGGGAAAAGCGAAGCAGACCTTCGCTGCGGGGTGCATGCGCCTTTCATGCCTCACGTGGCCGCGCGCATGGCTGGCGCCGGAGAGGAACCGTGTCAGTTGAACAACAACTGCTCCGGCAAGCATGCCGCGATGCTTGCGGCCTGCCTGGCAAAAGGCTGGCCGGTGCAGGGCTATGACCGGCTCGAACACCCGCTGCAGCAGGATATCCTGCTGCGCCTGGCGCGTTTTGCGGGAGTCGAAGCGAAGGAGATCGGGATAGTGGTCGACGGCTGCGGAATTCCGGCTTTCGTCCTGCCTCTCTGGCGCTCGGCACTTGTGTTCGCCCGGCTTGCCGATCCCGGCGCGGCTCCGGAGGAGGATCGCAAGCTTGTGGGAATCGCTGTCAAGGCGATCACTGCTAATCCCACATACGGCTCGGGAAAAGTCGGAAGGCTCGAGGCTTTGCTGATGCAGATCGGTGAAGGCAAGCTGATTGCCAAGGTGGGAGCCGAAGGATTTTACGCCGTCGGTGTCACGCCCGGCGTAATCGGAAGGACTGGTTTCGGTCTTGCGCTCAAGCTGGAGGAGGGGATCACCTTCAACCGCGCCACCGATCCAATTGTCGTCGCCGCGCTCGAGCAGATCGGCGTTTTGAGCGAGGCGCAGGCCGGGCGCTTGGCGGATTTCAAAGCTCGGGAGGTTTTAAATTGCCGCGGAGAGTCGGTGGGCGGGATGAAAGCCTTGTTCAGACTGGCGATTGGGGATCATTGATTTCTTCGCCGGCCACCGCGTGGGCGAGCGCCTCTGGCAGGTCGATAACGGGTAATCCCAGCTCCACCACGCCGTCGAGCCCGGTCGCGGGTCCGCTCTCGAGCAGCATCTCAAGCTGATCGCGGCTGACCGGAGCGAAAGGCAGCCAGCCGGTTGCCGACACAAGAGGCCGCATTAACCACAATGGCAGGTGAATCTTGCGGGCGCGGCGCTTGCCGAGCGCCCGGGCCGTCTCATCGAGGATTTCGTCATAGGTGTAGACTTTCGGTCCGCGAAGCTCATAGGTGACGCCGCAGGTGTTTTCATCAACGAGGGCTCTGGTGACGGCCTCCGCCACCACCCGCCTGTCCACCGGTTCAAAGCTGTATCTGCCGTCGCCGAAGACGGGTGTGAGGGGCAACCTGGCTAGCGGGCGGATCACCGAGACGAATCCGGCTCCGGGGCCGATCACCAGGCTGGGACGGAAGATCGTCCAGCACGGAATCCGCCGCTTGATCTCCTCCTCGGCGGCTAATTTGGTGGTCTGATAGCGGCTGACACCATCGGGCCGGGTGCCCAGAGCCGAGATCTGGACGAAGCGCCTGATCCCCTCCCGTTCGGCCTCATCGAGCAGATTGCGGGTGGCATCGATGTGCAGCCTCTCGAAGGTTATGCCACCGAGTTTTTTTTCGCGGATGATACCGATCGCGTTGACGACAGCATCGCAGCCCGCCATCGCGCCGCGCAGGGCGTTCCCATCGAGAATGGAACCCTCGACAATCTCCAAATTGCCGCGCTCGGGGATTGGATGGCGCCGCGGCTTGCGCGAGATGATCGTGACTTTCTTCCCGGCATCAAGGAGTCTTTCGACTATTCCCCGGCCGATGAAGCCGCTGCCTCCCGCCACAAAAACCGTTTCGTTCACGAGCGCTGCTTCGTTCATCATCCGGTTCCTCGGGGTAATAATAGCCCGGCCTTGCCTCGGGGGCCATTGCTTGAGGCCGCCGGTGCCCTCTGTTAGTATTTTGAACAACAGAGTTTACGGACACCGGGATGCGCAGATTCCCAGCCAGTGGGCCGGTCTTCCGCGATCCGGCGATATTGCGTTACGACCCGCGCAAGACGTACGTTTTCTACATGCCCGGGGTGCGGGTCAGGGGCTTCGTCTACGCCTTTCTGATGCTTGGTCTTCCGGGAGTGATTTTAATGGCGACCTACCGGGGAGGCTTGCCCGGCACGGAGGAGATGCTGGCGATGGCTTTGTTGGTGATCCTGATCTCCGGGTTTGCCGCGCAGTATTTCGCCAACCGCGTCCTCCTCGGCCCCGAAGAGCTGCTGATCCGCAAGGAGCACCACGAGTTCATTGTCAGGCTCTTCGATATCGAGGATGCATTCATCGCGGATTCGCTGGAGGAAGTTGATGCGGTGTTATTGCCGGAAGAGCACTTCCCGATGGAGTTCGAGACGCACGACAACGATATCATCGTGCTTGTGATGCGCGATGGTTTCGTCTCCCGTTCGACCGCCGAAAAGCACAACGGAATCCTGACCAAGAGCGTTTCGTTCAACGTCTCAAAGCCGGAACGTTTTCTCTCATTCCTGAAGATGCGGGTTTGACAGCGGGAAGAAGGGGATAAGTTCTTCCAGGAATAATTTAAATAGTCTCCATGCGAGTTGTGTGGATTGCGATGTAGCAGTGTTTCCGGCGGCGGTATGGATTTTCGGCGTTCGCGCAAAGAATTATCAAGGCCGGATACCCTCAGCAACCGATCGCTTGCTAAAGCTGATGTGAGCAGCCTGCGGTCAGACACAACAATCACATCGCGGGTGAAGCCGGTTTGCAGAGCCGGTGATCAAACGCATCCAACCTTGTTCATCATAAGAAGTCAGAAGCCCTACTGACGAATCGGATGAGCGTTCATTAAATCCAGCCCTCGCCGAAGCGGTCCACCCGCCGGAGTCGCCGCAGTTGAAGGTGCTAAACCGGCGACTGCCGGTAAACCGATTCGCGCACGCGGTCGAGCAAGAAAACAACGGATTGCAGTTCATCCTTGGTGAGGCCGGAGAGCATTTCTTCCACATGACTGAGAACAGGCTGGTCCATCTGCTCCAAGAGCCTGAGACCCTTTGCAGAAATCGAGACCTTTACGACCCTTCGGTCGCTCCTCTGCCGGCGGCGGCAGACCAGGCCCACATCAATCAGGCGGTTGATAATCCGGCTGATGTCGGGTGATTTCTCGATCATCCTTCGCCCGATCTCCATGACGGGGATGCCAGGCTTGCCGGCTCCGCGGAGAATTCTCAGAATGTTAAACTGCTTGGGCGAAATGCCGAATCTGGCCATGAACTCGGTGTTGCGACGGTTAATTCGATCCGAAGTTACTAGCACGCTCAGGAATGCCTCTTGCTCTAGCGAGGCGAAGTTAGCAGTGATCTTCAATTCTTCTTTAAGAGTAGTCATTATCTCCCCCGGAACCTTGCTGCCGATCTCAGTCGGCCTCAGCCAGTCTTTGAAATCAAAGCTTCCAGGTCCTCCTTTGAATTGGCGTTAAGGTCTATGCTGGCCAGGCGCTTGCGCGTGGCGGCATCTCCATTAATCAGCCCCTGATGCGTGCGCAGCCAGCTCCGCAGTTCCCCGGAGCCGTCGGCGCGGCAGAGCTCGATCCATCCCTTTACATCTTCCCGCGAGTAATCCCAAGGCAGAAGGTGCGTCGCCACGGCGTCGGCGTCGGCGCTTGCGAGGCCTGCAGCGAGCAGGTCGCGGTAAAGGCTGCCGGCGAGGCGACCGTAACTGAAGGCGGTGAGGTTGGCCTCTATGACCTTGTCTCCCTTGGCGCGGAAAAGCACTCCGATGAACTGCTCGATATGTTTGTTTTCGAGCGGCAGCAGATGTCCTGCCGCGCCGAGCATCACCATGTTCTGCGCGTGGTGGCTTCCGGCGGCGCGGGCGAGTTCAGCCGAGTTGACAACGACGTGGTTGTCGACCGACCGCACCTGCTCGAGTGTCTTTTCCTCTTCCGGGTAGTTGGGGATGTTGATAAACGGATTAGTGCTGGCGATCAGCCAGCCATCCGGCGAAAGGAATTGACGGTACCGCAATGCCTCGACCGGTTCCATGCTCAGCACCAGATCCGCCGAGCCGTGGGAAACGAGGTCGCTGAAGATTTCGCTGTCGCTGATGCGCAGATGGCTGACCACCGCGCCGCCGCGCTGCGCCATCCCGTGGACCTCGCTCTGCTTGAAATGAAGGCCCTGGGCCAGAGCTGCGTTATCCACTACGAAAGATATTGACAATATGCCCTGGCCGCCGACTCCGGCGACCACCATATCGAACTTCATCGTTATCCTCTCAACTTACGAGCTCTTCTTTTTCTTCAGGCGCCGCGCTTCTTGGATGCAGATCCTCGATGCAACGATCACGCTGAGACCGTCGTGCTCGATCTCTTCCCTCAGAACCCGCATGAATTTCTCGCGATTCTTCGGCATCGGCTCGATCACGCGGATGTGTCCCTCGGGCACGCCGAGGCCCTTGAGCACGCTGATGAGCCGCTCGCCGGTGGTCATGCTGAGCTGCCCGCCGGTCATGCCGGTTGTGGCGTTGTCGCCGATGATCACGATCATCGGTACGTCCTGGTAGGCCGCGTCGAGCAGCGAGGTCATGCCACTGTGTCCGAAGGTGGAATCGCCGATCATCGCCACCGCCGGGCGCAACCCCGCGTGAGTCGCTCCGGCTGCCATGCTGATGCTGGCGCCCATGTCAACGCAGGAGTTAATAGCATTGTATGGCTCGAGCGCGCCGAGGGTGTAGCAGCCGATGTCGCTGAACACCTGGGCTTGCGGATAGTTCTTCAGCGCTTCTTTGAGAGCGGCGTAGGTGTCGGCATGAGAGCAGCCCTGGCACAACTGAGGCGGTCTGCCCGGCAGATCCGGAGATTTGGGTTGCTCGGGCGCTTCGCCTCTGACTGCGGCGGCGACGATGTCGGGCGTCAGCTCACCGGTGCGCGGCAGGGTGCCCGAGAGCTTGCCGAGCACTTTCAGCTCGCCACACCCGAGGATCCCCCGCAGCCGGGATTCGATGAAGGGAAAGCCATCCTCGATCACCACGATTTCGTGCCTTCCCTGGACAAGCTGGTGTATCAGCTCGACGGGGATCGGGTAATGGGAGATTTTCAGATAGGGTGGAGTGTTGTTGCCGACAGCCTCGCGGAAGTAGTTGTAGGCGACGCCGCTGACAATGTAGGCGCGCTCGCCGGCGCCCTCGACCAGGCGGTTGAACGGGCTCAGGTGAGCTTCGCGGGCCAGGGCCTGCTGCTTGTCGACAAGCTTGGAGAAATTGATGCGGGCGTTGGCCGGCAGCAGCGTCCATTTCTTCCAGTCGAGCTGCGGAGCGAGGTCGTTCTCTCCGCGCGGCTCTCCCACCTCTACGTCGGCGCGGCTGTGAGCGAGGCGCGTCACCAGGCGCATCATCACCGGGATGCCATGCTTCTCGCTGAGGTCGAAGGCAAAGCGGGTGGCATCGTAGGCTTCCTGCTGGTTCGACGGCTCGAGGCAGGGAATCATGGCGAATTCGGCATAGTAGCGGCTGTCCTGCTCGTTCTGGCTCGAGTGCATGCCGGGATCATCGGCGACGCAGAGCATCATACCGCCGCCAGCTCCGGTGATGGCGGAGTTGACGAACGGGTCGGCGGCAACATTCAGCCCGACATGCTTCATTGAGACCATCGACCGCTTGCCGACGGCGCTCATGCCAAGCGCTTCCTCGTAAGCCACCTTCTCATTGGCCGACCAGGTACAGTGCACCGACGGCCACTTCTTCGAGAGGCGCTGAATATATTCCAGGATTTCGGTAGCCGGCGTTCCCGGGTAGGAATACGCGCCGCTGATTCCGGCGTGCAATCCTCCCAAGGCGACAGCTTCATCCCCAAGGAGTATTTCTCTGGCCATATGTGAAATCCGATATTTTGAGATGTTCTTAGTCAATGCATATGCTCAACGTAGCGATTCTAACATAATACAATTATCGGCGGAAGAAAAACGGCAATCTGGTCGGAAATTCGGTAAAATTTCAGTGAGACTTGATATTATTTGGCGGAAGAGTAATTGGTGTTAAGAATAAGGGGCTGAGCAAGCGTTCTGCCTTTCGCGAATTTGTGTGTATATCACCGAAAAAGCCTTTGTTTATCGCGTCGTGAGCAAGAGGTTTTAACCGCTTCGCCGTCCGCTGATGAGGTCCGAATAGGAGGTCGTTATCTGATCCTCGGCTTTGATTCCGAGGCGGTCTACCAGAATTTCGCAGCGTCGCCGCGCCTCTTCCTCGTCGCCGATGTCACCGACCACCGCCTCAAGCTCAAGGTAATCACCAAGGTCTACGACTCTGTCGAGGTGAATTCGGACACCCCGCCACAACCACAGTTCCCTGGTTTTGACAACCTCGACCGTGATTCCCCGCGTCAGACTCAGCCACCGGCGCTTGAGGTTGGGGAAGCGCACTTTTTTCAGGCTGTAGCGGCTGAGGCGCGGCCCGCCGGCGTCGGCCCGGCGGTAAAAGATCATCTCGGCCCTGCGGCCGGATTCCGTCTCGATTTGCCGGAGTTTGAGGCGGCCGTCGTTGCAGCGGAAGTAGGTGTCGCGCTGGTGCTCGACGCGGGCGTATTGCGCTCCCGCGCTTCTCCCCGCCTCGCGCGCTTTGTCGAGATCTGCGCAGCTCGCCTTGACCTCGACATTGCTGCGCGGCTCGCCTGCTGCGCTCAATCCTCGACCTCCTCGCCGGCTTCTATGAGATCCAGGAAGCGATCCTTGTGGGTCCCGCCCCAGTAGATTTTGTCGCAGTTGGGGCAGAAGCTGAAGCGCTCATTGGTCTTGTAGACGAATGGCGGGACGCGGCCCTTCGCTTCTTGCCGCGACAACTCCTCGACAGCACAATTGCAGTGGGTGCAGCGGGAGAAAAGCCGGTCCTCCCGGATATCGATGCCGAGGTGCTGCATCACCTGGCTCAGCTGCTCGCGGGGAGAGTCGGATTCAATCAATAGGATGGACACGGTCGTATCTCGCTCGGCCAGGCCGCTATCCCGGGTCAGCAGCAACCGCTTCTCCTCGTCGCAACGCCGCAGCAGCGCGTCGTCCTCAATCCCGCGCTCATATTGCGTGTCGACGCCGAGCGCCCGCAGCCAGCGCGCCAGGCGGCCGAGCATGCAGTCGGCGAAGAGCCGGGGCCATTCGTCTGCGGCCGGCATTTCAGAAACCGCGCTCTTTGCGAACGGCGTCGTAGGCGGCGTTGATCTGAGCGAATTTCTCGTGCGCCATGCGGGCGTATTCATCTCCCAGGTGGGCTACGCGGTCGGGGTGGTACTGCTTGGCCATCCGCTTGTAGGCCTCCTTGATTTCCTTGTTGCCGGCCTCCGGCGTGACACCGAGTATTTCGTAATTGCGATCGCCGGATCTGTGGAATTCCGCCGCGATGCCTCGCTGGCTGGCGGCGTCGATCCGTAGGGCGAAGGCGATGCGGTTGATGATGTTCTCCTCGCGGGGATCGATGCGTCCGTCTGCCGCGGCGACCATCCAGATCAGCCTCAGCAACGCCAGGCGTTCTTCAGCGCTGGAGATGCGCGCGAAATCGGCAGCCACAGCTTCGGCGGGCGGATTGACCTTGATTGTCTCTTTCATCAGCCGCCGCACGACGTCGAGCTCCTGCTCCCCGAAGTTTAGTTCGTGCTTGAAGAAATCGGCGATGGTGCGCGCCTCTTCGGGCGATACCTGATCGTCCGCCTTGGCGACGAGCGTCAGGAGGGAGACGAGGCCGGAGTAGAAAAGAAAGCGCTCCTGGCTGGGCGCCTCGGCGCCGAACGTGCGCTCCGACTCGCCCAGGCCGCCGGCCAGCATGGCTCCGAGAATGGCTCCGAAGGGACCTCCGATTAGAAATCCGATGCCGGCGCCGGCAAGCAGCTTGCCCCATTTGTCTCCCATTCAGAACTCCTTGGATGGCGTTGGTGACGGCCGAAGCAGCAACTTCTGGCCCTGTAGTATAGATTAACCTCGCTAATGATCAACCGCCCGGGAAAACTATGTGGAAGACTTCGCTCCGGCGTCGGTGCTGCCGGCCTGGAGCGATATGCGGTTCGGCCGCCGAGGAGTTGAAGCTTGCCCTTGAGCGAATCGGGTGATGCCAACAGCTAGGGAAGAACTGCCTGCTGCCTGCGATGTTGCTCAAAAGCATCCTATGGGATAATGTCCATCTGAAGAGATTTAACCAGGGGAGCCTGAAGCGTTGAAGATCCTTCACCTCGCAAATTTCTATCATCCGAAGTCCGGCGGGATAAAGACGTACCTCGACGCCAAGGAGCGCTATTTCGAGGAGCACGGCTTGCCGTTTCGCCTCGTGATTCCCGATGAGCAGGATGGCATTGAGCGACGCAAACCGGATACGGTTATCTACCGCATCGGCTCGCCCCGAGCGCCGCTGAACAACATCTACCGGCTGATCGTCAACCTCGGTGTTCTGCACAAGATCGTCAAGCTGGAGGAGCCTGACCTTCTGGAGGTCAATGACAAGTTCACGCTGATGGCGCTCTCCTTCTTCTACCGCAAGATCCAGAAGCGCCTGCCCACCGTCGGTTTTCATCACGAGCGGCTCGACATGAACCTCTCGACATATTTCGGAGACAATCCCCTCCTGCTCAAGTTCGCAAATCTCTATATGCAGGTGGTATCCGCAGCGTTCGACAAGATAATCTGCGCCTCGCGCTTCACCGCCGCGGAGATAGAGCCGATCGCCGCAGACAAGATAGTCCTTCTGAATCTCGGGATAGACCTGGAGAATTTCAGGCCCGGCAAGGCCGACGATGCAGTTCGCGAGCGCTTCGCCGGCGGCTCCGATCCCGTTCTTCTCTACGTCGGTCGTATCGCGAGGGAGAAGAACATCATGCTGCTGCCGGAGGTGCTGACGCGGCTGGAGCAGCGGGGCGTCAACGCCAAGCTGGTTGTCGCCGGAGTGGGTGAGCTGGCGGACAGTCTGAAAGAGGCGGGCGGGGAGCGAATAAAGCTGGCCGGTTATATCAGCGACAAGGAGCTGCTGGCCAGTCTGTATGCTTCGGCCGACGTGTTCGTGTTCCCTTCATTGCGGGAGCCTTACGGCCTCGTGCCTTTGGAGGCGTTGGCCGCCGGCCTGCCGGTGGTGTGCCCGAACCAGGGCGGGGTGACCGAATACAGCGACAGCCCTGCGGTGCGGGCCGTGGAGCCGACCGCCGAGGCCTTTGCCGATGCCATCGTGGAACTGACCAATGGAGACAGGGCCCGACTGCGCAAGCTTGCGCGGCAGCAGGCGGAGCGATTCCCCTGGGATGCTACTTTTGACAAACAAATGGCAGTTTACGAAGAGATGATCAGGATCGGCCCGACGTCCGCCACTCCTCAATAACTTTGCGATAATTATCCAGAACCTGCTTCTCGAAGATGCTGTCCCAATTGCAGGTTTTCGCATATTCACGCGCGTTGGCGCCGAGGCGCTTGCGCAGGCCCGCGTCGCCGGCCAACTGCCGGTGGCGTTCCAGAAACTCCTCATCGCTGGAGGTCACGAAGCCTGTTTCGCCGTCGACGACGAAATCCTTCGGCCCGCCCTCGTTCGAGACGATGACGGGAAGCCCGGAAGCCATCGCCTCCAGCACGGCGTTGCCGAATGTCTCGGTCTTCGATGGAAAGACGAAGACGTCGGCGGAGGCATAGGCTCGCGCCAGGTTCTCGCCCTGAAGGAAACCCAGGAAGGCGGCTCCGGGCAGGCGCTTCTGCAAGACATTCTTATATGGGCCGTCTCCCACGAGATACAACCCCCTGCCTCCGGGTAAATCAAGCTTCGCGAGCAGATCGAGGTTCTTTTCGATACTCAGGCGGCCGACAAATAGGCTCCGCGTCCTGTGATCGCCGCCGTCCCGCGTCCTGTGATCGGGGCTGAAGGCCTCGCTGTCAACGCCCCGGGAGAAAACGGCCGTGGGAACTCCGACCTTATCCTCGAGGATTTTCCTTGCGGATGATGTCGGCACGAGTATCAGCTGGCTGCTTCTGTAGAGGCGGCGCTGGTACCACCACGACATGTCCTCGGCCACCCCGGCCATCCTGCGGCCCAAAGGATTATCACCGAAGAACCGCAGGAAGCGGCTCGCGGCGTACTCGGGCATTTTAGTGTGGTAGCAACTGATCTTGGGCAGGTCGGCGGCGCCGGCAGCACGCAGGCCCACAAGGGCCATGTGACCCTGCGTGGCGACGTGAGCCAGATCGAAATCGTGTTGCCTGACATATCGGTCGATCTTCGGCCGCAGGGGGAATGCGTCGAAGTAGAGATCGCGGTAGTAGGGGACGGGCGTGATCATTTCCACGGAGTGGATGGAGACGCTGCCGATCTTCTCCAGAGGCCGGCTACCGGGAGTAAAAATCTCAAGCTCGATGCCCCGTGCGGCGCACCAGCGGGCGAATCGGCGGTAGACCATGGAAACGCCGTTGATGTGATAGTAGGTGTCGGTGAACAGCGCTATCCGCACCTTAGCCCCCCAGTCGTGGAAATCTTATTAAGATGGAGCACATCAAATGTTTCCGGCAGTTACCTTACCAGCTTCATCCATTTCAGTATAGAGAGGATGAAACCGGCCGCGTCGGCGAGATAATCGGGGATAATCTTGTCGTCGATGGGGTAATCGGTGATGGGAACATTTTTGTAGAAGGTTATCCGGCGGTAGTACTGCACATAATGCAGAATCCGCACGAAAAGCTTCCAACCATGGGGCAGGAAATAATCGTTCTTACAAATCATGGCGCCGCCGCCGCCCTTCACCTCTTCTATGTAATCCTGAATCGTTGCCGCCTCTCTGGATACGGAGAGCGCGAGGCTCGGCAGGGGGGAATGGCGGTCACCGCCGCCAACCAAAGGCTTGCGGAGGACGCGGGCCAACTCGATTGCGGCGTCGTTCTCTTGGCGGGGACGCAGTCCGTTGAATTCGATCGCGTGGATTGAATTGCCGAAATTTCGCAACAACTGCTGGAGCCTTTCTCCGTGCTCGGGCATCGTGTCAAGCTGGTAGTAGGGGTGGTTGAGTATCAGCAACGGCGAGGGTTTCAGGGAAGTGAGAAGGTCGAAGAGCCCGCCTGTATCCCCTCTGCGTCCCAACTCCTGCATGGTTTTGTGATGCTCATCGGCCTTTTCGGAGGGAATGCCGATAATCCCAAGGTGGAATTCTTCGTCTTTAAAAAAGAAGGAGAGCTCTTCGCTGATGGCGGCGATCGGCTCGAGGTCGGGGCGTGCTTCGAGTAGCTCCTGACAGGCGGCGATTTTGTTGTGGTCGGTTATCGCCAGCAGGAAATTCTCGAATCCCAGCGCTTCCGCCGAGTTCCTTTCAAGCTCGTAGACCTCAGCCGGGGATATCGGGGGGCAGTAATGGAGGTCGGCATAGTTCAGTTCTTCCTTGGCCTTGGTGCGGAACGCCCGTTTGAAAATCTCGTTGATTTTATTGAGGACGGGCTTCTCCATAATCCACTCGAGCGAGCCCAGGCTCTCCTCAGAGTGATAGGAGTGAGTATGCAGCGCGACGGCAGTGTGGAATTCCAGCCGGCTGGGCTTGCATGGCCGGTAGTCGTAATTCTCGATTATCCAATATTCGGGACGGGGCATATCTCCTGCCGTCTGCTATTTTCTTTTCCTCTTAGGCGAGGCTAAAAAAGGAGAGTTATTTTGCTGTAGAACTGGCGTTTTTGCAACCGCTATCGCTCAAAAAGGCCCACAGGGTTGACTTCCGCCCACGCTACATTCATTCTTTACATCCAATCGGGTGCGACGTTGGGAAAACTGCTTAAGAAACTCTATTTTGAATTTCATAATTGGAAGTTGGGACTGCTCTCTTTCGCGATCAATTTCGTCCTGGTTTACCTGGTGAACCGCGAGTTCGGCTGGTTTGCAGCAGGGCTTGCCGGAGTGAAGCACGGTGTCACGGCCTTTTGCCTTGGCGGCTTTTTCGGCCGGATCACCGAGCGCTTTTCGGAGATTCGCAATCCGCTGCTCGCCTATCCGCTGGGCAGCGTGGTTCCCACCGTCATAGCGCACGCCTTGCTGTTCATCATGCACTACACCACCGGCACACCGCTGCCGCTGGAGTCGACTCTTGTGCCGATGGCGATTTCGATGTTCGTGAATGTGCCTGCCACAATCTTCGTGCTGCGCAGGGGATTCTTCAGGGTCAATCGCTCGAAGCCTGCCGTAAAGGACCGCACCCGCAAGTTCGCAGTGCCTATCGAGCCCGTCGCCGAGCCCGCCGGGGCGAGCGATGAGACCTACACCGGGTCGCAGGCCGGTTGACATCCTGCCCAGTTCAACAGATATTTGTCGCCAATATACCCTGATACCCGAAGCTTAGATGGCAGTGCTTGCTTCGTAGAAAACGCCTTCGCATACAATCGCAGGAGGTGAGCCAGGATGAAGCTCACAATCGTCGTGCCGACATATTGGGCCCGCGCTGCCTCGGTCGGCTGGCGGGAGGGCGACCTGGTTTTCGATCATCCCACTTCGCTTGACGGCCCCGACACTCTGGGCCGCTTCCTGCGCAGCCTCGCTGTTCTCGACGACACGGATTTTGACCTGGCTCTGGTTGTGGTACCGACAACTCCGGAGATCGAGGACGAAATGGTCTCCCGGGTCGGCGGGATCATCCGGGACGAATTTCCCGACTCGCTTCATTCCCCTCGAATTCTTACCTCCGCATCACTTGGCAGGATCGGCTCGCGGTTGGCGGACGAGGCCGGCCGATACTCGGCCTTCCTCAATCTCTCGGGCTACGCTCATGTGCGAAACGGCTGCCTGCTGGCGGCCGGGCTGTTGGAGGCCGACGCGGTCGTCCTGATCGACGACGACGAGGTGTTCGAGGATCCCGCTTTTTTACAAAAGGTGCGGGATGGTTTGGAGCGTGAGCACGATGGGAAAAAAGTTTCAGCCCTGGCCGGATATTATCTCAACCCCGACGGAGAGTACCTCCTGAAAAAGCCGCTGCCTGAATGGGGCAGCCGTTGGCCGAAGTACTCAGTGATGGACAGCGCGTTCATGGAGTATATCGGCAGGCCCCCTCGATACAAGCAGACCCCTTTCGCCTTTGGAGGAAACCTGACCCTCCGCAGGGATTTGTACTCGAAGCTGCCTTTCGACACCCGCGTGACCCGCGGGGAAGACCTCGACTATCTGATGATGGCGAAGATGAGCGGGATTCCGACCATCCTGGACAACGAGCTGGCGATCAAGCATCTCGCGCCGCCGAAGAGCCACCCGCAGTGGCAGCAGATGCGGCAGGATGTGATCCGCTTCAGTTACCAGCGTTCGAAGATCAGGGCGGCAAGTGTCGGCGGCCTGCGGAAACTGCGCCCGGAGGATCTCGATCCGTATCCCGGATTCTTCTTGCGGGATGATCTTGATGACCGTATCGGCGACACCTGCAGGCTCCTGGCCGAGCATTATCGCGTCAGGGGTAACGAGGCCGGGGCGGAGGAGGCCGCGCGCAACATCGAGATAGCCCGTGAGGCGGAAGATCCGGGAGCGCTTGAATTCTTTCTCGATCTGGCGGAGAACTGGCGCAGCTTGATGGCGGCTTTGGAGGCGTCAGACTGCGCGGACCTGATGGAGAGCCTATGATTGACGAACCGTCGGTCAAAGTCCTCCTTTTCAGCGATCTGTTCGGTGCCTTCCTGGATGACCGGGGATCCTTTGACAGGTGCGCTGACGCTTATCGCACTCTGGCCGAAGCCGGGATGGAGATCATCTTCATCAGCGGCGCACTGCAAGAGATCGCACGTGAGGCGCTTTCCACTCTGCTCCCGCAGCCTGCGCTGATCGCCGCAGGCGGCAAGGCGGTTTTCGCACCCGAATCATCACCCCTGGCCGCGGCGGCTCGCGAGGGAGCGTTGCCGCAGAGAAATCCTGATCAGCTGTCCGCTGCGGAGTGGGCTGCGGGCGTTTATCGGGGAGACGGCGATATCGTCCTCAGCTTCGGCGTGGGTGACGCAAAGGACGACACTTTTTTGAAAACCGTCGATGTGGCCGCGCTGATTCCGGGTCCTGAGGGAGAGATCTGTCCACTCATACCGAGACCTGAGGTTGTGTATTGCTGCAATAATCCCGGGCAGGAGGGTTGGAACGAGTGGGCGGACTTGATGTTAAAGAAGATCGTAGTGATCAATTCCCGTATTTAGCCAGCGCCGCCACCGCAGTGCTCTGATATCCGTTTTGATTCAGCGCTTCCCCGGGTTATGATTCTGCCATCTCATTGGAAATGGGGGGATAATAAATGAACAGTGACGAAGAGGTCAGCAAACGTCTGGAGCGTCTGGAAGCGCAGATGGGCGCCAAGCCGGAAGGCGGCGCGTATCCCGGCAGGGGCTATGAATACAAGTCCAAGGCTAAGATCTTCGGTATTCCGCTTATCCACGTGGCATCGGGCATCGATTCCCGAACCGGCCGCCTTCTGGTAGCCAGAGGAATCATTGCCGTGGGGAACGTCGCATTCGGCGTCTTGTCGATCGGCGGCATCGCTTTCGGCGTTCTCTCCCTGGGAGGTCTGGCTTTCGGCGTGATAGCCCTGGCCGGCCTGGCAGCCGCCATCTACGCTGCGGTCGGGGGGGTGGCCCTCGGCGGCTACTATGCCTTCGGCGGTCTGGCCGTGGCGGGTTACATGGCCGTGGGCGGAATGGCGGTGAGCTGGAACTACGCCTTCGGTGGCTTTGCCATCGGCAAACACCCTTATGGCAGCAACTATCAGGATCCGCAGGCACTGGAGTTTCTCAAGCGAATGTTCCCGGGCTGGAAATGGTGATTGCACGATGATCGCTCCAGTGAGATTGAGCTCGCCTCCGGGCGAACTTGTGGCCGCCTTCAGCGAGCGGGGCCTGGCTTGCCTGGTATATCTGGTACACAAGAAGCGCTCCGCATCTGATGTGATCGCAGCGCTATTCAAGGATGAGGAAATCGGCGGCGAGGCGCCCTTGGCCGGCCCTTTACGGCGGCAGCTGGACGAGTACTTCACCGGCGTGAGAAAGACCTTCGACATCCCCCTCGATCTGCGCGGAACTCCCTTTCAACTTGGCGTTTGGCGGGAACTCGAGAAAATCCCTTACGGGTCTGTCGTCAAATACGGCGAGTTGGCATCGAGGCTGGGTTCGACCGCCCGGGCGGTGGGAGGGGCGTGCGGCGCTAATCCGGTTTCGATAATCGTTCCCTGCCATCGAGTGATCGGCTCCGACGGCGGGCTGAGAGGCTATGGCGGGGGGCTCGAGACCAAGCGGTTTCTGCTGGAGATGGAAGGAGCACTGCCGCCGCGATTGATCCCGTGATTCAGTTTTAACCGAGCCTCACCCGGAAGCGCAAAGCGTTGTAAATCAGGATGTGGGGTGTAGTGAGCGGGGCAAGCAGACACCCCGAAAAAAAAGCCGCGGGATCGTGTTCTTGACCCCGCGGACGGGCGCAGAGTGGGTGAGGTCGTCACTCGCACGCCTGATCAAACAGGCGCAGAGTGAACTCCCTACGACAATATTCTGAATCATATGTTCAGGCGGTTCTGTGATATCTGAACAGACCGGCCACAAATCGCGATCCGCTGCCGCATTGGGCAGAAAAAAGCCGCCCGGCGTCTGCGGGGCGGCCATTCAGATTCCTTTCGTGAATGTCAGTCGAGGAAGTTCTTGAGATCCTCCCAACTGACCGCGAAGCGGATCTCGAGCACCTTGCCAGCGCGGTTGACTCTCGCCTTCTCAGCGAGGTTGTCGAGGTCGCCGAGATTATCGAGCTGCTCATCGCGAAAGAAGCCACGCAACTGCGCTTCACCGAGATTCTCGAAGAATTCGTCCATCTCCTTCTCGATGAACTCGCCGAGTTCCTGAACCGGCTTCTCGTCGTCGAACTTGAACTTCAGAACCACTTCCAGGTTGCCCCGCCAATAAAGCGCGATGCTCCAGGCTTCCAGATCATCGACGGCGTCCTGCAAGTCCTCGTCATCATCCACCTGGCGGATGTAGCCCTTGAAGGTGGTCTTGGCCGTGTCCAACTCATCCCACTGGAACATGAACTGAGATGCGCTGTAATCGACGAGAGCCATGTGTTCGCGGTAATTCTTGTCGTCGATCAGCTTGTCGTCGCCCTTGGTCATCACATCGATCACGTCTTCCAGGGCATCCTTGTGACCGACCAGAGCGCCGCCGCCGGCCATCAGGTAACCGGTTTCGACGTTCTCGGCCACGTAGTACTTCACGCCGTTCTCTTCCTCTTCCTCGAAGTCACTCAAGTTGAGGATCTTTTCGCAATAGTCCTCGAAGTCGTCGGCATCCCGAGGTCCGGCATGGAAGGTGAGATTCTCCTTTACGTCGGTGGAGTTGAAGCTCATGACCATCATGTACTGCCCGATATCGATGCCCATTCTCTTGGCTTCCTTCTCCAAGTCATCCATGCGGTCCTCTGCCCAGTTGACCTCGTCGATGTACTCCTTATACATGGGCGAATTAAACGTCTGGGATATGTTCATCCCGCTGATGCTGTAGTAATCGCCTTCAGGTACAAGGTTGAGCGCGGCGCCGCCCCCTCCACCGCCGCAACTCGCCAGGGCTAAAACAAAACCGCCAATTACGATTGCGAGAAATCCCGCTCGGACTTTCATCGGATTACCTCCTACCTCGGTCTCTGATTAGATTGGCTACTGCAAAAAAGATTAGCCTTTGTGTGAAAGGTCTGTCAAGTCGGGAGCCGATTTTCCCGGCGTTATTATGGCGGTATGAGATGGAATCATAATATAATGTTGTCAGTGGGAGAATAATATCAATCAAAATACGAGGAGAATCCATGAGCCGACGATTGCTGACCCCTGTTGTCTTTCTTGTTCTGGTTTTTTCCTTCCAGGCGAGCCCGGCGGCGGAGGAGATCCCTTCGCCGGAGCAGTTCTTCGGTCACCCGATGGGAGCCGAGGGCAAGGTGATCAGCTACCTGCGCAGCCTGGAGTACTATCAGCTTCTGGCCGAGCGCTCGGACCGATTGCTCTACGAGGAATTGGGCAAGACCACCGACGGCCATCCTTTCGTGCTGATGATCATCTCCTCGCCTGAGAATCTGGCGTGCCTGGACGACCTGCGGGCGAAACGTGACCTGCTCTGCGATCCGCGCAAGATCGGCCACGACGAAGCGATGCGTCTGGCCGAGGAATTACCCGCGGTCGCCTACCACGCCGGGGCCATCCACAGCACCGAGATCACCTGCGGCTTCGTCGCCCCGGAGTTGGCCTATTATCTGGCCACCGGCGACAACGCCGAGGTGCGCAACATTCTCGATAACGTGATCACCCTGGTGGTCCCCAACGCCAATCCCGACGGGCTGGTGATGATCAAGGAGTGGTTCGACGCGAATGAGGGCCAGCCCTGGGAGGCTCGGATGCCGTGGCTCTATCACTCCTACGTCGGCCACGACGACAACCGCGACTGGATCTTGCTGCACTTCCCCGAACAGAGGCTGACGGCCGCGAAGGTATTCAACCGCTGGCATCCGATCTACTCGCACGAGATGCACCAGATGGGGAGCGCGGGTGCAAGACTGTTCGTGCCGCCTTACAAGGATCCCATCGACCCGAACACTGCTCCCCAGATCGTGGAGACGATGAACCTCATCGGCACGGCGATGAGTTACCGGCTGACGATGGAAGGTAAGGGTGGAGTGGTCAAGAATGCAATCTTCGACCTCTACACCCCCGCGCGGGCCTACAACTCCAACCACGGCACCGCCCGCATCCTCACCGAGACAGCCAGCGCAAACCTGGTGCGCTCGATCGAAATCAAGCCCGAGGAACTGGCTGATATGCGCCGGGGGCAGGGGGAGTACAATCCCGTCAAGACCTCATGGAATTTCCCGCTGCTGTGGAAGGCCGGAATCTGGTCGCCGCGGATGATGGTTGAGTACCAGCTCTCGGCCACCCTGGCGGCGCTAAATCAGGTCGCTGCGAATAGAGTCCAGTTCAACAAAGCGCAGTACGTGGCGCTCAAGCGTGCCTGCGACGGCGAAGACTGGCCGTATGCCTATATCTTTCCGGCTTCGCAGAGCGATCCCGGCTCAGCCGCCCGCCTGCTGCAGGCACTCCAGCGCGGCGAAGTGGAGATACAAGTGGCGAGAGCGCCGTTCGAGGCCGCGGGGCGCGGATTCGAAGCGGGCAGCCATGTTGTCATCCTGCGCCAGCCTTATGCAGCCTGGGTCAAGTCGCTGCTCGAGGAGCAGGACTATCCCGACCTGCGCAGGCGCCCGACCGATCCTCCCGAAATGCCCTACGACGTCACCGCCCACACCCTGCCCTGGCTGATGGGAGTTGAAGCGGTTGAAGCCGCGGAGGAGTTCGCGGCGGATCTGGAAATGGTAAAGGACAAGATCTTCTTCCCCGGACAGGTGTTGGGAGGGGGGCGAGGCGGTTTTGCGATCGAGCCGGGACATAACGATGCTTACGCCGTCGCCGACGACCTGCTTGATGCCGGTTTCAAGGTCTACAGGCTCACCGCGGACCTGACCCAGGATCAAGAGAAGTTCGCCAAAGGCAGTTTCATCGTTGCCCGCGCCCGAGGGCTCGAGGAGAAGCTGAGGGCGATGGCAGCGGAGCGCTATTTCGTCGCTCACGGCCTGAAAGCGCTGCCCCCTGCTTCAGCCATTGCGCCACTGCACGGCCCGCGCATCGGTATCTACGAACCGTGGGGCGGCAACATGGACGCAGGATGGACGCGCAAGATTCTCGAGCTGTGGAACCTGGAGTACGAGATTGTCCGCAACGCAGACATCAAGGCCGGCGGGCTTGGTGAGCGTTTCGACGCGCTCATTTTCGCCGACGGCATGAACGCCGACGGCATCCGCAACGGCCGCAGCGAGTGGCCCGAACAGTACATGGGCGGCATCGGTGACGAGGGCGTCGAGGCGCTGAAAGCGTTCGTGACCGAGGGAGGCCACCTGGTCGCATTCGGCCGCACCAGTATGTCAATCGCCGAGATTCTGGATCTGCAGGTCGCCGACAAGCTTCAGGGTCTCAAGCAGCAGGAGCATTTCTCGCCGGGTGCGATCGTCAGAATCACACTCGACGGAAAATCTCCACTGTGCTACGGCCTGCCCGAAGAGCTTTCCGTGCTCAAGGTCTGGGGCCCGGCGTTTGCGCCGGCGCCTGATGCGCGCGACTGGAGCGGCCTCAGCATGGCCGCCGTGTTCCCCGACTCCGGCGTTCGGCGCAGCGGCTTCCTGCTCGGCCCGGAGTACTTGCACAACGCCGGTGCGATCGCAGTTCAGCAGCTCGGCAAGGGCAGGGCGGTCCTGTTCGCTTTCCGGCCGCAGTTCCGCGGTATGACCCATGGTGGATACAAGCTAATATTCAACGCGCTGTTCTGGGGATGCGGCGACTGAGGGGGGTAAAGCTAGAATGAGCGAAGAGGCCGGGCGGTCGCGCAGGCGGCCCTACTCGATGCGTATGCTCGTGGGGCTGAACCTGGGCATCGCGCTCTTCATCCTGATGCTGCTGTTGCCGGCCCCGCCCGGCATGGCGCCGAAAGCGCAGCGGATGGCGGCGGTGGCACTGCTGATGGCAACCTGGTGGATCACAGAGGCGGTGCCGATTCCGGTGACGGCATTGCTGCCGCTGGTCCTCTTCCCCGCACTGGGCGTCATGGGCACGCGCGATGCGGCTCCCAACTACACCGACCAGCTGGTCTTCCTCTTCCTCGGGGGATTCCTGATCGCTGCGGCGATGACCAAGTGGAACCTGCACCGCCGCATCGCGCTGCACACGATCCGCGCCGTCGGCACCGGCCCCTACCGGATCGTGCTCGGCTTTATGATCGCCACCGCCTTCCTCAGCATGTGGATCTCCAACACGGCTACGGTGCTGATGATGCTGCCGATCGCGATGGCGGTGGTGCGCAAGCTGAGCGAGGGGGCGAAACTCAACGGTGAGGGCGGCGAGGAGAGCGAACGCGAGATGCGTCACAACTTCGGCGTGGCGTTGATGCTCGGCATAGCCTATTCGGCGAGTATCGGCGGCATCGGCACGCTGATCGGCACGCCGCCGAACGGGGTGTTCGTCGGCCAACTGGCGCGCAACTACGCCGGCGGGACGCCGGAGGTGGCATTCTCGCAGTGGATGATCGCTGCGCTGCCTGTTGTTGTGGTGATGATTCCGCTCGCGTGGTTGATTGTCCTGCGTTTCGCGCCGCAGGTGCGGATCAAAGATTTCGATGTCGGCGGCGGGGGTAAGGATGTAATCAACTCGGAAATCGCCCGCCTCGGCCCGATGAGCCCGGCGGAGCGTAAGGTGGCGATCGTCTTCGCCCTCACGGCTCTGCTATGGATATTCCGCAGGCCGATCGACCTTGGCTTCGTCACTATCCCGGGTTGGGGCCCGCTCTACGGCAATGCCGGTTTGTGGAGCGACGCCACCATCGCGGTGATGATGGGCATTGTGCTTTTCGTCTTGCCGGCCGACCTCAAGCGCTTCTCCCTGCTGGAGGAACGCAAGCGCAACTTTCTGCTCGACTGGCGCACGGCGCAGGAGAGCGTGCCGTGGGGCATCCTGCTGCTCTTCGGCGGCGGCTTCGCGCTGGCGCACGGCTTCTCCACCAGCGGCCTCAGCCTATGGATCGGCGAGCACCTGCGCTTCCTCGGCGGGGTGCCGGTGGTGCTGGTGATAATGACGATCGCGCTGCTGATGACCTTCCTCACCGAGATGACATCCAACACGGCGACGACGACGTTGATGATGCCGATCCTGGCTGTGGCCGCACTCGACCTCGGGCAGCACCCCTTCCTGCTGATGATTCCCGCGACTTTTTCCGCGTCCTGCGCCTTCATGCTGCCGGTGGCGACGCCGCCCAACGCGATCGTCTTCGGCACCGGCTGGGTGACGATCCCGCGCATGTCGCGCACCGGCCTGCTGCTGAACTTCATCGGCGTGGCGGTGGTGACGACGGTGGTGCTGCTGGTGGTTACCCAGGTCTTCGGCATCCAGATCGGCAGCATTCCCGACTGGGCGACTCATCTCAAGGGCGAGGCGGCACATCAGATAATCGGCCAATAGCCAAGGCAGGGGGAGATCAGAGACCGGTCGTATAGGTTCCGGATCCGGAATCAGAGGATTTCTTTCTTTTTGGCGACAATCAGCTCTGCGAGGATAACCTTGCGCGCGTCGGCGCGGCGGATGATGAAGGTGTGGCCGCCGGCCTGGATGGTCGCGCCCGGCGGCGGGATGTTCTGGTAGGCGTCGATAAGCAGGCCGTTGAGCGTGTGGTGCTGGTCGGAGGGCAGCTTGATTCCGATGGCCCGCGCCAAGTCCTCGATCGGCATCGAGGCGTCGACCAGCCAACGCCCCTCGGCCAGCTTGTGGACCAGCTTGCGGACGTCGTCGGTCTCGTCCTCGATTTCCCCCACCATCTCCTCCAGCACATCCTCGAGCGTGACGAGGCCGGCGGTCTCGCCGTACTCGCCGATGACGATCGCCATGTGAGTGCGCTCGCGCTGGAAGAGGCGAATGAGCTCGCCGATCAGCATTGTGCGCGGCACGAACGTCGGCTTGGAGGAGATGGCGGCCACCTTGTCGGCGCGCCGCCCGAGACGGTAGTGCTCGTAGAGGTCGCGCAGGTGGAGGATGCCGACGATCTCGTCGAGGTCGCCCCGGTAGACGGGGCAGCGCGTGTATGGGGCCGCGGAGAGCGCCTCGAGTGCCTGATCAACCGTCTTGTCCGCTTCGACGACAATCATGTCGCTGCGGGGGATCATCACGCGGTCGGCGGGGATCCTGTCGAGACGCAGCGCGCTCTCGACCAAGCGGTGCTCGCTTTTGTTGAGGGCACCCTCTTCAAGCCCCATGCGGGCGAGCGTGCTCAGCAGTGTCTTGTGCTCGATACCCTTTTGCTTGCTCCCGCCGGCGAGCAGCGCAAGGCCGCGGGTGAAGAGTTCCAGCAGCCAGACCACCGGGTTGATGATCCAGCCGAAGATCTCCAGCGGGCGGGCGAATATCAGGGCATAGGGCTCAGCCCAGCGCAGGGCGACTGTCTTGGGTGAAATCTCGCCGAAGACGAGGATCAGGAAGGTCATGACGCCGGTAGCGATGCCGACGCCGATGTCGCCGAAGACGCGCAAGGCAAGCGCGGTAGCCATCGAGGCGGCGCCGATGTTGACGATGTTGTTGCCGATCAGGATGGTGACCAGCAGGCGCTCGGGATTTGCCTTGAGGCGCGCGACTACCTTCGCGCCGGGAGCATTGCGCTCTACGAGCGAGCGAACGTGCGCACGGCCGAGGCTGAACAGAGCTATCTCCAGCCCCGAAAAAAAGGCCGAGAGCAAGATCAGCCCAACCATGATGGCTATCTCGAAACCCACCGCCGTCACCCGTCACTATTTGTCTCTGGATACAACGGCCCGCACGCAGTGTCAAGCCGCGTGCGGGCCGCCAAGCTTCTCTTTCGATGATTCTAGCGCGCGAAGAAGTTCTTCAACACGAACCAGATATTCTCCTTGCGCTCGCGCAGGCGGCGGTAGAAGTAGGGGAACCAGTGGGTGCCGTAGGGCACGTACATCCGCAGGTTGTATTCATCGGCGATAAGCTGCCGTTGTGTCTTCGGGCGCATGCCGTAGAGCATCTGGAATTCGAATTTCTCCTTGCTGATTCCGTGCTCCTCGCAGAATTTCTTGGTCCACTCGATCAGTTTCTTGTCGTGAGTGGCGATTGCGGGGTAGTCGCCCCCGGTCAGCAGCATTTCGGCAAGCTTCTTGAAGTTCTCACGGATCAGCTTCATCTTCTTGATCGCGAGCTTCTTGGGCTCCTTGTAGGCCCCCTTGCAGAGGCGGACGCGGATGCCGGCTTCGTTCATCCGGCGGATGTCCTCCTCGGAACGGAGGAGGTAGGCCTGGATGACGATGCCGACGTTGTCGTGATTCTTGTGGAGTCTCTCGACCAGCTCGATGGTGCGCTCAGTGTAGTCGGAGCCTTCCATGTCGACGCGCACGAACAACCCGAGTTCTTTGGCGGCGGACACGATTTTCTCGATGTACCCGTAGCAAAGGTCCTCGTCGATGTCCATTCCCATCATCGTCGGCTTGACGGAAATACCACCAACGATGCTCTCCTGCTTCATGACCTGCATCGTGTCGATGTAGCCATTTAGGAAGCGTTCGGGTTCATCTTTATTGGTGACATTCTCGCCGAGGATGTCCATCGTGACGGTGTTGCCTTTGCTGATTAAATCCTTAACTCTGGGTAAGGCTTCCTCGATCGATCTACCGGAGACAAATCGGCGGGCGAATAACCATAAGAATCCCATAATATTTCTCCGAATTTTCAACGGCCTCCCATCCGGGGCCGCTTGCAGCTAGCGGGCGGCGGAAGGCTGGTATTATGTCGCAACTTCGTCCCTTCCAAAGGGGAATATACGCCTATTGTTCACACAGTGTCAAATAAACTGCGCCTTAGCCGCGAGCGTATGAGGATGGCGGTTTGCGGTTTGACAGATTGAAAAAGCACAATAACCACAATGAAATCTACTGCGGCTGGACCATCCGCTGCGGCTGGACCGCCTGGTCGAATTCCTCCGCCGTCAGGTAGCCCAGGGCCAGGGCTGCCTCCTTGAGAGTTGTGCCGTTGCGGTGGGCATGGTGGGCCACCTCGGCGGCCTTGTCGTAGCCGATGCTGGGGCTGAGCGCGGTGACCAGCATCAGCGAGCTTTTAACCAACTCGCCAATCCTCTCACGATTGGGCTCGAGTCCCTTTACTGCGAATTCCGTGAAAGCCTTGCATGTGTCGGCCAGCAGGCGGATTGAGTGCAGCAGGTTAAAAATCATCACCGGCTTGAAGACGTTTAGCTCGAAGTTGCCTTGCGAACCGGCGACGGCGACGGCGGTGTCGTTGCCGATCACCTGGACGCAGACCATCGTCATCGCTTCGCACTGGGTGGGATTAACCTTGCCGGGCATGATCGATGAGCCGGGCTCGTTGGCGGGCAGGATCAGCTCTCCGAGGCCGCAGCGGGGGCCGGAGGCGAGCCAGCGGATGTCGTTGGCGATCTTCATCAACGAAACGGCGAGTCCCCTGAGCGCGCTGCTGGCCGCGACGATGTCGTCATGGGCGGCGAGCGCGGCGAACTTGTTGGGCGCGGAGACAAACGGCCTGCCGGTCAGCTCGGCTATCTGTTGCGCTGACATCTCGGCGAACTTCGGGTGGGTGTTGAGGCCTGTGCCGACGGCGGTGCCGCCGAGTGCCAGCTGGTGCAGGCCGGGCATCACAGCCTCGATACGGCGCAGGCCGGCGTCGAGCTGGGCGACGTAGCCGGAGAATTCCTGGCCGAGGGTCAATGGCACGGCGTCCATCAGATGCGTGCGCCCGATCTTGACGATGTCGTCCCACTGCTTCGCTTTTTCAGCAAGCGCGTCGCGCAGCGCAGAAACGGTGGGGATCAGATGGTCGGCGATTGCCGTGGCGGCGGCAATATGCATCGCGGTGGGGAAGGTGTCGTTGGACGACTGCGACATGTTGACGTGATCGTTGGGATGGAGCGGCTCCTTGCTGCCGAGCCGGCCGCCGGCAAGCTCGATGGCGCGGTTGGCGATGACCTCGTTGACGTTCATGTTGCTCTGGGTGCCGCTGCCGGTTTGCCACACGCGCAGCGGAAAGTGGTCGCGCAGCCTGCCCGCGATCACCTCGTCGGCGGCTCTGACGATCAATTCCATCTTGTCGGCAGGGAGCTTGCCGAGCTGGTGGTTGACGATCGCAGCGGCCTTCTTGAGGATGCCGAAAGCCGTGATGATTTCGTCGGGCATGAGGTCTTCGCCGATGTCAAAGTGGTGCAGCGATCGTTGGGTTTGCGCACCCCAGTAGCGGTCGGCCGGGACCTCTATCTCCCCCATGCTGTCGGCTTCGATCCTAACACCATTGCGGGGAGTTTTGCTCATAGCCTACCTCCGTCTCATGATTCTCTGGAAGGATATTATCAGGGGCGGCGCCGCGAAGGAACCCGGTAAGGATCCGTAAAGAGGGAATCCGATCTTTCAAGCCCCGTGCCTTCTGGGAGAGGGGAAACCAAGCTGGAGTATGAATAACTTCTTGGCGTATAATTTGAACAAGAGAAACCTGATGACAATGGGGGGCGAACAAATAGGGGGTCGTTATGTGGAATAGGATTTTCGCGCTAGGCATGCTCGCAGCGCTTATGTTTATCGTATCGGTGGGCTGCAGAGGGGAAGCAAACAAGCCTGACGATGATCGAGACATGGGCAAGAAAAGCGAAGCAGTGCCGGGTGCGACAAAGGCTGAAAAGAAACAGAAGGAGGTGGTTCTCCAAGAGGAGATCACCAATTCCATCGGCATGAAGTTTCGCCTCATACCGCCTGGTTCCTTCATGATGGGAGCCTTGCCGGGTGATGAGGAGGCACTCGATAGCGAGAAGCCGCAACATAGAGTGGAGATCACTAAGCCGTTCTACACCAGCATTTATGAGGTGACACAAGAACAGTATGAGTCTGTAATGGGTACAAATCCGTCGGATCACAAGGGTTCAAAGCGGCCTGTGCAGCTGATTTCCTGGGAAGACGCAATGGACTTTTGCAAGAAACTGTCCGAGAAGGAAGGGGTGAGCTATCGTTTGCCTACTGAGGCGGAGTGGGAGTATGCCTGCCGAGCGGGTACCGCGACGAGGTATTATTGGGGAGACAAGACAGATGGGGATTCTGCCTGGTACGAAGGAAACAGTGGAGGTGAGACTCATGAAGTGGGCCTGAAGTCGCCCAATGCTTGGGGACTTTATGACATGAGCGGTAACGTCTGGGAGTGGTGTTCCGATTGGCATGACAAGGATTACTATAACAGCTCTCCTGGCCGTGATCCCCTGGGTTCGTCGTTAGGCGATGAACGTATAATGCGCGGCGGAAGCTTTGCCGACGGCGCGTGGGGGATTCGATCATCCAGCCGCATGTGGTTCCAGCCCGTCAGCAGAGGAGGCCTCAACGTCGGCTTCCGTGTTGTCCGGGATGTGGAGTAATCACCTGATACCTATCACCTAGTCCCTTAAAAAGGAGCGCAGGAGCGGCGCCAAAGGAATACGGTGGCAATCGTGCCCCCGCGGGCGGAATCTGCCTTGCTTGATTGCGCCGGGCGGCTGGCGGGTGGCATAATACCCTCAGTTAGCAAAAGGGAGGGAGGTTAATGCGAACAATCCAGGCGTCGACCATTGTCGAGAAGGTGGCCGAACTGTGCATGGAAGCCAGCTTCGAGCTAGGCGACGACGTGAGGGGTAAATTCACCGAGTACAAGGCCAAGGAGGAGTCCCCGACTGCGAAGGCGATCCTCGAGCAGTTGGAGACGAACGCAAACATCGCGCGCGACGAGCGGGTGCCGATGTGCCAGGACACCGGCTTCGCGGTCTTCTTCGTCGAACTCGGCAGCGACTTGCATGTGGAAGGAATGACCCTCACCGAAGCGATCAACGAGGGGGTGCGCAAGGGCTATAAGGAAGGCTATCTGCGCAAGAGCGTCCTGAAGGATGCTTTGCGGCGCGAGAACACCGGCGATAACACACCGGCCATCGTGCACATCAGCATCGTGCCGGGCGACAAACTGAAGATCACCCACATGCAGAAGGGTGGGGGCAGCGAGAACATGAGCCGCGTGAAACTGCTCAAGCCCGCTGACGGCGTGGAGGGGGTGAAGCAATTCGTCCTCGAGGCCGTGAGCGAAGCCGGCCCCAATCCCTGCCCGCCGATCGTCGTCGGCGTGGGCATCGGCGGCACCTTCGAGGTGGCAGCCTACCACGCCAAGAAGTCGCTGCTGCGGCCGCTGGGCAGTCCGAATCCGGATCCCTATCTTGACGAGGTGGAGAAGGAGCTGCTGGAGAAGATCAACAAGATGGGAATCGGCCCGCAAGGCATGGGGGGCCGCACGACGGCGCTGGCAGTGCACGTGATCAGCTGGGCCTGCCACATCGCCAGCCTGCCGGCCGCGGTAAACATCGAGTGCCACGCCCACCGTCACAAGACGGCGGTGCTGTGAGGGGGTGTGAAGATGGCTGAAATTAGGCTCACCGCGCCACTGAAGGATGAGGACATCGATAAGCTGCAAATCGGCGACACGGTTCTGATCAGCGGAGTTATATATACCGGCAGGGATGCCGCTCACAAGAAGATGGTTGAGGCGCTCGACCGCGGCGAGGAGTTGCCGTTCCCGGTCGACGGCAGCGTGATGTACTACGCAGGCCCCGCACCGACGCCACCGGGCAAGCCGATCGGCAGCGTCGGCCCGACCACCAGCTACCGCATGGATCCCTATGCGCCGCGCCTGCTCGACATCGGGCAGAAGATGATGATCGGCAAGGGCAAGCGTGGTCCCGAGGTTATCGACGCCTGCGTGCGCAACAAGGCGGTCTATTGCGCTGCCGTGGGCGGAGCCGCAGCGCTGCTGGCCAAGCGGGTGGTCAAGGCGGAAGTGATCGCCTACGACGAGTTGGGTCCGGAGGCCATCCGCCGCCTGGAGGTCGACGAGTTCCCGGTGATCGTGGTCAACGATGCCAAGGGTAATGATCTCTACGCCGAGGGCCGCAAGAAGTACGAGAAGAAGTAAATCGGCCTCTGCTACGGGCGATCCTGACGACCGGTATTACGGTTGTGATCGGTTCACTTACGATCGGGCACTGGTTTGAGTAGATGTGCGCCCGCCTCGGCGGGATCGCAGCCCTCGAGCGCGAGATTGTTGATGCCGGCCTCGCGCAGATAGCGAACATCCCTTCCGCTCTCAAGCTCTGCGCGGATTTCGTCGCAACTCAGCGAGTAGACGAACTCAGCGGCGGAAGCGCCTTCGTTCAGCAGCACGATCAGCGGCCGCCAGTAGCCGACGATCACCGATGTTCCAGGTGGAAGGTCTTTGCAGGCGGCGATGGTCGCGCGGGAGTAATCCATCGCGGCGATCCGCAGCCTGCGGTCGAGCATCACCGGCCCCTCGAGGCTGACGAACGCCCGCTTGCCTCCCAGGCTGAATCCGGCGGACGGTCCGGGATTCCAGAGTTCGCCGAATTGCTGGGTCTGCTCGGCGGTGAAGAGCCCCAGCGCAAACGGGGAGACAATCAGCGCCAGGCATGCCGCGGCGAAGAGTTTCTTCCCCGCCAGTGGCTCGAGCAGGAGGATTACGAAGGGCACGGCGGGGATGAGGTAGGCCGCCTCGTGAGGCATGAAGACAAAAGCCAGGGAGTAAACTGCGAACCCCGAGATCCAGGCGGCATATTGCAAAGCGCTGTCTCTCCTGTGCGTGTCCTTCTTGAGTTTTCCCGCCGCGCGCAAACCGAGGGCGAGGATCAGCGTCAACGCTATCCCGGCGAGGCCGACGACCCCCCAGGCTTCCGGCCCGGCCTTGCGGAGTATGTTCAGCAGCGACGGCGTTGCAGGCGCGGGCGTCAGGAAACCTGTGCCGAATCGCAGAAAGGCCGGGATGTAGAACGCCCCCCCGACGATCACGGCGACGACGGCGAAGCGAGCCGACCTCAGCGCGTCCTTTTTCCTCTCGCCGGAGCCGATCAGCAACAGGGCGAGCGGCAGCAGCATTCCCGCCGAGGTGAGGCGGCAGCCGATCGCCGCGCCCAGTAGCAATCCCGAGGCGAGCGGCTTGCGCTTAATGGCGAAGAAGAGTGCCGCGAGCATGAATCCCAAGGCCCAGACGTAATCCATCGACGTAGCGCTCTGGACGTAGACGGTCGGTGTGAAGGCCAGTGCGCCGGCAGCGAGAATCGGGTGGCTCGATCCGAGCGCGACGAGAGCCAGGTAGAAAAAGGCGGCGCCGGCGGCGCCGATCAGCGCCGTCAGGCCGTTTTGTAGCAGCGGGCCGGCTTGACCTCCTCCGAGCGCAGTGTACGCGAATTCAGGCAAAGGATAGCCGGGCAGGCGTGAGGGCGTATATTGGCCGGTGCGCGCCATCTCTCTGGCTGCGGTGGTCATCCGCCAGGCGTCGGGATCGCTGCCGTAGCCGGCGTCCAGGAAGGGAAGCCTGGTGAGGAAGACGGCGGCCGCTATCGCTAGGCCAATCGATATGTGTTTGGCACTCATCGCGTGCCCGGATTATACGGCAGGCGCCGTTCGCGCGCATCGGCGAACAGGTCGTTGCGCTTATTTGTGGGTCAGGATTTCCTGGCGAAAGCCCTCAGCATCTCGCGCGCTTCGGTCTCTTCGAACTGCTCGACAGGCGACTTGAACAGATAAGCGCTGGCCTCGACGATCGGCCCGGCAAGCCCGCGGTCCAGCGCGACGCGCGCGGCGCGGACGGCGTCGACGATCACCCCGGCGGAGTTCGGCGAGTCCTCGACGCTGAGGCGCAACTCGACATCCATCGGCACACCGCCGAACTGTTCCGCCTCGATGCGCATGAAGCAGAGCTTGTTGTCGTGCAGCCAGGGGACGTAGTCGCTCGGGCCGATATGGACGCTGCCGGGCTCGATCGGGCGGCCGTTCATCTGGCTGGTGACCGCCTGGGTCTTGCTGATACGTTTGCTTTCCAGGCGCTTGCGGTCGAGCATGTTGTAGAAATCGGTGTTGCCGCCGACGTTGAGCTGGTAGGTGCGCTTAACAGGCTGGCCGCGGTCCTCGAACAGGCGCGTAAGCACCCGGTGGATGATGGTTGCGCCGACCTGCGATTTCACGTCGTCGCCCAGCACCGGCAGGCCGGCTTCGCGGAAGCGCTCGCCGTAGAGCTTCGAGACGAAAACCGGAACCGCGTTGACGAACGCGCAGCCCGCCTCGATTGCACAGTCGGCGTAGAACAGGGTGTTCTTTTCGCTGCCCACGGGCAGGTAATTGATCACTATCTCGGCGCCGGAGTCGCGTAGCTGCTCGATTATTGTAGCTTTGGCTTTCTTCTTGCCGGAGTAAATGTTGGCCTTCGGCTTGAAGCGCTTGCCCTCGGGATAGAAGCCGTTATGCGAGGCGATGCTGTCAATCGTATAGCCCATCTCGACCGAGATCCCGACCTTCGGCACGTCCTCGAAGAAGACGGTCGTGCAGTTGGGCGGAGAGAAAATGGCTTTAGACAGGTCCAGTCCGACTTTCCGTTCGTCCACGTCAAAGGCGGCGACGAAGCGGATGTCGCAGGCGCGGTAGCCGGCGAAGTCCTTGGTGATCAGTCCGGGGATGTCGGCCTCCGGATCGGCGTAGAAATAACGGCCCTGCACCAAAGCACTGGCGCAGTTGCCGACACCGATGATCGCCGTCTTTATCTCCTGCATCAGGATTGTCCTCCAAGTAACTCAGCGAACAGGCCGGTGATGCCGGCTGTTCGGTAAGGACACAGCCTAATACAGATTGGCGCTTTACGGCAATAGAAAGCCGGAGCGCTGGAGTCCGGCGTAAGCCTTATTTCTTCACATAGACGCCGGATTCGGCTAACCTTTGTCTCTGGATTAAAATTACCTTGAAACGAGGTCATAAAGATCATGGAGAGTAACGGCACGTCAGCAGCGGTAATGACCCGCAAGCCACCACCGACGAAAGCATTCCGCTGGATTGTTCTGATCTTCATCAGCCTGGCGATGTTCGGCAACTACTACATCTACGACAGCATCAGCCCGCTTGCCAAGACGCTGAAGGACCAACTCGCCTTCTCCGACTCGAATATCGGCTGGCTCAACGGCATCTACAGCCTGATCAACATCCCGATGGTGCTCATTGGCGGCCTGATCGTCGACCGCATCGGCACGCGCAAGTCGACCTTCCTGTTCGCCGTGCTCTGCCTGTTGGGTGCGGGGGTGACGGCTTCGTCATCGCAGCTGGAGATCATGTTGGCCGGGAGACTGATCTTCGGCCTGGGGGCGGAGACCTTGATCGTGGCGATCACCACCGCGGTCGCAAAATGGTTCCGAGGCAAGGAACTGAGCTTCGCCTTCGGTATAAATCTTTTCCTCGGCCGCCTGGGCTCGTTCTTCGCGCTCAATTCGCTCACCTGGGCGAAGCCGCTCTACGAGAACTGGCAGTGGCCGTTGTTCCTTTCGATCGGCGCGGGAGTGATCTGCGTGGCCGGCGCGGCCCTCTACTGGTTGCTCGAGGTCGGCGCGGAAAAGAAATACGATCTCGGCGAGGGTGCGACCGAGGAATTCCGCTTACGCGACGTCTTCAAATTCAGCAGGTCCTATTGGTTCGTCGTCCTGCTCTGCGTCACCTTCTATTCCGCCGCTTTCCCGTTCCAGACCTTTGCGATCAAATTCTTCGAGGAGGCGCATGGCACCTCCCCCGAACTCAGCGGCTTCCTTTCCAGCCTGCTCACCCTCTTCGCGATGGTCTTCACCCCGATCTTCGGCCTGATGGTTGACAAAGTCGGGCGCCGCTCGCTGTTCATGTTCCTCGGCGGGTTGCTGCTGATCCCGGTTTACCTGATCGTTGCCTATAGCACTGTCTCACTCTTCATCCCGATGGCGATGATGGGCATCTCGTTCTCGCTGATTCCGGCGGTTATGTGGCCCTCGGTTGCATATATCGTCGAAGAGAAGCGCCTGGGAAC
>DATKUA010000240.1:0-10118 GCA_035530855.1 Acidobacteriota bacterium | reverse complement strand
CGAACAGCAGTCGCAAGATGTAGAACATCAACAGGAGAGTAATCCTGATCAGCTTGCCGAGGGCTTCGAGCAGGAAATGAATGGCGAATATCAGGCCCATGTATGCATGGACCGGGATTACCGTGAATACGCGAATAACTTTGCCAAGGCCGCTGCGTTGTTTACCCCAGTAATTGCGGAAACGCTGAGCTGTCAGCACCGCATAGTTGAACGGCCGCCCCAGCAGATCCAGCACCAGATCTATTAGGAATATGGCTGCAAAAAAGGCGTTGTGGGGGATAAACAGGATGTACTTGAACGGAGACGCCAACAGGCCTTTCTCGCGGCTCCAGAACCGCTTTAGTCGGCCCATGAAGAGCTCCCAACTCCCGATGCGCCCGAATATTTTCAGGTCCTTGCTGGCGAATTCAAATGGAACTTGCCGCGAAGCCAGCATTGGAATGAAGAAGAGAGCGCAGAGAAGAGCGGCCAGTAGAGAGAAGACAACTGCGAGCGACATGTCGCCGAAAACCTGGCCTGCAACACCCTCGACGAATACAATCGGCGCGAAAACGGCGATCGTAGTCAGCGTCGAAGCGATAACCGCCCCGCCGACCTCGCCCGTGCCGCGCACCACCGCCTCGATTAACGAATCACCTTCCTCGCGGCATCGGAAGACCGATTCGAGCACCACAATGGAGCTGTCGACCAACATGCCTATACCCAACGCGAGGCCGCCCAACGACATGATGTTGAGCGAGACTCCGAAGAGCATCATCGGTGCGAAGGTTGCCACGACGGACAGCGGTATCGTCAGGCCGATGATTATCGTGGATTTGAAACTGCGCAGGAACAGGAAAAGGATGATAATCGCCAGGATGCCGCCGATAACGGCATTGCTCAGCACCTCGTCGATCGAGTTCTGGATGAAGATCGACTGATCGGTAAGGACATCGAACTTCCAACCGCTGTCCTTGATACCATAGGCCAGGAATTCTGGGGCTCGGATCTGCTCTATTTCGCTGCGACCGCCCCTGCCGCCTTGCCGACCGCGCTCTTCCCCGCTCTCGGCCTGAACGGCTCCGCCGTCCCGGGCACGCTGCATCATCTCTTCGTATCGTTGTGCTGCGAGCCTTTCCTCCTCTGTGCCGAAGACGCGCTCTCGAACGAGCCGGGCGACCTCGACGATGTTGGCGTCGGCCTCCTTGAATATCTGCAGTTCGACGCTCGGCTGCTCGTCGATGCGCGTGAATATCTCGCGTTCCTTGTTTTCCCAGCGGACATCGGCCAGCTCGTCGAGCCTGATTTCAATGCCGTTACGCCGGTCGATGATCAGGTCGCGGATCGTTTCGAGGTCCTTGAACTCGTTGAGGACCCTCACCTGGAATTCGGTCTCGCCTTCACGCAGGTCTCCGCCCGGCATGTTGATGTTGCCGCTCTGGACGCGGTTGATGATCTGCTGTGGGCTGATCCTCTTGGCGCGCAGGGCGTCGATGTCGAGATCGATCAGCAACTCACGCTCGAGGCCGCCGCGAATGCGGACAGCGGCCACACCCTCGACCGCCTCAATCTTGTCGCGTATCTCGTACTCGGCGTGCTCGCGCAAACGCATCGCCATTTCCTTTTCAGTAATTGCCTCGTCGTTCTTCGTGGCGTAAAGGGCGATTCGCAAGATCGGGTCGAGCGACGGATCGTAGCGAAGGATTATCGGCGGCTTTGCCTCCTCGGGAAGGACTATTTGATCCAGCTTCTCGCGCACGTCGGCAGTGGCCGTGTTCATGTCGGTCTTCCAGCCGAACTCGAGGATGACGTCGGAGAGGCCGGCTTTGGAGATGGAGCTCATATTGACGAGGTTGTCGACGGCGGCCAGCGCATCCTCAATCCTGCGCGATACGTCGTTCTCGACGTCTTCAGGCGCGGTGCCCGGGTACTCGGTTCTTACGGTCAGCGATGGATACGTAATGTCCGGCATCAGGTTGAGGGGGAGCCTCCGATAACTCAGCAGTCCGAACACGAAGATGCCGATTACGATCATCAGGATCGCAACCGGGCGGGTAGTGGTTACCCTGAAGCTCTCCCTGATCTGGCCCTTTGCTTTCTTAATATTCCCGCTGATATTTTCCACGATTGTTACCCGTTGGAATTAGATTGGGGAAGACGCTGGTGGATCAGCCTTCACCTGGATTTTCAGCGTCCACCAGGCGGACCTTCGTGCCGTCTTTAAGCCCGGTCTGGCCGATTACCACGATCCTCTCGCCCTCTTCCACACCGGAGAGCGACTCGACGGATTCGGTGTCGGAGAAACCAGGGCTGAGTGTAATCCTGCGAGCTTGCCCTTCGCGGACTACGAAGACGTACATTCGGTTCTCGTCGTAGAGAATTGCGCTCTTGGGTATCAGGATGGTGCCGGTATGCGTGTCGGTAATCAGCTTGACCCGGACGTACATCCCGGGGCGCAGGATTCTTCCGGGGTCCTCGTACTTGATCGTTATCTTTATCGTATTCGTCTGCGGATCCACGACGGGGGACGTCCGCTTTATGCCGCCGGTAAATTCCATACCCGGTAACGACTCGGAGGTTATCAGGGCGCTTGTGCTCCCGCCCTTCTCGGCAACCATCGTGAAGTAATCGTTTTCGGGGATGTGGATGTTGACGACCAGGCTCCTGGGGTCGAACAGCGTGTAGAGCTTGACGGAAGGATCGACTTTCTGGCCCAGGCGAACCAGGCGCTCCGAAACGATACCGGTGATCGTGGAATTGATGTTGGTGTACTCCAGCGAGGTTTTCTTCTGCTCCCAGTCGATCTTTGCCTGTTCGAAGTTATACTCGGCGTTAATCAGGTCGTTCTCGGCCAGGACTTTTTTCTCCACCTGGAGTTTGATCCGCTCGAGATCGCGCTCGGCTTTCTCCAGCATCGACTTGGCCTTCGACTCGGCCAGTCTCAGCTCCTCGTCCTCGAGCTTGCAGAGCGGCTTGTTCTTGCCTACTGAATCGCCCTCTTCAGCATGGAGTTCGGTGACTGTGGCGGTGACCCTCGAGTAAATATCGACAGTCTGCTCCGCCTCGACAACCGCCGTTGAGAGAATGCCGGTGGATATGTCTCCCCGGGAGACGGCGATCGTCCGCACAGGAACTCCGCCCTGCTGCTGCGGTTCTTCCCGGTTTCCGCTTTCGCCAACTTCCTCACCGTCGGAGCGTTGTTGCCCGCTGTCATCTGATTGTTGATCGGATGAGTTATCGTTACCGCCGCATGCGGCAAGGGCAAGGATTAGAGCAAGCAGAATCGGTAAGATAATAATCTTAGGCGAAATTATGCACTTCATTTGCTCTCCGCTGGTTGTTGGTTACTCTCTTCCCACTCGACACTAGAATACGATAAGGTCGAGTCGAAAGTTCGTATTTCACGACGCCCGTTAGTTTTATACGATCTTTGATCAATTGTCATTCGTCCAGGCACCCTTAAGGTTCTTGCTAGGCCGACCTCTTTGCGGCTAGAATGAATCTTTTCGGGCCCCCCTAGCTCAACGGACAGAGCGGCGGCCTCCGGAGCCGTAGATAGAGGTTCGATTCCTCTGGGGGGTACCATTCCCCATCCCTGCCATACTGTTTGTCGCCATTCACATGTATTTGGTTTTTTAGCCTGGAAGCAACCCATTTCGTTTTTCAGCGTCTACATATTTAGTCATAGCTGTTTCCAGGGTTCATTGATAACTGAACCTCTTTTAGATTTTTGACTGCGACGATATAGAAAAAACAAATTTACATAGTAAAAGTAAGTTCCTTCCCAGTTATCCACGCGAATCCAGGACCTGAGGCAATGTTATGAAAACCACTGCATTGGGTGCGATTTTTCAGGTTCTTGCGCTTGTAATGGCCACGGTGGTCACGGCTCAATCCGGCAATGAAACAAGTAGCGGGACGGCTGATAATCCATACTTCTTACCTCGCACTGAATTCGATATAAAAATCGACGGTGTGCTTGAGGAGGAAGCCTGGAAAGAAGCTCTAAGACTGGAGCTCAATTACGAGATTCGACCCGGCGAGAATGTCGTGCCGCCGGTCAAGACTGAAGTTTATGTAACCTACAATAAACGCTATTTCTATGCGGCTTTCCGATGCTTCGATCCCGACCCGGCCTCGATCCGGGCCCGTTACCGTGACCATGATGGCTGCACGGCTGATGATATGGTCAGCGTTATTCTGGACACCTTCAATGACGAGCGTCGCGGATACATTCTGTGCATGAATCCGCGCGGCGCTCAATACGACGCGATAAAAACTGAAAGTGGCGAGGATTCCAGTTGGGATGCGATCTGGGATTCAGCGGGCAGGATCCACGATTGGGGTTGGTCTGCTGAAATAGCAATCCCGTTTTCTTCCCTGCGCTTTCAGCACAGCGAAAGCGCGCAGGTTTGGGGCTTCGATCTCCGGCGCGTTTATCCACGCAATTATCGTCGTATTATCGGAACAACCCCTCTGGAAAAAGGTAACAACTGCTTTTACTGCCAACTACCGAAATTCAGCGGCTTTGAAGGCGTGTCCCCGGGCAGGAACATAGAGATTACTCCGACGATTACAGCCGTGCGCACGGATGAGCGCAAGGGGTTGCCGGATGGCGATTTCGAGAAACTCGATCAGAAAGCTGATTTTGGGCTGACGACCAAATGGGGCATCACGCCGAACATGACCTTCAGCGGTTCTCTCAATCCAGACTTCTCTCAAGTCGAGGCCGACTCGTTGCAGCTTGATATCAACCAGCCTTTCGCCCTTTATTACCAGGAGAAGCGGCCTTTTTTCACTGAGGGCACCGATTTCTTCAATAGCAGGTTGAAAGTCATCCACACCCGCACGATGCGCGATCCGAATTGGGGCCTTAAGCTGACAGGCAAGACAGGCGCCAACACCATCGGCGCCTACGTCGTCAGGGACAACCTGACAAACATCATCTTTCCGGGAAGCCAGTACTCCGATTCGGTCTCCCTGCCGATGGAATCCACAGCTTCCGTCTTCCGCTACAAGCGGGACATAAGCAACAAGTATACCCTGGGTGCGATCGTAACCGACCGCGAGGGTGGCGAGTACTTCAACCGTGTATACGGCTTCGACGGCGATTTCCGACTGACTGATTCGGACTTCATCCAGGCGCAGATTCTCGGCTCGAGCACGCAATATCCTGAAGAGACAGCACGAAATTTCGGGCAGGAGCCGGATAGTTTCGGCGGCTCCGCCATGGCTTTCAGATATTTGCGTTCAACCAGGAACCTGCAGACAAATATCCGCTATACGGGCATAAGCGAGAACTTCAGAGCCGATTTGGGATACATGCCCCAGGTCAACTACGACTTGTTTTCCGGCTACGTGATGCCCAGATGGTACGGCAAGCCTGGTAGCTGGTGGTCTGAAATATCGATAGGGCTGGAGTTTGACTACTCTGCGGAGCGCAACGGCACGCCGCTGGACAGAAGTTTCAGTTACTGGATTGACATCGATGCAGCGATGCAAACATACATCGAGCTATCAGGATTTGTGAAAAACGAGTTGTATAACGGGACCGAATTCAAGAGAAACGGCAACACGGCTTCATTCCGCTTTAGACCGAGCGGGAGCTTGAACATTGGCACGAGTGTTTTTCTCGGTGATGGAATCGACTATGCCAACACAAGGCTGGCGGAGGTTTTCAGCATCAGCCCGGAGGTCACTTATAATTTCGGGGCTCATCTACGACTGGACCTCTCTCATAATTACCAACGCCTGGACGTCGAGTCGGGCCGCTTGTATACCGCCAACATCAGTCAGTTGACGGCGGTCTACCAGCTCAACAGGAGATCTTTTTTCCGCTCGATTCTTCAGTATGTCAATTACGATTACACCTCTGCCCTTTACCTTTTTCCTCGAGATCCTGCGTTCAGCCGCCTGTTCACTCAAATGCTGTTCTCATACAAAATCAATCCGTTCACCGTTCTCTTCTTAGGGTACAGCGATAATTATTACGGAAACCAGAATTATGGCCTTACTCAGGCGAATCGCACATTCTTCGTCAAGCTCGGATACGCCTGGACGCTGTAGCTTAAAAAATCTGAAGCTTATTCACTACTAAAATCACTTGGTGAGGTGCACCCTTTGCGGCCTCCCCCCAGGGTGGTGGATGAGGTGGGCGAATTGAGGCGTTGGGTGGTATCCTAAGCGCTGGATTCACGGACAAGATTATGTCTGAAAAGAAGAAAAAATATGTCCTTCGCGACGACGTGGCGCTGCCGAAGCCCGAGGTGGAGTTCACCTACCGCGATGAGCTGAACGACGCGCAATTTGAGGCGGTGAGCGCGTTGGAGGGGCCGGTGCTGGTGATCGCCGGAGCGGGCAGCGGCAAGACCCGCACCCTGGTCTACCGTCTGGCCTACATGGTCGAGCAGGGCATCCGGCCGGAAGAGGTGCTGCTGCTAACCTTCACGCGCCGCTCGGCCGAGGAGATGTTGCGCCGTGCGGCCGGGCTTGTCAGCGGCGAATTCGGGCGGATAGAAGGCGGCACCTTCCATTCCGTCGCCGCGGCAATCCTTCGCCGCAACGCTGAAGTCATCAAATATCCGAACAACTTCACCATTCTCGACACCGCCGACAGCATGGAGCTGATCGGGCGTTGCCGCTCGGCCGCGGGCATCGACTTTAAACAACGCCGTTTTCCTCGCCGTCAGACACTGCAGAAGCTGTTCAGCAAAGCGGTCAACAAGGACATGCCGGTGGAGATGATCGTTTACGACGAGTTCCCCCACTACGTCGAGTTCATCGAGCCGATGGAAGCGATTCGCGGCGAGTTCGAAAAGGTCAAGGCCGCGCGCGGGATGATGGATTTCGACGACCTGTTGATCAAACTGATAGAGCTGTTAGAGAAAAACGAGGCGATCCGCAGGAAACTGCAGCGGCAGTTCCGCTATATCATGGTCGACGAGTATCAGGACACCAACCCGATGCAGGACAGTATAGTGCAACTCTTGGCCGGCGAGAAGGGTAACGTGATGGTCGTCGGCGACGATAGCCAGAGCATCTATGCCTTCCGCGGTGCCGATTTCCGCAACATCCTCGAGTTCCCCAAGCGCTTCCCCGGCGCGCGGATCATCAAGCTGGAGATCAACTACCGCAGCACGCAGCAGATACTCAACGTCGCCAACGCCACGATCGACAAGGCGGTGGAGAAGTATACGAAGATTCTGACGGCAATACGGGGGGCCGGCCCCAAGCCGGTGATCATTCCCGCCGAAGATGAGGCCTACCAGAGCCGCTTTATCGCACAGAAGTTGCTCGAGCACCGCGAGGAGGGCATCGAGCTCAACCAGATGGCCGTGCTATTCCGCTCCTCCTACCTCAGCTCTGACCTGGAGCTGGAGCTGGGGCGGCGCAACATCCCCTACGTCAAGCGCGGCGGCATGCGTTTCTTTGAGAGCGCGCATATTAAGGATCTAGTCGCCCATCTGCGCCTGCTGGCCAACCCAACGGACGAGCTCGCCTGGTCGCGCTCGCTCCGCTTGATCGACGGCGTCGGCCCGGCGACAATCGATCTGCTGCTCGGCTCGATTCTATCCGATCCCCAGCCCTTCGCTGCGCTGTTGAAGGCCGAGCGCCCGAAAACGGAGTCGTTCCAGCGCTACCGGACGCTGATGGCCGACCTCTGGCGCAGGCGGGATAAATCGGCGCCGTCGGAATTGCTGAGCATTGCGCATGAGTACTACGAGCCGATCCTCAAGGACAAGTTCGACAACTACCCGCAGCGGATAAGGGATATCCAGCACCTGATCGGCATCTCGAACCGCTACCGCAGCCTTTCCTCGTTCGTCACCGACCTCTCGATCGAGCCGCAGGACCGCTTTGCCGAAACCGGCGACGAGACCGATCCCGACAGCGAAAAGCTGACGATCTCGACGATCCACAGCGCCAAGGGCCTGGAGTGGCAGGTGGTCTTCCTGATCTGGGCGATCGAAGGGCGCTTCCCCAGCACCTTCAGCGTGCGCAGCGACGACCAGCTCGAGGAAGAGCGCCGCCTGTTCTACGTCAGCACCACGCGCGCCAAGGAATATCTCTATATAACCTACCCGATAAATATCTACGACAGGCAAATGAGGGTGATGTGCCAGCCTTCCCGCTTCGTCGAGGAGTTACCACTTGATCTTTACGACCAGTGGGACCTGACCGAAGGCAGCGACGAGGAGGACGAGGCGGACTTGGAAGGCGACGTGGTCCACTGAGGAGCAGCGGATGGAACCGCAGGCGGAAGCAAAGGGAATCCTCGCGGTAATCACCGGCGACGGCAAGGGTAAGACCACCAGCGCGATCGGCACGGCCGTGCGCGCCCTCGGTTACGGCCACAAGGTGATCATGATCCAGTTCATCAAGGGCGACTGGCATTACGGCGAGATCGACGGCATCGAGCGCCTGGCGCCCGACTTCGTGCTCGAGCGGGCAGGATTGGGTTTTTACAAAATCATGGGTGACGACCGGCCTGAAGAGGCACACAAGCAGGCGGCCCTGAAAGGCCTGATGCGAGCGCAAGAGGTGATCACCTCGGGTGAATACCAGCTTGTCATCCTCGATGAGATCAACAACGCCGTGAAGGAGGGCTTGCTAACGATCGAGCAGGTTCTGGAGGTGGTCGACAAGAAGCCGCCGTTGCTGCACCTGATCCTCACCGGCCGCTACGCGCATCCCAGGCTGATGGAAAAGGCGGACTTAGTGAGCGAAGTCCGGGAGATAAAACATCCTTATAAGAAAGGCATCCTGGCACAAAGGGGATTCGATTTCTAGATGATCCGCCGGGCGTGGCGGAACATTGTAGCAAGCCTGCCGTTGTAGAGCTGCGATTCGGGATCGAGCGATTCCCGTTTGACGCAGCCGTTGCTCATCGACGAATGGATAAACTCAGCACCTCCCGCTGACAGCGCTACGTGATCGATATTCTCTTTCTCAGCAAAGAAGAGCCGGTCGCCCGGCTGAAAATCATTTGAGTTGCCGGATGCATCTATCAGTTTTCCCACGTCGGCTTGTTGGAACGAATTGCGTGGCAGCACTACGCCGTGGAGCCTGTAGATGAGCTGCACCAGGCCGGAGCAATCCACCGCCAGCGAAGAAGTGCCGCCCCAGGCATAGGGCAGTCCCAGGTACTCCTCGGCGAGGGATTTGATTTTTGCCGGTTCCGGTGGGGGCAACTTGCCGGCCCTCAGGCAGATCCGTGCTGACAGCCAGCCTTTACTGCCGTCGGGGAGAAGAACTTCCGCCCACTTTCCCGCCCCGCCCGTCTTAATCAGCCTGCTGCCGTCGGTGATGATCATCAGGGTCTCGGAGCCTGGCATCGGCTGCGCCTGGCATCGAGAAATCAGCGTTCTTGTGATGACCGTTTCTTCAGTCATATAGAGCTCGTTGCCACTGAAGATTAGAGCCAGCGAGCCCTGTTGAATCCATCCCAGAGAACCGTCGTCGAAGCTGCAATGCCGCCAACTGCCGCGCTCCTCCAGGATCTCCACCGGATGGCCCAAGAGCGCCTGGCTGAAGAGTTCGGAACGTTGGTCGGGTTCGACCCTGATATTGGCTATTGCTGCCTTAATTAGAGCGTCAGTTCGCATGGGCGGAGTCTAGCATAACTGCTCAACGCTTGATACCGCTGGACCGCAGCGGCGCGCGTCTGTAGAATCCCGTGCCATGGCACCGAAACTACCGAAGATAATCCTGGCCTCGGCCTCACCCCGCCGCGCCGAACTGCTCAGCAGAATCGGGGTGAAATTCACTGTGCGGCCTGTTTCAGTCGACGAAATCCCGCTTGATGGCGAAGAACCTCGTGATTTCGCTCTGAGGATGGCGAAGGAGAAAGCCGAGCGGGGTCGCAAAGGCGAGGATGAACTTGTCATCGGTTGCGACACTGTTGTGGTGGTGGACGGCACAATTCTCGGCAAACCGCGCGATGCCGGCGAAGCGCGCACCATGCTCAAGCTGTTGAGCGGCAGGAGCCACAGCGTGATCACCGCCGTCGCCCTGGCCGGCGAGCGAAATACTGCTGATTTTGCTGAAACAGTTGTGGAATTCGACCCTATGGATGAGGGCATGATCGACTGGTATGTTCGCACCGGCGAGCCAATGGACAAAGCCGGGGCCTATGGCAT
>DATKUA010000239.1:0-3872 GCA_035530855.1 Acidobacteriota bacterium | reverse complement strand
GCCCTGCGAGCATCCAAGCGGGGTAGCGGGTGGAGCGGGGCGCGCGACCGTAGAAAAGATCGTCGGCTTTCGAGAACAGCCGCCGACTGACAGCGCTGCGACGGCAGGCTGCACGCACGACGGAGTGCATCAGCCCCCCGGGATGGCTGTAGGGGCAGACTGCGATGCAGATACCGCAGTCGGTGCCGACCTTGCGCCAATAGCGGTAACACTTTTCGGGATTCATCCGCCAGTAAGTCGTGCCGCGCAGTTCTTCCTTGCCTCCCGTGGGCAGGGCGCCTGCTGGGCAATTACGCGCGCATTTGAGGCAAATACCGCAGAAGTCCTGAACGCCGAAGCTGACCGGCTCGGCCTGAGGCAGCGGAAGTGTTGTCGTGACAGCTCCCAGCCTGACGCGGGGCCCGTTTTGCGGGGTGATTAGTAGCGACAGGCGCCCGACCTCTCCCAGGCCGGCATCGGCGGCAAGCTGGGGCAGCACCACGCGATAGTTGCCGTCGATGTGCGCGCGCGCCGGATAACCTAGCATCCTGATGTACTCGGCGATCACCAGCGCGATCTTAGCGGCCTCCACATACTTGCCGCTGCTCTCGACAACCACCGGTTGTAGAGGCGAGGCTGCCATCATCTTTTCCGCCATCTCAACGGCGAAGACGAGTGCGTAGGGTTGTTGCCGCGGATCGATTTCTGCCCCCCACTTGCCCATCCCGCGGCCGATGCGGGAGTAGACATGGCCGGGATCGACAGCGGTTGTGCCCGCGGAAACGGCGCCTAGATGCAGTGCCGCGCCCTTGAGGCGGACTGCCGCGTCTTCGGGACCTATCTCGATCTTGCGAGGCGCAACAGGCCCCTCGACGGTCTCCCGGATCCTCTCGATCCAATCGAACTGCGCCTCCATCAGCGCGGCATTGAGGGGATCGAAGGAGACACCACCCTGCTCGCCGAGGCGCGGCATCGCGCGCAGGGTATCGTCGATGCTCCTCAATTCGGGAAACTCGGCATAGAAGTTTTCGTAGCGGCCGTCGTCGGGACAGTAGCGGGCGCGCGCGAAAATGACCCTCCGCTCGTCCATTCGCTCAATAGGGGGCTCTGGAGGCTCCGGATTTCGGCCGAAGCGGGAAAACAGGAGAGCCGACAGAACTGCACAGGCGGCGAAGAACGTCATCACCAGAACCAGGTGAAATCCGGGAAAGGCAAGGATAAACGCCGCCCAACCCGCCGCCGCCGCGGCGAACATGCTACCGCCGATCATCGCCGCGCGGGGTTGCCGCTCCCTCAGGCTGAAAAGGAAGACGTAGGCCGCCGCGATAATCAACAAAATCTCGGCTGACCAGGCTATCGCTGTCTCGACGAGCATCCCTAACCCCCCGTTGAAATCCTAACACGCAAGGACGGCCGGGGCATCACAGAGATAAATGGAAATCAGGTCGGTTCGCATGGGCATTCCTAACGGTGTCGAAGAAATCTTCCGATAAGTACCCACGGGCGCCGCCTTGCGCAGGCGCCCCCGAAACGTCAGAATCGTCAAACGGGGAGAGGTTTTCACTTGGCGAAACCAGGAAGGCGAGTGCTGCATCTCGCACCGATGCTGCAGAGCGGCGCGGGCAGGATGATCGTCGAGCTGGCGCAGGAACTGCGCGGGCACGGCTTCGCTTGCGAAGTCATCTCCAGCGGGGAAACCTCCCGCCTGCACGACTGGCCTCAATTGGTAAAAAAGCTCGGACTCGCCGGCATCGCATACGAACAGATCAATTTCTTCGACCGCGATCCCAAAATCCTCCAGGACAGCGCGAACCGGCTCGCGAAGCGTCTGCGAGAGGTCCGGTACGATGTTATCCACGCACACTCGGGTGTACCTGCGGCCGCGGCACATTCCGCTCTCGAACGGCTGGATTGCCGTATCCCCGTGGTCGCCACCTTCTACTCCTGGGGCATTGGCCGACCGAGATGGATGGATACTGTTGATACCCAAGCCTTTAGCCGCTGCAACAGGATGATCGTGATTTCCTCCTGGTACCGCGATTTCCTCGAGAGGAAGGGAATCGAGCTTGAGAGGATCGAGATGATCCCCCCGGGGATCGATCCCGCGCTCTTCGAGATCAGGGGAGGGCGCGCATTGCTGGAGGAAGCCTGCGGGTTCGAGCACAGCGAAAACCCGATACTGGCCGACCTCGCGGTGATCGAGCGGCGTAAAAATCAACTGGCGGCGATCGAGGCTCTGGCCTTGCTGCCGTCCGAGGCCGGTTGCCGCCTGGCGTTTATCGGGGCGCTCAAAGACAAGGAATACCATGCGGAGTTGGTCGGAGCGGCCCGGAGACTGGGTGTAAACAGACAAGTGGCGTTCACCGGGGAGGTCGACGACCCGCTTCCGCTGCTGGCCGGGGCGGACCTCTTCGTCTTTCCCTCGCTGAGCGAGGGGCTGGGGATTGCGATCATGGAGGCGATGGCACTGGGTGTACCGGTTGTATCGACGGCGGTTGAAGGGGCGGCGGATCTGATAATCGATGGCGAAACGGCTATTGCAGTCGATCCGAGCGATCCCCGACAAATTGCGGTTGCGATCGGGAGGATGCTTGAGAGCTCAGATTTGGCCGCTCGGCTCGCCGGTGCTGCGCGCTTGATGATCCTGAAACGCTACGTGCGCACGAGGACCACGGAACGCTGCGCTGATCTCTACCGGCAGGTATTGAGAGAAAGCGGGGGAGGCTGAAATGCCCCGCTCCAGCATTATCATTCTCGCTCACGGCGAGGCGGAGATGACGGAGTTCTGTATCAACTCCCTGCTTTATACCGTCCCGGCCGACACTGAGATTATCCTCTTCGATAACGGATCGTCCGGCAGCGACGCCAGGCATATCAAACAACTGGCGCGCCAAGCCGGAATCAAACTGGTGCGCAGCGACCGCAACCTCGGCTTCGCAGCGGGTTGCAACACCGCTGCAACCGAGGCGCAGGGTGAAGACCTGGTCTTCCTCAACAACGACATCGAGGCGCGGCAAGGCTGGCTCGAGCCACTGTTGACGGTGCTGGAAGATGACAATGCCGGAATCTCCGGTTCCCTTCTCCTCTACCCCGGAGGAACGGTTCAGCACGCCGGCATCGGCCTTGGATTATGGGGCTTGCCCGCGCACCTGGGCCGCGACTCCTCTCCCGGGAATCTCTCCCTGCAGCAGGATCGCCCGGTCCTGGGCGTCACCGGAGCCTGCCTGGCGGTCAGTTCCAAACTATTCCGCCAGCTCGGCGGTTTCGATGAGCAGTATTTCTTCAGCTACGAAGACGCTGACCTCTGCCTGCGGGCGCGTCTCCTGGGGCTGCGCAGCATCTATTGCCGCGACAGCGTCCTCATCCATCACGAGAGCGCCACCAAGCCGGAGGGTCCGGCCCATGCCGCCAGGGGCAGAGCTCAAGAGTTGTTCATCGAACGGTGGGGTGATGTGTTGGACCGCGCAGCGGGACGTGAGCTAATCAAACTCGAGGCAGGGGGGATTTCCGCAGTGGCGATTTTTGGCACTGGCGCCGCCGGGCGGCGAATGCTGGCTCTGTTGCAGAAACTCACCGGCATTGAGGTCATCTGCTTCGCCGACAGCCGTTCCGAGATGGAGGGCCGGGAAATCGAGGGGCTTGCGGTTCACCACATCTCGCGGCTGCCTGATGGTATCGACGCTGTGCTCGGTGCTTCCATCTGCGTCGAACAGCTCAGGCTGGAGGCCAAAAAGGCAGGGATCGCAGAGATGTTCAAAACCGCTGTCATTCCGGATCTGAGGGATGAAGATCTCTTGTAGCTGTTTATTAAACTGACCGGGATTAGTATGGATGTTAAGATGGTTTGGGCTCGATAAATGAAGAGTGAACTAAACGTTCTGATCACCGCCGCC
>DATKUA010000238.1:0-6966 GCA_035530855.1 Acidobacteriota bacterium | reverse complement strand
AGCCGAGCGAGTAGATACTGTAGAAGCCGCCATTGATATACCTGCCCGCCTTGCTGATATCGACACCGTCCTTCTCGACACTGAACCACATCCGGGTTCCCTTTTTCCAGCTCAAGACCAGGACGACGCGGCGGACTGTGTCGTTGACCGTAAAAGTTTCGGTAGTTGTCTCCCCGGCAATCTTGCCGTAGCGGTAAGCGAGCAGTTGGGGGCTGTTGTGGCGGAGTGCGTCGATGAGATCTTCGACAAAGAAGCGCCGCAAATCGTAGTCGAGTGCGATTGTGTGCTTCGACAGCCCGCCGGTCTTCTCCGAGATCTCTGTCAGCCGTTGCATGTATGGTTCGGAGGCGCCGACACCGATCGTATTAACCTTAATATCAAGATCGTCGTCCAGCCGCCTCGGTGGATCTTCTGGATTGATGTTGGAGTAATCGTCATCGGTCAGGTCGTGAGCTATCTCAAGATGGAACTCTCCGGGGGGCGGGCTGTCGTCGATCCTCATCACCTTCGGATTGACGTTCTGCATGCCGTCGGTGAACAGGATTATGTTTCGCGGCCGGTCCGCGTCAACAAGCCGGTTTATGGCCGCCTGCAGGCCGCCGCCCATCGCCGTGAGATTGGCCCAGGTGGTTGTCTGGCCATTCACATCGGCAATGATGTCGGCTGCATTGGGCTGGACAGGCAGCAGCACATCGCCTCCGACTGTATGCTCATCTATGCTGGTCCGGAAGTAATTGACTCCCAGCCTGTCTCCGGGTGCCGCAACTGCCGTCCAGATGCTCACAAAGAGCTCGACTGCCTGCTTGAGAACCTCGAGCTTCGCTTCGCATCCCGGGCAGGCCTGAGCAAGCATGCTACCTGAAATATCGAGCACCAACATGACGTCGACCGGCTCTCGCTTGCTCAGCGTTCCTCCAGCCGAGGTCACCAGCGCGTACGGCTGAGAGGGATACTGGATGTCATCCGCTTTGATGCTGATTGTATAGGTGACGGGTGCCGGAGCGTGTATGACGATTTGCTCGACGTTGTTCTGGGTATCGGGCGTGGTCAGGCCGTTGGGATATAGCGGGCCGCCGCCGGGAGGGTTGATTGTCATGTCGAGATTATTCTGCAGAGTTGCGCCGGGGTAATCATGGTAGACCATCGTGATCACCGCAGGAACGCTGCCGTCGGTGATGTGCAGCTCGTAGAAGTGTTCCTCGTTCGTTGCGCTGAAGCCGGCAAGCTCATCGACATGATCAAGCACGGCAGGCGCGTCGGGGAAGATGCTGTTTTCCAGATCGACACGCCCCCAGCCTTCGACATTGTTCGGTTTGTCCGGGATCTCTCTTGTGGCGCCGACTCCATACTGACCCGGGCTGATTTCCACCACGCCGTTAATTAGTGTGGCGCGAATCAACGCAGCCGATATGTACTGGAGGTTCTCCACTTCCGCGTAGTACTGGCGCACTATCGCGGCGGCACCCGCCATTAGCGGGGTGGCCATACTTGTTCCGCCCATCAACAGGTAATTTGCATCCTCCGGGGATCCCGCAACTGCCAAGCCGAAGTCGCTCAGCAGGCCGTGTCCGAATGCGCCTTCTACTATGCGGACATCGTCAATGTAGAGCCCATCCCCAGTGTTCCCATCCGCGTCGGAGATCAAACGAAAGCGTATCCGCAGGTTTGCTTCGTTTGAATACGGCCCCAAACCGATGCTGGTCAATTCCCAGTCCTGAATTCCTGGGAAAGAAATGCCGGCCCATGACACGCCATCGTCAGATACCTCGAGTCTCCATTCGTCGCCCGATCCCATCTCGTAGCGGCACCAAAGCTGGATTGACTTGCTGCCCAGGCCTCCTCCGCTAATATTTTGATCAGGCAAGCGAACAGAGATGTTGGTCCCGTCGACGTAGTTCCCCCCCGGGCTGTCGTGCCACGACCAGGTCCCGCTGTGAGAGTCGGTATTGACCCGTGCCCATGTGCCCGCCGGATTCCAGCCGGCCGCTCCGCCTTCGACATCATCGCTGTACCACACGGTATTGGGCGAAGCCTGGGATCGGACGGAAACAATCATGGTCCCCGGCGCGACTACATCAGGCTTGATCCGATTTTCGTCCGTCGGGCCACGCCCGCTGAATGCCGCCATGCCGTCCGGATCGTCGGCTACACGATCCGTGGCGATCACAGGGCCGTATCTTGTGGGGCTGTATGTGTTCGGAATCCCCGCCCTGTCGTTCTCTGTGGCTCCTACGGTCAGGCAGTTCTTCGCGGTGCCGGGAGCACCCACTGAGCCTTCTTCAACAACGCTGTCGCCGTTTACATCAGAACCATCATTGCCGGCAGCGTAGAGAATCAGCATGTCTGGATTGTTCCAGACGAATTCATCGACGTCCTCGGACATATTGTTGTAACCACCGAAATTTGGAGCTCCCCAGCTGTTCGTGTGAATTCGGGTTCCCGAATCATAGGCTTCCTGAAAAAGATCATTCAGGTCAATGGGGATTCCACTTAAGGAATATTCACCGAACCTGAATTGTTCTACTGCTTGGAAAAAAACGGAAGCCTGCGGGGCAACGCCACTAAAGTTTCCCCCCGAGATTGTTCCGTCGCCAAGCACCGAGCCGGACACATGAGTGCCGTGACCGCTGTTCAGGTCTGTGGCCCCGTCATCTATCGGTACTCCACCGACGGGCTGCACCGGCCAGCTGATAATGCTGATGATTCTTCCTTCGATGTCGTCGTGCATGGATGCGTCGTTAACACCCGAATCCAGACCTGTATCTGCGATGCCGATAATCTGATTGTTGCCCTGTAATCCGTGCGTGTTCCACACATCAGTAGAGACATTCATTATGCCCCTGGCGACGTCGTTGAATACTTCTGGGGCAATGTATTCGTGTATCCACAACACTCCACTGATTCGGGCCAGGTCGAAGATGCGGTCGCGGGAAACAGTCACTCGCAACCGCGACCTGCGTTTCCCCTCGTCCGACGCCACGATCTTGCCGCCGGCATCGGATACAGCACGGCTGATCCTGTCGAGGCTCTCGCCCTTGAAGGTCTCGATGGTCAGAGTGATCTCGTCTTCCGCTCTTTCCTCTCCGGGCTTCTTGAATTCGAGTTTTTCCGGAGGTTTCGGGACCTCCGGTTCTTCTCCCCTGGTCAGCGCGATAAGCTCCCTGGAAAGACGCATCGCGGGCTGGTATATACCCACCCACTGCACGAACCCGAGCGAGGACACCTTCATGCGCGCCTCAGCATCCATCTTCACAATGTAGGTGTTGACCGGCAGGTAATTGAACAGTGTGCCGCCCGCCGCGACCACGGCGGCTTTCATTTCCGGTGTGACCTTGTCCTCGAACTGGACGAAGTAATATCCCTCTTCGGATATCGGGTAGGACTCAAGCGTCAAAGCTCTGGGCATTGCGGGCATCGGTTTGTCGGTGTAAAACGTGTGCCCGCGCCATTCGATCCTGTAAGCTTCCTCCTCTCTCTCCTGGGCCGTCGCGAAGACCGACAGCAGGAGAACCAGAACGGTTGCCGTAGCCAGCATCATGATAGGTGCGCGTCCGGCCGGCGCTTCTGATGGGGTCCCAATCATAGTGCTCATCCAATCCTCCTTTCACGGAATGCCGGTGTGTGGAGTGCCCCGGTTCCGTTGTTGTTCACGCCCATTCAATTCAGGCGTCGATTCAAAGTGCTCTGCAGTTAACTCGGGGTATGATGAATGAGTCTGGTTGTTTACTATTAATTGATGGGGGAACCGGAAGTGCTTGGGTTCTCAGACAAGAGGACCCGGAGTGCAGGAGCGGATCTGACAAATCATCCGGATGGAAGCTCAAATCCAGAAGCTGAGATCACTGGTCGACTCAGGGAGCGGTTTGCACAATGATCAGTGTGGCTGCGTCGAACCATGGCCTCAATTTCATTCCCCCAGGCTGATATTAATAATTGAGATAAAGGAAAAGCCCAAGGGTACGCGCCTGGCAATCCCTTGGGCACCATAATAATACTATTGCTGAATTATATTGTTGTCAAGTAGTTGCGTAAGGATTTTGATTTAATTGCAGTTACAAGCAAATTTTCGGGATTACACGGCAGGGGGAACGCTCAAGTGGTTCCATTTGAATACTCTGATTAGATACTCCTGGATCGGCATAGGGTACTCTCTTCGCGAATGTGTTTGGGCGCAAGACGCTGATTTCTCGGATTTGAGGTCGGATCTGGAGAGTTCTTGACGCGGCGGAGAGGCTGCTGTAAATTGAGTCTTCGAGCGGGCGATTAACTCAGCGGTAGAGTGCCATCCTCACACGGTGGAAGTCACTGGTTCGAATCCAGTATCGCCCACCATGATATCGAGTGTTTATCGTTATTAATTAACGATTTACCTTTTCTGGATTTAGGGCGTGTTCCCTGGGGGGTGAGCACGCCCTTTCCTTTTAAGCCTGCAGGGCCACCGCTTGTTCCCCCCCTTGAGAACGCAGAGGAGATAAATGAAAGACGGGGGCCGTGAACGACCCCCCTACAGTGCCGTGTAGGATCTTACCGATCCATGTAGGGTCGTCTCCGCCAGATGTGGGGCACTTAAAACCGCGGGGCGCATAAATGCGCCCCCTACATTCAATCGGCACGGTCATTGCCAATCCACCGTAGGGGCGGGATTTATCCCGCCCGCGTTCGCCAAGGGCGAACACAACCGCTGCGGCGGACGCCCCCTACATTCAATCGGCACGGTCACTGCCAATCCACGGTAGGGGCGGCTTTTATGCCGCCCGCATTCGCCGAGGGCGAATACAACCGCCGCGGTGGACGCCCCCTACGTTCAATCGCACGGTCATTGCCAATCCACCGTAGGGGTGGGATTTATCCCGCCCGCATTCGCTCAACGGCTGCGGCCGACTAGCGCACCCTGAACGAAAAAGGGAGGCCTCTCGACCTCCCTTCGATTTACCGGCTTGCTGCCGCGCTCAGGGCTGGGGCGGGTGGACGTAGGGCTTGGGTGTGATGTACTTGGCCAGCTTCACCGGCTTGCCCAGCAGCCAGTGGTCGAACCACTCGAGCTTGAGCTTGTAGTAGAGCGTGCGGTGGGCTGAGCCGCGCACGCCGTGCTGCTCGCCGGGGAAGTTGACGAACACGCTCGGCACGCCCATCTTCTGCAGCGCGGTGAAGAACTGCTCGCCCTGCTCGATGCGCACGCGCCAGTCGTTGTTGCCGTGCAGGATCATCGTCGGCGTCTTGAAGTTCTTCGCGTACCACAGCGGGCTGTTGCGCAGGTAGACCTCCCGGTTGTCCCACGGCACGCCGCCCATCTCCTTCTCGGCGAAGAACTGCTCGTCGGTGGTGCCCCAGAACGAGACCATGTTGCTCAGCCCGGCCACCGGGATGGCGGCCTTGAAGCGGTCGGTCTGGCCGACGATCCACTTGGTGGCGTAGCCGCCGAAGGAGCCGCCGGTGACCCCCAGCTTGTCGGGGTCGGCGACACCCATCTCGATCGCTTTGTCGACGAAGCGCTCCAGGTCGGCCCAGGTCGGGGCGCCCCAGTTCTCGACGATCACGTCCTGGAACTCCTGGCCGTAGCCGTCGGAGCCGCGCGGGTTGGCGAAGAGCACCGCGTAACCGTGGTTGGCGAAGAGCTGGTACTCGAAGCGCAGCGAGGGGCTGTACATCCCGTGCGGCCCGCCGTGGATCGAGAGGATCAGCGGGTAGCGCTTGCCCTCCTCGTAGCCGACCGGCTTGATCAGCCAGCCCTGCGCGCGGCGCCCGTCCTCGGTGTCGATCCAGATCTCCTCGCAGGGCATCACGCTGTAGCCGCCCCAGAACTCGGCGGTGTATTCGGTGAGCTTGTTGAACTCGCCGTCGACGAGCGTGAAGATCTCGTTGCCCTCGACGTCGCTGCCGCGCTGCATGGCGAAGCGATCGTTGTCGACGACCGACCAGCCGGAGATCAGGTTCTGTCCGCTGGTGACGTCATTGAAGACGTCCGGCTTGTCGACCTCGACGTAGCGCAGGTTGCGGCTGCCTTCGCTGGAGGCGGTGAAGTAGATGCGCCTGCTCTCGGGGCCCCAGGCGATGTCGCGAACGGTGCGGTCGAGCGCGGCGGTCAGGGTCACCGGCTCGTCGCCGGCCAAGGGCCTGGCCACGATCTTGTAGTTCTCGCTCTCGTAGTTGTACTCGAAGATCGCGCGCCAGGCGATCCACTTGCCGTCGGGGCTGAAGGCGGGGGAGTGGTCGGGGCCGATATTCTCGCTCACCTGGACACTTTCACCGCTCTCGACATCGACGATGTAGACGTTGGTGTCGATCGTGTTCCACCACTCCGCGGCGCGGTTGCTGACGTAGGCGATCGTCTTCGAGTCGGGACTCCAGGCCATCGAGTGGTCGCCCTCGTCGGCGCACTCGCCGTCGGTCAACTGCTTCGCCTCGCCGCCACAGGAGGGCACGACAAAGATCCGCTGCCGCTCGCCCTCGTCCCAGCCCGGGCCTAGGTGGTAGTAGCGCAGGTGAGGGCTATAGTGGACGTCGTCAAACTCCTTCTGCTCCTCCTCGCTGTGGGTCTCGCCGAGGCTCGAGTAGAAGGCGATCCACTTGCCGTCGGGCGACCATGCCGGGCCGGACGCGCCGGTATCGATCTCGGTGAGCTTGACCGCTTCGCCGCCGCGGATGTCGATCACGTAGATCTGGCTGTCGCCGCCCTCGCGCCGCGCCGAGAAGGCGATCTTCTTTGAACAAGGACTCCAGACGTAGCCGCTCTCGCTACCCTCCGCCGCCGTCAGCCTTAGCGGTTCGCCGCCCTCGAACGGCATCAGGTAGATGTCGCTCTCGCGGCCCTCGTCGCCCTTCGGACGCGTCACCGAATAGGCGATCCACTTGCCGTCGGGCGAAACCTGCGGCGTGCCGACGTTGACCTCTTTCGCGTGATCCTCGGGCATCAGGATAGCGGTTTCCTGCGCCGGCGAGATCATGGCCGTGAAGGCCAACGCGAAA
>DATKUA010000237.1:0-8229 GCA_035530855.1 Acidobacteriota bacterium | reverse complement strand
GAAGATATGATTGATGCAATTACCCGAGCTTCGCTTAACAATCGGCTTTTGTCGATTTTCATCGTAATCATCATCTGCGTTTTGGGAATCTTTGCCTACAACAGCATGCCTGTGGACATCTACCCGGATCTCAACGCGCCGTTGGTCAACATAATCACCGAGAACCCGGGCATGTCGGCGGAGGATGTCGAGCGGCTGATAACCCTTCCGCTCGAGAGTATTCTCAACGGTTCCCCGGGAGTTACCCGCATCCGCTCGGAATCGAGCACGGGCATCTCTGTAGTTACTGTTGAGTTCGATTGGAATACCGACGTCTATCTCGCGCGCCAGATCGTATCGGGAAAGCTGGAACTGGTCAGCGGTCAGCTTCCAGCAGGCACGGCATCCCCGATTCTCGGTCCGATTTCGTCGCGCATGGGCGAGATCTACGGCTTCGTGCTGATCAGCGATTCCGTGGACCAAATGGAACTGCGCGAGCTTGCCGACTGGGTTGTGCGTTACCGGTTGCTGAGCACCACAGGGGTGAGCTATGTGGTTAACCTCGGTGGTTACGTGCGGGAATTCCAGGTGATGCTGAAGCCCGATCAACTGCGTAATTACGGCATCACGATTGCCGAGGTGGGCGAGGCAATTGCCTCAAGCAACCGCAACAGCACCGGCGGGATCATGACGCAACGCCAGCAGGAGCAGTTGATACGTGGTATCGGCAGAATTGAATCGATCGACGACATCGCCAACATCGTCGTGGATACGCGTAATAACATTCCGATCTTCGTCAGGAATCTTGCAGAGGTTTCGATCGGGCCTAGCTTTCGCCGCGGCACAGCGGGACACAACGGCAGGGACGCGGTGATGCTCGTCGTGGAAAAACAGTTCCGCGGCAACACGCTCGAAACGATCGATCGAGTGAAGCAAACGATCGCCGAACTGGAGCAGCAGCTTCCCGAAGGTGTCGAAATTCTGCCGTACTACGACCAGTCGATTTTCATTCAGGAATCCGTGTCGAATATCCAGGAGTCGATCATCCAGGGCGCGATCCTGATCACGCTGGTGATCGTGCTGTTCATGGGCAACATCCGGTCCGCAATCATCGCGGTGATCACTATCCCCTACTCAATATTGATCTCCGTGCTGATGATGTGGCTGTTCGGCGTGACGATTAACGTTATGAGTCTTGGCGGCCTGGCAATCGGGATCGGTAAGATGGCCAACTCCTCGATATTCGTGGTTGAGAACATCTATCGCAAACTATTGCAGAACAAGAACAAACCTGAAGAGGAGCGCAGCTCGATTGTCCGGATCTGCTATGAAGCAACGAAAGAAGTTGCGCACGCCCTCTTCAGCGCAGGTCTGATTATTTTCCTCGTCTTCATCCCAATGTTTTTCATGCAGGGAATCGAGGGGAAGATGTTTGCTCCCACCGCCTTTGCCGTGGGCATGGCGCTGATCGGCAGCTTCCTGGGTGCTATAACGATCAAGCCGGTTCTGGCCTCGCTGATGCTGAAACGGATCCGGGCGACTCGGGAGAATCCGGTGATCCGGGGGGCTCAGGCCGTCTATACACCAGCCCTGCGCTGGTTCGTCAACCGGTGGTATTACACCGTGCCGGTGATCGCAGTGATGTTGGCTTTCGTGTTCATTCTGATCTTGCCGAATCTCGGAACGGAATTCATGCCGCAGATGGACGAGGGGGCGATCATCGCCAGCGTCACCATGCTGCCCGGCACAAGCCTGGAAGAGACAACCAGGGTCGGCAAGGAAATCGAAGCCATCATGATCGATAAGGATAAGTTTCCGGAAGTACTGTCGGTCACCCGGGAAACGGGCCGCGCAGAGCAATCGGAGCACGCTCACCCGGTGAGCCACAGTCATTTCACCCTGGATCTCACTCCGTTTGGGGAGGGCCGGCGCTCGTCGGTGGAGATCATCGAAGCGTTGAGAGTCGAGCTGACAAAGGTTCCCGGGATCAGAACGATTTACGAGCAGCCGATCCAGAACAAGCTGGCCGAGATGCTGACCGGAACCGAGGGCGCGCTGTCGGTGAAGCTTTTCGGGCCTGATCTTGAGGTCTTGAACAGCAAGATCCAGGAGATTTTCGGTGTTCTCACACAAATAGGGGGCACGGCCGACGCTCAGATCGAACAGACAGCCGGAGTGCCGCGGATCAACATTTACCTCGACCGTGAACGGATGGCCCGCCACGGCGTTAAAGTCGACGACGTCAGCGATATTATCGAAACTGCGCTCAACGGGCAGGCCGTCACGGACGTCTTCAGCGGGCACATGCGTTTTTCGATACTGCTGAGATTCCACGAGCAGGCGCGCGACGACTTCGAAGAGATCGGTAATCTCCTCATCGATACGCCTTCAGGACATCTTATTCCGCTGTCGGAGTTGGCGGTGATCGAGAAAAGCGAGGGGCCGCAAGAGATTTTCCGCGAAAACATGGATCGGCGTAAAGTTGTACTTCTCAATATCAGCGACCGCGATCTCGGGGGATACGTCGCCGAGGCCCGCGAGAGAATCGCCAGCGAGATCGAACTCCCACAGGGCTACCGGGTGGTTTTCGGAGGGCAGTTCGAGAACCAGCAGCGAGCCTCGCAGCAGCTGATTTTTTACTCCGTTCTGATTGCTCTGGTTGTGTTCATCACATTGATCTCGAGCTTTGGATCTCTGCGGCAAGCGGTGTTGGTGCTGCTTGGCGTGCCGATTGCTCTCGCGGGCGGCCTGACGGCCCTGTGGATCTCCGGAGGCTCCCTGAACGTGAGCTCTGCGATCGGTTTCATAGCCCTCTTCGGCATCTCTCTACAAAACGGCATCATACTGATCGGCACGATCAACGAGCTGAGGCAGGGAGGCATGCCATTAGTGGAGTCGGTGATCGAAGGCTCGAGAATCCGATTGAGGCCGATCCTGATGACTGAGCTGGTAATGATCTTCGGCGCTCTGCCGCTTGCGCTGGGCACAAAGACGGGCTCGGAGATTCATAAGCCACTTGCCATCGTCTATATCGGCGGCTTCATTTTTGCTCTGATTCTGAGCAAATTCGTGCTTCCCGCCCTTTACTACATGTTTGAATCTTGGCGAAGAGGCGGAGGAGACAACTCGAAAGCGAGGGCAATTCTGACCAGAGAAAGGATCTAGTTTGGCGGAGCGCCGGGCGGAGCCTGATCTCAAGCCAGCGTGAAATAGAATGTGGTGCCTTCGCTGGGTTGTGATTCCAGCCAGATCTCGCCGCCGTGTTTCTCGACCACTTTTCTGGCGATGGCCAGGCTGGCGCCGATGCCTTCGCCGAATCTTGTTTCTGATTTCAGCCTCGTGAAGAGGTCAAACACCTTGCTTTTCTCTTCTTCGTCAATGCCCATACCGTTGTCACGCACATAGAAAACCGGGTGACTATTCTCGCTGCCGTCGTTTGACTGCTTCGGTTTATCCTGCCAGCCGATTTCTACTCGATTTTCTTCCTTGTCGTTGTAGGTGATGGCGTTGCCGATCAGGCTGGAAAACACCTCCCTTACCCACGCGCCGTCGCAGTCCACCACCGGTAAGGGACGCGGTACATTGATAGTTGCACCCGACTTCTCGACCGTGACACGTAGTGAATCGAGCACCTTATCGAGCAAGCTATCCAGGTCGGTTTTCTTCGGTGAGAGTTCGAGTTCGCTCACACGAGAGTATTGCAGGAGTGTATCTACTAGTTTTTCCATACGCTTCGACAACCGCTGCAGAATCTCCAGGTGGGCACGCCCTTCCGACCCGAGCTCCTCGCTGTAATCCTCCATCAGGAGTTTCGAGTACGCGTCAATCCCGCTCAAAGGTTCCTTGAGATCGTGTGAGACCAAGTAAGCGAAATCATCGAGCTCCTGTGTGCTCCGCTCCAGTTGCCCCATCAGCTTTTGTAATTTCATTTTCCCCCTCGCCCGGTTTTCCACTGACGTTCCAGCCCTTTCTCCGGCTGCCGGCCGTCACTCCGCAAACAACCCTGATTCCAGGGTTGGAGCGCAGAATTGCACTTATTCGCCCTTCTCCTCGAACCGCAAATCGCGGAGGTTGCACTATCAAGGCCCGTTCTTTGGGCACTTGAAACACTTCAGCCTTGTAGCAGATGGGGTGGGCTCTCAGATCAGGAGAGATCTACAGCTTGAACGAGAAAGTTTACCGTATTGACCCGTGCCAATTTCACCACAGCCAGGAAAAGCAACGCCCCTTGCAACAACCCCTAGAATTATCTATCTATTGTATGCGGAGGATTATATCACATGGTTCAAAGATAATGATACTAAATGACGATCGATCTCTGGAAAGATCCTTCGGTGAGTTGCAGTCTAGGTCTTGTCGAGCAATATTTTATGGTTGTGCGCCGGTTTTCAGACGTTTTTCGTGTTCAATCGTTGCAAAACACAACCTCGACATTGTTGAGATAGTGCTTCAACCCGGCAAGGAGGTGTCTGATCTTCTCTGCGTCGCCGGCTTTTGCGGCTTTCTCCATTTGCGCGCCGATCGATGTCACCCTATCGAAACCGTAACTACCGCCGACCCCCTTCATATGATGCGCTCGTGAGCCGATCGCTTGGAAATCCGCCATCTTCAATGATTCTTCGATGCTGCAAATCTCTTCCCGGCGTTTTTCAAAAAACAGGTCAAGGAGATCCGCGAGAGCCGGGTCGACATTTGCTACAATTTTCTTTTGTTCACCCGAGCTCATAGTTCCATCTTTTCCTTCTTTTTACCTGCCAGGCGCTCAATCACGCCAATGATTTCTGCCTTGCGCACAGGCTTATTCACATGTGCATTGCACCCGACATCAAGGCTTTTTGCACTATCCTCAGCTCTCGCGTGTGCTGAGAGGGCGACGATCGGCGTCGGCTCAAGTCCTTTCTCACTTTCCCAGCGGCGAATCTCGGCAGTGGCCGTATAGCCGTCCATCCGAGGCATTGCAATATCCATCAGCACGAGGTCGTAATTACCTTCCTTGAAGGCCGACAAAGCCGACTCACCGTCGTCGGCAACGTCAATCTCGTACGGCTGTGTCTTAAGAAAGGCCCTGATCAAAAGCTGGTTTTCGAGGGCATCGTCGGCCAACAGGATACGCAACTTTCTTTTAGCAGGAAGTGACTCCCCAGCCTCCGAAGGTTTTACGGCGGGAATCACCTCGTCGGCGCCGTCGGCCACCGCAGTCACATCGATATTGAACCGGTGAAGCAATTCCTTGGCCGCAGCCCGGCTCGAGTCCTTGCTTTCAAACAACAGCGGTCTTTCGCTTTCGAGATCGGGTGCGGTCCTGTTTTTCACCACACCGTCTACTACCGGCAGAACGAGGCTGAATCTGAACGTGCTGCCGTGACCCGCTTCGCTTTCAATCTCAATCTCGCCGCCCATCATTTCCACCAGCCGTTTAGAGATAGCCAGCCCCAGGCCCGTTCCGCCGTACCTCCGCGTTGTCGACGAATCTGCCTGTTCGAAACTGTTGAAAACAGATGAGAGCTTGTTTATGGGGATCCCGATACCCGTGTCACTCACCGAGAATTCCAGCTCTATCCCCTTCTCTGCCGCTAGCGGTAACTGCTTGTATCCAAGTGCCTTGACTCCGACAACAACCTCTCCGCGTTCCGTGAATTTAACTGCGTTTCCTATTAGATTAATCAGGATCTGCCGCAGACGCCTCGGGTCTCCCAAGGTCGCAACAGGAGCCTCAAGATCGGTCCGGAGCACAAGTTCAAGGCCTTTCTCCTGGGCGCGGATAGCCAGCATCTCGACCGTCCTCGCAGTGACCTCCACAGGATCGAAGGTGACTCTCTCAAGGTGCAGGCGCCCCGCTTCCACTTTTGAAAAGTCAAGAATATCGTCAATTAATTCCAAGAGATTCTCGCCGGCCCGGCTGTACAACTGCACATAATGCTTCTGCTCCTCGCTAAGAGATGTTTCCCGCAGCAGGTCAGCCGTGCCGACGATCACGTTCATCGGAGTGCGGATTTCGTGGCTCATCATCGCCAGGAACTCGCTCTTCATCCGGTTGGCTTCCTCTGCCGTATCCCTGGCACGTTGCAACTCTTCACGGATTCGTACTTGCCCGGTAATATCGCGGGCAAAAATCGCCACTCTCGTGACGTCGCCGTTGGGATTAAAAACGGGATAAAGAGTTTGATCGATAATCGAGCCTTCTCTTTTGTCTTCGAACCTGACAAGCTTGCCGTTCTTGAACGTCCGCTCAGTCATTGCCCGACGTCTTTGAGCATCACCGACATCGAACAACCTGTAAAAATCAGTCCCAAGAAGTTCTTCCACGGTCTTGTTAAATCTCTTTGCCATAGATTCATTGAGCGCCAGTAGACGGCCGTCACGATCAACCAAGGCCACCGAATCATCGGTGGAATTAAGAACCGTAGTCAGGTTCTCCTCGCTATGCCGCAGCCTGTCTTCAATCAGCTTCCGTTCAGTGATGTCGCGGCTGATCCCCACCAGCCCAAGGGTCTGGCCCTCGGGTCCGAAATAGGGCGTTTTAAGCGTCTCAAGCAAGACCGAGCGGCCGTCCGGATATGTGATCCACTCCTCATTTCGTCGCGGCTTGCCGTCAGCAAGCATTATTCGGTCGTTTTCCCGAAAGAATTCCGCAACGTTCCTGGAGAAGAACTCTCCATCGGTCCGCCCGATGATCTCCCCCACATCGCGACCGACATACTCAGCGAAGGACTGGTTGCACCCGAGGTATATCCCCCCTGTCTCCTTGTAGAAGATCAGATCGGGTATCGAATCGATCAGTGAATCGAGCAGGGCCTTTTGATTGCGCAGTTCACGCTCAGCGCGATTGCGCTCCCAAGCGCTGACAAATAGCTCTCCCATCATCTGCAGGAGATAGATGAAGTCCTGCGGCCATTTCTTCGCCTCGGCGACGGTACTGAAGCCTAGCAGGCCGATAACCCTACCCCGGGATTCGATCGGGACAGCCAGAACCGACTTGATGCCAAGCGCCTCGAGCAACCTCTTCTCGGCTTCGGCTTCCTTGCCGAGAGCATCCGCATCAGGAATGTGTATGATCTTCGCGCTTTCAAGCTGACTGTTTACCCAGGGGAACTCCTCCAACAGTATGGCCGGAAAGTCCTTTCTGTTCGATTCGGCGCCGGCGGCACACCAGTCATGAGTGTTGCTGATGATCTTGCCGTCAGGGGATTTGAAAAAGACATATCCCCGATCGACGCCGGCAAACTCACCCGCAATCTCGAGCGTTTTTTCAATATATTTGTCGATATCGTCGCCGGACGGGTTGATAAGTCCCAACGACAGGGAGATCAGCAGGTTTTCGTAATCCGCCCTGTATCTGAGCTCTTCCTCAGCCATTTTGCGCTCGGTAATATCACGCGCAACGAGGGTCGCTCCATCGTAGTGATCCTGGTCGTCTTTGCGGGCGGAAACCGCGACCGAATACCATGCCGTCTTACCGCCGATCTCGACTGAATGATCGAATTTCTGCACCCCATCCTGTTTTCCAACTTCTTCGATTGCCTTATCCAGTAACTCGACGAAGTCTGCCGGCATTGCTTCGCGGTAATGCCTGTTGACGAAGGCGCCAGGTTGGAGCAACAGCTGATTCAACAGCGACGGCCGATTGCAATCGAGGAATCTTCCGTCTCTGTCGAGATTGAATACCAGGTCATCCATCGACTCAATTGTCGAGCGCAGTTTTTCTTCGCTTCGGCGTAGTCTCTCCTCAGCAATTTTGCGCTGTGATATGTCCCTTACAATACCCGTGAACAATCTTATGCCGCTGAGCCGCAGCTCACTCAACACTATTTCTACAGGAACAAGGCTGCCGTCTTTCCTAACTCCCAGAATCTCGCGGACGACGCCAAGTGTTTTGGCACTGCCGCCGTCGGTGAATTCTTTGAGAAGTTTGTTGTACTCCGCCCTAAAAGGCTCGGCGAGAAACATGAATGCGTTTTGGCCGATCAACTCCTCCGGCTCATAGCCGAAGATTTTCGCTCCGGCGGGATTGAGCGATTCTATGACGGCCTGTTCATTCAGCGTAAAAATCCCTTCACAGACGGCGTCGAGAACGGCCTTGGTCCTGGCCTCAGCATCTCGAACTGCCTTCTCGTCCCCGAAAACTTGTTTTTCCATAATTACGCTATTCCTTGAGCTTCATGCATGTATACTTTATGCCTTACGATATTTCTTACTGCCATCTTCCTCAGCGAGTTTTTTTCCCACTGATAAAAAAGAATCCCCGCGGCC
>DATKUA010000236.1:0-12233 GCA_035530855.1 Acidobacteriota bacterium | reverse complement strand
CTTGGCGCAGGAGATCGCCGGAAAGCTGAAGCGCCTCGAATTCGAGGGCAAGCCGGTCATCTGTGAAGTGTTCTCTCGCCAAGAGATTTACAGCGGGCCGTTTGTGTCGCAGGCCGCCGACCTGATCGCCGTCGGCAATGAGGGATTCGACCTCAAAGGGAGGCTCGGATCAGATGAAGTTTTCGCGCGAACCGATCTGACCGGAATGCACACGTGGGATAATGCGTTTGTTATCACGGGAGCATTGCTCGAAACGCCGTTAACAATTCACGATCTTGCGGCTAAGATAGAAAATCGCCTTGGTATTGAAAGGAAATAAGGATGCTGAGAGGGATCACGAGAAAAACCGGCTTCTGGTGCCTGCTGGCTGCGTGGCTCCTGCTGGGAGTGCCCGCGGCGGCGCCCGCCTACATCGGCCCCGGAGCGGGCTTCGCCTTCATCTCGTCGTTCCTGGTGTTGTTCGCGGCCATCGGCATGGCGATCATCACCCTCCTCACATTCCCGATACGCTGGATGTGGCGCCTGATCTTCCGTAAGAATCCCTACAAGAAAGCCAGAGTAAGGCGCGTGGTGATACTTGGGCTCGACGGCCTTGACCCCACGCTGACGCAGCGTTTCATGGACGAAGGAATGCTGCCCAACCTTCGCAAGCTGTCCGAGGAGGGTACGTTCACGCCGTTGCGCACCACCTTTCCCTCGATCAGCCCCGTCGCCTGGTCATCATTCTCGACCGGCGGCAACCCCGCCCGCCACAATATCTTCGACTTCCTCAGCCGCGATCCTAATACTTACCTTCCCGACCTCAGCTCAGCGCGTATCGGAACGACGCAGCGCAAGCTGCGCCTCGGGCCGATCGAGATCCCGTTGGGCACCAAGCCGGTAATCGAAGGATTCCGGCGCAGCAAGAGCTTCTGGACGGTGCTGGGCGAGCACGGCATCCTCAGCCAAGTCATCCGCGTGCCGATCACCTTCCCGCCGGAAAAGTTCAATGGGATGATGCTGAGCGCGATGTGCGTGCCCGACCTGCGCGGCACACAGGGAACGTTCACTCTCTACACCACCAATGAGGCGCGCGTCGCGGGAGCAACGGGCGGCGTCTTCGTCAAGGTGGAACGCGAGGGAGACGTGATCCGCGGCGAACTGATCGGACCCGATCTCAGCACGGAAGGAACGTCGGGAGGAGTGTCCGGCGGCGACCTGGGCGGCGGCGCCGGCCCGGAACAAGCAGAAGAGGCCGACACGGCTCTCAAGGTTCCTTTCACACTGCGGATGACCGGCAGCGATTCGGCGGTTCTTGAGTTGCCCGACGAAAAAGTGGAGTTGAAGCGGGGTGAATACAGCGGATGGGTCAGCATTGGCTTTAAGGTAGGCTTCATGAAGAAAGTACGAGGCATTGCTCTCTTCATGCTGACTAAAACCGAGCCGCACATAGAGCTTTACGTCACGCCGATCCAGGTCGATCCCCTCAAGCCGTCCTTGCCGATCTCTCACCCGGCGTTTTACGCGATCTACCTCGGCAAGCTGCTCGGCCCCTATGCCACACTCGGCCTGGCGGAGGACACCTGGGGTCTTGAAGAGGGCGCAATCGACGATGACGCCTTCCTTGCCCAGACTTACCTCTACCACGCCGAGCGCGAGAAAATGCTGTTCAACGCGGTTGAGAAGACAAAGCGCGGCTTGGTGGTCTGCGTCGTCGATGCTACCGACCGCATCCAGCACACCTTCTGGCGCTACCGCGAGGACGGCCGCCCTGCGATGCGCGACAAGGCGTCTCAGAAACACATTGAGGCGATCGAGGATCTTTACCGCCGCATGGACGACCTGGTCGGCCGCCTGCGCGCCAAGCTTGACGACGACACCGTGCTGATCGTGATGAGCGACCACGGCTTCAAGCCGTTCAATGTCGGCGTGCAGCTCAACTCCTGGCTCTACAAGAACGGCTATCTGTCGCTCAAGCCGGGAGTCAGCAGCAGCGATACGGATTGGTTCACCGACGTCGACTGGAGCCGTACCCGCGCCTACGCATTCGGCCTCGCCGGGATCTATGTCAACCTCAAGGAGCGCGAGGCGCAGGGAATTGTCGAGCCCGGAGATGAGTATCAGAGATTAAAAGCAGAGTTGGTCGAGAAGCTATCGGGGCTGGAAGATCCCGCGACAGGAAAGACCGCGATCGTGGATGCATTCGACACGGAACAGATCTACAGAGGACCATACAAGTCCAACGCACCGGACCTGCTGATCGGTTACAACATCGGCTACCGCGCGTCCTGGGATTCGGTCACCGGCAAGGTCGGCGGTGAGGTCTTCCAGCCGAACGAGAAAGCCTGGAGCGGCGACCACTGCATCGATCCGAGGCTGGTTCCCGGCGTCTTCTTCTGCAACCGCAGCATAGACGGCGCCAACCCGCACATCAGCGACATCGGGCCAACGGTGCTCGACCTCTTCGGTGTCGAGGTGCCGCCGTTCATGGACGGCAAGCCGCTGCTCGAGGAGAAAACCGAAGCCTCGGCCATGGGGGATACAGAGAAATGAGCAACAGCGACAGCAACGGCCGGATGGACCGCCGCGATTTCCTCCGCACAGTAGTTGGCGGCGCGGCGGCCGCAGGCGTGGCCCTTCCGCTCGCCTCCTGCGGCAACGCATCTGCAGCGACAAAAAAGAAAGTCATCGTCCTCGGCCTCGACGGGCTCGATCCAAACATTGTGCGCATGATGATAGAGCAGGGGCGGATGCCCAACTTCAAGAAGCTGGCCGAGATGGGATCTTTCAAGAAGCTCGGCACCACGATGCCGGCGCTCAGCCCGGTCGCCTGGAGCAGCTTCATGACCGGCATGACACCTGCAGGCCACGGGATAGTCGACTTCCTCGCGCGCGATCCTAAAACCTACTCACCGCACTTCTCGATCTACGAGACGCGCGACGTCAAGATGGAGTTGCCGATCGGCGATATCCGTCTCCCGATCAGCGGCGGCGGCGCCTACAATCTGCGCAACGGCCGACCCTTCTGGGGTTACCTCAAGGATCGAGGCATTCCCTCGGTGGTCGTCAAGATCCCGACGGATTTTCCGGTCAACGAAGACGCCACCCGCGCGATCAGCGGCATGGGCACTCCCGATGTCGCCGACGCCTACGGCATGTTCTCCTACTTCACCAGCGACTACTTGGAGGAGTACCCCGGCGTCACCGGCGGCCGCGTGTTCTACGTCGACGAGGTGGACGGCGTGGTCGGTGCCGATTTGATCGGCCCTGCCGACTCGTTCCACGCCGAACGCGACACCAGCGAGGATGAGTACGCCAACTACGCCAAGGTGCCGTTCAAGGTCTACATCGATCCGGTCAACCCGGTTGCACGGATCGAAATCCAGGGCCAGCGAATCCTCCTGAAGGTCGGGGAGTACAGCGACTGGGCAAAGGTAAACTTCGAGATGCTGCCGATGCTCGCCAGCGTCTCGGGCATAGTCCGCTTCTACCTCAAGGAAACTTATCCCCACTTCAAGCTCTACGCTACGGCGATCAACATCGACCCCGAAGCGCAGGCGATGCCCGTTACCTTCCCGGCGGAATACGGCAGCGACATCGCCAGGGAAATCGGCCCGTTCTGGACCAAGGGCCTGCCAGCCGACACCAAGGCGCTCGACTACCGGATCATCGACGACGAGGCTTATGTAAAGCAAGCCGAGCTGATACTGAAAGAGCGCTTGGCACTCTTCGACTACGAATGGTCGCGCTTCGACTCCGGGTTCCTGTTCTTCTATGTATCAAGCACCGACCAGGACGCCCACATGCTGTGGCGCAACATGGACGCTTCACACCCGATGCACAAGGAAGGCGATCCGCGCTACGCCGGCTACATCCACTGGCTTTACGAGCAAATGGACGACCTCCTGGGTAAGGTGTTGCCTGCATTGGACGACAACACGCTGCTGCTGATTGCTTCCGACCACGGCTTCGCGCAGTACGGGCGCCAGTTCCACCTCAACACCTGGTTGAGGGAGAAAGGCTACCTGACTATCAAGCCCAAGGCGGAGAAAAAGCGCCTGACCAGCACGCGGGATATCGACTGGAGCAAGACCATCGCCTACGGCATTGGTTTCAACGGCCTCTACCTCAACATCAAGGGCCGTGAGGGAGAGGGGATTATCGAGCCGGGACAAGAGAAAAAGCACATCGATCAGATCGCGGCCGGGCTGCAGGAGGTTGTCGATAGCGACACCTCGATCCGACCGATTCACAAGGTTTACAGTCGAGAGGAAGTGTACCAGGGACCGCTGATGGCCGAGATGCCCGAGTTGCTGGTCGGCTACACACCGGGCTACAGAGTTTCCAGCGATTCGGCCATGGGGTCGACGGGCAAGGGAATAATTGATATCAATCCGTGGGCCTGGAGCGGCGACCACTCGATGTCACACGTCCTCGTGCCCGGCACTCTGTTGAGCAATAGGAAAGTGATCAAGAGCAATCCAAACATCGTCGACCTGCCTGTGACAATCCTTGATTTCTTCGGCATCGACAAGCCGAAGCAGATGGTCGGCGGCTCGATCTTCAAAGCATAAGGGGAAGGGAGATGGCAAAAATTAAAATCAACGACGAACTGTTCGAGAAGGTGAAGAAGTACAGCGAGATCGCCGGCTACTCGTCGGTTGAGGAGTTCGTCCAGCACGCGCTCGAGAAGGAAGTAGCGCAGCTCGATGACGCCGGTGACGACGAAGACGCCGTGAAGAAGAAGCTGCAAGGCCTCGGCTATCTCTGATAACTGTCAGCTCCCGTAATCGGGGGACGGTAGGGTAATGAGTTTTTTCAACGCGATATTGAATACCATTTTCGACGGTTACTTCGGCCTGGCGGGGATGCTGGGCGGTGACGCAGCGCTCTGGATCATCTCCGCGCTCGCCGGCGTCGTGCTGTTACTGATCTTCAAGATCACCAGCAACCAGAAGGCGATCAAGCGCACCAAGGAGCGGATATCAGCCTCTTTCCTGGAAGTCCGGCTGTTCAAGGACGACATGAGCCAGATGATGAGCGCCCAGGGACGGATCTTCGGCAGCGCCTTCCGCTACATGGGGCACGCGATGGCGCCGATGTTGTGGATGATCGTGCCGGTGCTGCTGCTGCTGATCCAGATGAACCTGTGGTACGGCTACGAGCCGCTGGACGAGGGCGACAGCGCGCTTGTGGTGGCCCGCATCGAGGGCTCCGAGCCGTTGGTTGACATGCCACTACGGTTGGAGACGGACGAGGGTCTGACGGTCGATACCCCACCGCTGCGGATCGAAGCGCTGCGCGAGGTGAACTGGCGCGTGCGTGCCGAGACGCCGGGCAGCCACACGATCAGACTGGTGTGGGGCGATGGCAAGGACGAAGCGGTGACGCAGACGGTGCAGGTCGACGGCGCTTTCATCAAGATCGAACCGATCAGGGCTCGCGGCGCCTGGGAAGAGCTCTGGAATCCCGGGGCCGTCCCCCTGCCCAGCCCGGGACCGGTGAGTTTCCTAGAGGTTACTTACTCCGAAGCGGAGGTCAACCTCTTCGGCTTCAGAATGCATTGGGTGATCGCCTTCTTCATCCTCTCGCTGGTGTTCGGTTTTGCCTTCAAGGGTGTATTCGGCGTGGAAATCTGATTTGGGGTGGTGCGGAATTGTTAAGGCGGCTCGAGTAACCGGGCCGCCTTTGGTTTGTCAATTTGAATAAATCGAGGTTACCCGCTTCATTGCCGCGACTTGAACCACTCCACGAACCGCCGCAAACCCTCATCAAGAGCGATCCGCGGCTTGTAACCAAGCTCTTTCTCGGCCCGCGAGATGTCCGCCCAGGTTCGCTCGACGTCGCCCGGCGGCTGAGGTTGCCGGTCGATCTCGGGCTCTACTCCGAGGATCGACGCGAGACGGTCGATCAGATCGCGCAGGGCGACTGGATGAGAGTTCCCAAGATTGTAAATCCTGTAGCCTGAGCAGTTCCCTGCGGCGGCCATTACGCCGTCGATGACGTCATCGATGAAGGTGTAGTCGCGCGAAGTGCCACCGTCGCCGAACATCGGCACCGGCCTGCCCTCGGTCATGCGGCGGGTGAAGCGGTGGATCGCCATTTCCGGCCGTTGTCGCGGTCCGTAGACAGTGAAGAAGCGCAGGCAGGTGATATCGATACGGTAGAGGTGATGATAAGTGTGGCAAACCAGCTCGGCCGCCTTCTTGGACGCCGCGTAGGGCGATATCGGCCGGTCGACCGGATCGTCCTCGCTGAAAGGAACATGCGGGCTGCCCCCGTAGACGGACGACGAGGATGCGAACACGACGGGAGGCCTACCGGCGTCGACGGCCGCTTCCAGCAGGTTCATGGTCCCCTGGACATTGACGTCGAAGTAAAGAATCGGTTTCTCGATCGAGGCACGCACGCCTGCCATCGCCGCCAGGTGGTGGACCAGATCGATGCGGTGTGTGCGGAAAAGCTCTTTCAGCATTTCCGCGTCGCACAGGTCACCCTCAACCACATCCAGGTCTCCGTGCGGATATGCCGAGTGGATTTCGTCAACATTTCGCCGCTTGAGCGCCGGATCGTAGAAGTCGTTGAAGTTGTCGAGGACAACCACCCGCCTGCCTTCTTTCAACAAGCGGTTTACCAGATGTGAACCAATGAATCCGGCGCCGCCGGTGACTAGAACCGCCACGCTTTCCTCCCCTGCCCAAGCGGGACTGTCTTCAATTCCGGCCATGTTAGGTAAAGGGAGCCGTCGGTGCAAGTGCTGCTGTCCACCGGAATGGGGATGCGTACAAAGAAAATGGGTGACCATATGATCGATGAATTGATCTAACGGCCACCCGTCAGTCCCGCGAGATTCCCAAGGGTGCCCAAATACTTGGTTTCTGCGGGCATTGACCCCAGGCAAAGGGGGTTGCCGGGGCCTATGGAAGACGCCCCCGCGTCGTCCATAGCTGTTAACACCTTAAAGCTGGGTGCCGGGCCAATAAACCGGCATCCAGAAATCCTCTACACTATACTTAACGCTCGAGAACGCAAAACTGGCGAAAAAATATTCAATCACGCGGATTTTTTTTCGGTTATTGCCGCGAGAGGCTTCGATGCCGGTTAAAAGTCATCATGTAGCTTTCATCTGAAGCCGGAGAAAAGCGACAAGTAGGCTCTAAAGAAGGCGCGGCATCGTGGTAGAATCGGTCGTAATTCGTGTCCTGTTAAAGCATGGGGGGCTATCGTGAGAAAATCATTCATTTCATTCATTCTGATTCTTTTGGTGTTTGCCGGTGGCGTACCGGCTGAGAGCGGCTTTTCTTTGAAAGGAGTCGTTCAATTCGACGGCCATGCGGAAGGCAAGTTAATTATTCGTCTGTTCGCCGTCGACGCCCACCCAGGTATTACGGACATCTACGACGGGAGCAAAGCGCTGAGATCGCTCTCTCTGGAGGCAATCGGGGATTATTCGTTCGACAACCTGCCGCCGAACCACTACATCGTGACGGCGTTCATCGACTGCGACGGGGACGGCGCGCTTGATTTCGACCCGCCGGAGCCCTTCGGCTGGTTCCAGACCGGAGACAGCTTGCTGCTGGCACGAGTGGATCTGAGAAATGGGGACGTTAGTGAAGCAAAGATCAGGCTGCGCCTCCCGACGCCTTTTGACAAGAAAGGAGGGGCTTGCGAACACGGCGCGTTACGTTGGATGAAAGGCTTGCCCGTACTGCAGCTTTGGGGCACTGCTGAGGAGCGCGGCTACGCCCACGGCTTCCTTGCCGGGAAGCGGATCATCGACTTCTTCGAGTTTTATATCCTCGAGTACATGGTCCGCTCGGCTAAGAAATATGAAGAGTTTTACGTTCCCTTCTTCGAATCGCGCTTCAACCTGCCGGAGGAGTTCGAGCAAGAGCTGGATGCGGTGATTGCGGGCATGAAGGCTGCCGGGACTGCCATGCACGTTGAGTTGCTCGGCCGCGACTTCACCCGCACCGACTTGTTGGCGATCAACGCCTACATCGAGCGCCGTGCGGCTAATCCTGTCGAGCCGGTGAAGGCGGACGAGTGCACGCAGTTCGCCTTCTGGGGCCCGCTTACCGTGGACGGCGGCCTGATTGCCGGGCGCAACATGGACGGCGAGATCGACATCCGCAAGGTGACTGTCAGCCACTTCTTGACTTTCGTAGTCGAGCCCTCAGAGCCGGGACGCAAGCGTTGGATCTCGACGATGTGGCCGGGTTTCGTCGGAACGATCAGCGGGATCAACGAGGACGGCCTTTATAGCATGGAGAACGCCGGTCCCACGGGCCCAGGGCAGGTGGCCGGGGGGTTGGTGCCCTGTGCCTGGGCGGAGCGTTACGCGCTCGAAACGCTGGGCGCCGACGCCACACCGGAGAGCGTGCTGGCGACGATGAACAAATTCAGATGCGAGGGGGGCGGCGTGACGGCAGCCGGCTCTGTGATTCTCTGGGCCGTTCCTTACAATGGCCAGGAAGCTCCCGCCTTTATCTACGAGGGCGACCGTAACGGCGGCATCATGCGCACCCCGGCCCAGGTGCGCCCACTCAACCCGTACAACATCATGGGCACCAATCACTACCGCGTCTATGGCGTCGACGAGCGCGGTCCCGGCTTCAACTTCGGCCGCGAAATATTCTGCTGGCGCTACGTGGCCGGCATGGCGGCTCTGGAAGCCTGGAGCCGCATCGGGCGCAAGCTCGGACTGGTGGAGATGAAGCAGTTGCTGCAGATTGTCGCCAGCGGCTCCACCGAATACGCCGTGATCTTCCTGGCCAATGAGAAAAAGATCCTGATCGCCAACGACGACCTCGAAGCCGATCTCTGGGATGCGCCGCATTTGAGATGGGCCGAGTTCGAATTTGATGAACTTTTTAATAGATAAACGGAAAATCCCGGGACCGGAAACAGAGAGGAGAAGAGATGAAGAAGAATGCGATAGCTCTAATTCTAATATCAATAATTGCGTTGGCAACCGGTTCGGCGGCGGGGCAAGACGAAAAGGCGGCCAAGGTCGATGAACTGTTCGCACAGTGGAACAAGCCCGAATCGCCCGGCGCGGCGGTGGGTGTGCTCAAGGACGGCGAAGTCGTGTTCATCAAAGGCTATGGCTGCGCCAACCTCGAGTACGGCGTCCCGATCTCACCGGCGACGGTCTTCGACCTGGCTTCAGTCTCCAAGCAGTTCTGCGCGCTTGCGATCATGATGCTCGCAGACGAGAACAAGCTCTCGCTCGACGACGATATCCATAAGTACATCCCTGAGGTGCCGGACTTCGGCCGCACAATCACAATTCGACACCTGCTGCACCACACTTCCGGCTTGCGCGACTGGCCTGCAACGCTTGGGATCGGCGGATGGCGGATGGACGACGTGATCGCCTTCGAGCAGATCCTCAAGATGGTGCGCCACCAGCAGAGCCTCAATTTCGATCCCGGCGACGAGTACACCTATTCCAATACCGGCTACAACCTGCTGGCAGAGACCGTGGCACGCGTCAGCGGAAAGAGTTTCAGAGCTTACTGCGACGAGAAAATCTTCAAGCCGTTGGGAATGGACCGTACTCACTTCCACGACAACCACGCCGAGGTCGTCCACAACAGGGCTTACTCCTATCACAACGATCCGAATGATGGCTATTTCAAGGCCGTTGAGAACCTCACAGCGCTCGGCTCCAGCTCGCTTTATTCAACCGTCGAAGACCTGATGAAATGGCTTGCCAACTATGAGAAAGGGACAGCCGGCGGGCCGGGAGTCCTGGAGAGAATGAGTGAGCAGGGCGTGCTCAATAACGGCGAGAGGATCAGCTATGCACGCGGGCTGGTTGTTGAGGATTACCGTGGGATGAAATCCATCAGCCACGGCGGCTCATGGGGCGGATTCAGAACCGACCTCGTCATGTTTCCCGAACAGAGGCTGGGCGTAGTGGTCCTCTGCAATCTCTCCAACATGCGGGCCGGGCTGCTCTCGCGAAAGGTGGCCGAGATCTTCCTCGCAATGGAACCCGATACCGAGGGGCCCGATCGCGAGCGGCCGGAGACGGCATCCTATGACATCGATCCGGCTGCACTCAACGAATACGCCGGCACCTACTACAGCCCCGAACTCGATACCTCCTACGCCATTGCCGTCGAGGAAGGCCGCCTCAAAGCCGCTCACATTCGCCACCGGGACCAGTGGTTGACACCAACCGGCAAGGACGAGTTCAAGGGCGAGGAGTGGTGGTTCGACAAGATTACGTTCGTCAGAGACTCAGACGGGTGGATCAACAGTTTGACTGTCACCAATATGCCACGCGTGAGAAACGTCAAGTTTATTAGGAAGTAATCCTGAGAATAAACAACGCGGCAAGCTCGAAAGCGTGCCGCGTTGTTGTGGGCGATAGCTGGCTTCTGTCAGTCCCGGAAGCGGTGGACCTTGCCGCCCACCAAAACCATCTCCGGCTTACCGAGGACGTCGAATTTCTCCAGCGGGTTGCCGGGCAGTACCTGGATGTCAGCCAGCTTGCCCGCTTCCACGGTTCCGAGTTTGTCCTCCATGCCGAGGACGATAGCACCGTTTTTGCTGGCGCAGACGATCGTCTCCATCGGGCTCGCTCCCAGCTCGACGTAATACTTCATCTCGGTGAAATATGCTCCGGGGTAGAGCTTCGGGTACTCGAGGGCTCCGCCGCAGTAGTCTGTACCGATACCCATTACCAGCTTCAGCTCACGCGCTTTGTGGAAAAAATCCTCGATGGTCTTGAGGGTCCAGCCCCGCTGCTTGAGCACTTCGGGCATGAAGCCGTCCTCGAACAACTTGCGGTAAACGCTCATCGTCGGCACGCTGTGCACACCCTTTTCGGCCATCATCTCCAGCACGCCCTCGCCGATCATCGGTGGGTGCTCGATGCAGTCGACTCCGCCTCGCACGGCGATCTCGACCATCGTCGGCGGGTGGGTGTCGGAAACGCCGCCGCCGTGGCTGGTAATCATCAATCCCAGTGTCCTCGCCTCGTCGACGGCAGCCTGCACCTCCTCGAGCGTGTAGGTGGGTGAGATCTTGATGTGGCGGAAGCCCGCCTTCTGCATCTCGCGCACCGCCTTGCGGAAGTCCCACGGCCCGTCGGCAAGGCGCTCGCCATCGCCGTAGAGGCCGTCGCCGTGGCCACCGGTGACGGTGATGATTTGGCCGCAGGGGTATAGGCGACTGGTGTCAACGTACCCGAGGGCCATCGCCTGCAGCAGAGCCTGCTGTGGCTCAATCGGCGAGCCGACATCGCGCACTGCCGTCACACCCGACTTCAGATAGAGGTTGAGAATGTGCAGTCCGCGAAGGGCGCCGAGGCTGTCGTCGTAGGTGAAATATTGGTCGTTGTCGAACGGGTAGGTGATGTGGATATGGCAGTCGATGAAGCCGGGCAGGATCCACTTGCCGGAAACGTCGATCTTCTCGGCGCCCTCCGGTATGGCAACCTCGGCGGCAGGGCCGGCCGCCTCGATTTTCTCGCCCTTGATTATAACCGTCGCCCCGGGTAGCGGCGCGCCCCCGTTGCCGTCGATCAACGTCCCGCCCACCAGAGCGATAACCGCTTCCTTGGGCTCCTCAGCCTTCTCCTGCGAGAAAGCGGAGGCTGAAACCAGTAATAAAAAGAGAACCAGAGAAATCACGAGTTTGTTGTGCATATTATTTTCCCCCTGAAAAATCGCGGTGAATTGCCGCCTGATGACACGGCGACTGTTGCGCTGATTATACTCCCCGCGGCCATCTCTGTCCCGGCTGGATTTTCCGCTCAATCAACAAATATTTTCAAACCCCTTGACAATCAGCGGGCCTGCCATTATATTTGCAAATATGTTTGCGATACAAACTAGTTTAAGATCACACAACAGCTGAAGGTAAGGCAGATGACAGGAAACATCGACTTGAAGCAGATCGAAAGAAAAGCATGGACATCCTTTTACCAGGACGGCCTCTGGGAGTTGGCTCTCGGGCTGGCGATGATGATCATCTGGATTGACATGATCACACAGGACAGGCTCGAGTGGCTGATGCCACTGGCCATGTTCGCCGTTCCGCTGTCCATTTACCTGATCAAAAGATTCGTGGTAATTCCGCGGGTAGGCTATGTCAAATTCGGCGGCGAGCGGCGTGCGCGGAATTTCAAGGCCGTCGCCGTTCTCGTCGTATCCGTGCTGATCGGCATCGCCATGGCATTCGCTGCGGGGGGGATGATTCCCGACTTCCACAAATGGCTGGGCGATAACTGGATACCA
>DATKUA010000235.1:0-6567 GCA_035530855.1 Acidobacteriota bacterium | reverse complement strand
CCCCCACCCGGATTTACGGATTTCTCGGCGACAGGTTCATTTTCTCGTGCCTGATTATTATATAGGGAACTTGTTTATTCGTCCCGGATGATCACTCCCGCGCGCATTACAAGCCTGACATCGGCCAGCACCTCCGGATCGGAGAGCGGATCGCCCCTGACGACGAGAATATCGGCGATTTTTCCCTTTTCCAGTGTCCCTATCTGATGCCCGAGGTTGCAGATGTGCGCGGCATGTTTGGTTGCCGCGACGATGATCTGCATCGGCGTCATCCCAGCCTCGCGCATCCACCGGATCTCGCGCATCGGCATTCCAAGGTCGAATTCGGCATTGTAGCCGGCGAAATCGGTCCCGAGCGCAACCAGGCCCCCAACTTCGACGAAGCGGCGCAGGTTAGCCTTGGCGATGCTTCCGGAGTTGCTTGGGACAACATGCCACAGCTCGAGCGTCGGCACCCAGTAGGTGCCGTTGTCGGCCACGCGCCTGGCCTGCGGAGTGGTGAGGTTGCCGTCGGTGGCCATGTGGGCGAGGTCGTCGACGCCCGCCGCGAGCGCGAGATCGATATCCCTGCGCGAGGTGATGTGCGCTGAGACAATCGTCCCGCGGCCGTGGGCTGTCCGTACAATCATCCGCGCCACTTCCGGGCTGAGGATCGGGTATGGGGTGTTCGGGTACCAGAGATCGCCTCGCTCTATAACGATCTTGATTACCTTTGCGCCGCTGTCGAGCAGGCGCTCGACCTCAATGCGCGCCTCCTCTGGTGAGCTCACCTCCAGTGCCACGCGACGGTTATTCCAGGCGGCGATCGGATAACCGCCGACCGCGGTGATCAACGGGCCCGCCGCAACCAGGCGTGCGAAGCGCGGCTTGTCGTTGTGCGTTTTCAGAAATGCGGCCAGCTCATCGGCATTGCAGCCGATGTCCCTGACGGTTGTGACTCCCTCGTTGGCCCACCGGCGCAGCCTTGTATCATTCAGGGCCGCGTGCACGTGGGTGTTGATGAAGCCCGGCAGCACTGTGCAGCCGCTGACGTCGACGATCCGTGCCTTGGCTGGTATCTCGATCTCATCACGCGCAACCACGGCGACGATTCTGTCATCCTGAATGATCACAGCGGCGTCAGCCAGCGGCTCTGCGCCGGTGCCGTCGATCACGGTTCCCCCCACCAGCGCGATCAACTGGGATTCCCGCGCCGGCTCAGATTCCTGCTCTGCGGCACTACAACCGCATGCTAATAATAGGGTGATCAGGAGGGGGATTAACTTGAAGCGCATCAGCTCTCTCCTCCCTGCTATTCGGGTCTCAGAGCCTCGATGACCCTGGCGTCAACCCAATAGATATCGCCACCGCCGTTGAGCGGGGAATTCTGGATCTCTTGGAGGTCCTTGTATGTCAGAGGCGTTTTGAGATCGTCACGACTCCTTCTGCCGGTGAAAAACAGGTGTTTTCCACAGGGAGAGAGAATCTGGCAGTTTTCGCCGCCGGAGGAGTTGATCTTCGAGCCCATGTTGATTAGCTCCGACCAGCCGTCCGCTTCATCCCTGAAGCTGATGTAGAGATCGGAAAAGCCGTGGTTTTCACTCTCCCTGTAAGTCGAGACGATGATATAGCTCTCGTCCGGCGCGATGAATGCATCCCCTTCGAATTCCACGCTGTTAACGGCCTCCGGCAGGCATTCGACCTCCGTATAGCGCCCGCCCACGAGCCTTGAGCGGTAGATGTCGGCCTGCCCGATTCCGCCCGGGCGCCAGGACTGGAAGTAGATTGTGCCGTCGCTGGCGAAGGAGGGGTAGAACTCGTTGGCGTCGCTGTTGACAGGCGGACCGAGATTCACGGCTTCCGACCAGCCGCCATCGGTCTTCTCGACATACCAGATATCATAGTCGTTTTCCGCTTCACCCTCGCCCGAGCGCGGTCGGTCGGAGCAGAAGTAAAGGCGTTTGCCGTCGGGCGAAACGCAGGGATCGACATCACCGTAAACTCCTGAGAACGGAGCTACTTCCGGCGCTGTCCAACGACCGTTCTCTTCCCGCATAGTCACCAGAGCCCACTTCATCTGGCCGGAGGTGACCGAGAAGATGAGTTCCTTGCCGCCTGGCAGGAAGACGGCGTTGAGCTCGTCCAAGCCGGTCGAGACGATCCCCGGCGCGAACAGCACCGGCTCCATCCCCGGCGGCTCCTGCCCCAGATAGGGCCCGCTCAACTCCGGGAACGTTTTTACCTCCGCCCGATCCTGCACCGATGGCGTGCAGGAGAACCCCAGAATGACTACGAGAAGCAGTGCTGGTTTGACCTTCATTGTTATTTCTCCTTCGGGCTTGTTTACTGTCTGAACTGCTCGATAATCCGCGCATCAACCCAGTAGATATCGATGTTGCGGTCCGAGACGCCTGCCGCGACGCCGAGCTTCTCCTTATAGCCCAGCTTGATCGGCGGGTAATCGATACCCGGTGCCCGCGTGCTCGTGAAGAAGATGTATTTGCCGTCCGGCGTGATGCTCGGGCAGAACTCCGTATCCGCCGTATTTATCGTCTCTCCCAGATTGATCAGCGTGCCCCAACTGCCGTCCTCCCCGCGGAAGCTGACATATAGATCGCCCCTGCCGAATCCGCCCGGGCGGCTGGAGGTTACGATGATGAAGCTCTCATCGGCGGCGACGAACGGATCCGATTCATTCTCCTCGGTGTTGATCCCGTCGCCGAGATTCTCGGGCTCGGTGAATTTGCCGTCCACGAACCGCGCTCGGTAGACATCGCTGCCCCCGCGGCCGCCTGGTCGATTACTGAAGAAATAGAGTGTGCCGTCGTGCGTCATCGATGGATACAGCTCGCGGTTATCCGTGTTGATCGGCGAGCCGAGCGGTCGCGGTTCGCCCCAGCCGCTTGCTGTCCTTTCCACCATCCAGATATCGGAATCGGACTTCTCGGCGCCGATGCCCGAAGGCGGGCGGTGCGAGGTATACAACAGTTTGCTGCCGTCGGGAGTCAGGTTGAAGTCGTACTCGGAGTATGTTCCGGAGAATGGCGCCGCCGTCGGCTCAGTCCAAAGTCCGTCTTTTTCCTTCATGAAGAGAATCGCGTTCTTCGGCGGACCGGATAATCCGAAACAATAGAACTTGCCGTCCGGCGTAAACGATGAACTCCACTCGCGCGAGCCGGTCGAGACGATCCCCGGCGCAAACAGCACCGGCTTCATCCCAGGCGGTTCCTGCCCCAGATAGGGCCCGCTCAACTCCGGGAAGGTTTGCGTTTTTGCTGGATCCTGCAACGGTTGTGAGCATGACAATGTAAGAACAACAAAAATTAAAATCACGGGATTGGTTTTCATTTTCTCCTCCCTGAGCCGCCTGATTATTTCCGAAACCTATCAATAATCCGCGCATCGACCCAGTAGACGTCGCGCTGACCATTCCCCGGGCGTAGCTCGGGAGCGATCTGCTGCAGGGCCGGATCGTCGCTGGGCTTGTTGCTGGTGAAGAAGAAATACTTGCCGTCGAATGTCACGAACGGCCTGTTCTCCGAATGGGGCGAGTTGATCTTGTCGCCCATGTGGATCCCTTCCGCCCACGAGCCGTCGTCCCTGCGGAAGCTGATATAGAAATCGTCCCTTCCCAGCCCCCCGGGCTTCATCGAGCAATAGATCAGGTAGCTCTGGTCCGGGGCGATGAAGGGATCCCATTCGTGCGCCTCGGTGTTGAGGATCTCGATATTTACCGGCTCAGTGTACTTGCCGTCGACCAGCTTGGAGTAATAAAGGTCGCTTTGTCCCTTGCCGCCCGGCTTGCGGCTGAAGAAGTAGAGCGTGCCGTCCGCGGCGGCCGATGGGTAGCTTTCATGTTCGGGAGTGTTGATCCCCTCCGGCTCCTCGGGCTTGGACCATTCGAAGCCCTCTTTCCTCGAAATAAAGATGTTTGCTCGCTCCGCCTCCATCCCTCCCGTTGTCGCCCTGTTGGCGGCAAACAGGAGAGTCTGCCCGCCGGGAGCCAGAGTGAAATCGCCCAGACCGAATTCCGACGCCCAATCGATATTCTGGAACGGCAGCCATTTTCCCGCTTTTTCCGCGGTCCAGAGAACCTCGATTTTGCCCTCGCCAAGGAACCGGTTGAATATGAAATAGCGGCCTTCGTCGCTGAACGCCACGCAGCCTTCGCTCCACGCGGTTGATACAAGCCCCGGCGCAAACAGCACCGGCTTCATCCCAGGCGGTTCCTGCCCCAGATACGGGCCGCTCAGCTCGGGGAAGACACTCTCTTGCTCCTTTCCACCCTCATCCGCAGGCTGAAAGAGCGATGTGGCAAACGGTGTCGTCAAGATAAGAACGAGTATCAGCCAAAGTCTTGCATGATTTCGCATGGATCCCCTCCTGCAAGATGTTAGTCGGCGAGCCGGTTCCCCTGATGAAGTGAGACAATTATCGCAGATACATGAGTCGCTTACGATGTAATACTGCTGACACCGGCCTCCATAAAACTGTTTTAATCGATCAGCCAAGGGCGATTTCACGCGTCTCTTTGTTGTAAGTCCACCTGCCCGGTGCTATGATTTTGACCCCGGATTTTTTTATATTTGTCTTAACTAGATATTGAGGTTTTGATAATGTCTGCCGCAGAAACCGAACTCAAGAAAACACCCCTCAACGCCGCCCATAAGCAGCTCGGGGGGAAGATGGTCCCCTTCGCCGGATTCGAGATGCCCGTGCAGTTCAAGGGTGTCATCGACGAACACATCGCCGTGCGCACCGCCGCCGGCCTCTTCGACGTCAGCCACATGGGCGAGTTCGTCGTCTCCGGCCCCGATGCCCAGCCATACCTGCAAAAAGTGTTCTCCAACAACGTCGCCAAGCTGGTCCCCGGCAGGATCCAGTACTCCGGCCTCCTCTATCCCGAGGGCACCTTTGTCGACGACATGCTGATCTACTGCTACAGCGATGAGCGCTACTTCATGGTGCCCAACGGCGCCAACGTCGACAAGGACTACGCCTTTATGCAGGAGTACCTCGAGGGCGATGTAAAACTCGAGAACCTCAGCGATCGCTATGCTCAGATCGCCGTGCAGGGACCGCGCGCCGAGGAAATCCTCGCCAAGCTGACCAACCTCGACCTCTCCGGAATCAAGTACTACTGGTTCGCCGAGGGCAAGGTCTGCGGCATCGACGCCATCGTCAGCCGCACCGGCTACACCGGCGAGGACGGCTTCGAGGTCTACGTCGCTCCCGAACCGGCGGGAGGAGTGTGGTTCGACATCCTCGAAGCCGGCAAGCCGTTCGGCATCATGCCCTGCGGCCTGGCCGCCCGCGACACCCTCCGCCTGGAAGCGGCAATGCATCTCTACGGCAACGACATCGACCAGACCACCACGCCGCTCGAGGCTGGCCTCTCCTGGATCGTCAAGTTCAAGAAGCCGGTCGAGTTCCACGGCCAGGAGATCCTGCTGAGGCAGAAGAATGAAGGCGTCAGCCGCAAACTGGTCGGCTTCGAGATGGTCGACCGCGGTATCGCGCGCCACGGCTACCCGGTAATCTACGGCGGCAGGGAAGTGGGCAAGGTCAACAGCGGATCCTTCGCCCCGTTCATCAAGAAGAATATCGGCTTGACCTACCTGCCGATCGAGGCTACAGAGATAGGGACGGAGTTCGAGATCGACGTCCGCGGCCGCAGGCTCCGCGCAAAGGTCATCGAGACGCCGTTCTACACCCGCGAAAAGTAAAGCCGCATATTGGGTTCTCAGGCGCTTGTTAGAAGCGTGATATGGAGCAGTCGTGTTACCGGCGGTAGTATCAGGACCGCTTGTCGGAAAGGAGCAGGAGGATGTATCCGCACGATTTGAGTTACACCAAGGACCACGAGTGGATCAAGGTAGAGAATGGAGTTGGGACAGTCGGGATCACGCACTACGCGCAGGAAGCGCTGGGCGACATCGTGTTCATCGAGCTGCCGCCGGTGGGCGAGACTGTTAACGCCGGTGACGTGCTCGGCAGCATCGAGAGCGTCAAGGCCGTCTCCGATATCTTCACCCCCATCACCGGGGAGATCAAAGAGGCCAACAGCGACCTCGAGGGCGAACCCGAAGTGATCAACAGCGATCCTTACGGCAAGGGCTGGATCGTCAGGATTGCGATCGAGAACGAGAGCGAGCTCGACGACCTGATGGACTCCGAAGCGTACCAGGAGTTTCTCAAAGAGGTCGAAGAGTAGAACAGCCGCCGCGACGACGGCTGCTGCTCCGGGCTGCTCTGCACCGCCGCGGAGCGGCTGCGGCCCTCTCCTCTCTTTTCAGGGCGGATGATTCCCCCGCAGGCCCGCCGCAGAGAACGCGAGCAGGCACGTCCGGCTCGGCGCTTTTCCGCGGGACTGCTCACTGGAGATAAATATAAATGAGATACCTTCCAACGGCGCCGGATGACGAGCGGGAGATGCTCGCAGTCATTGGCGCCAAGAGTATCGATGAGCTCTTCTCCTCGATCCCCGAGGAGGTCCGCTTCAAGGGCGAGCTGGAGCTCGAGCCCGCCCGCTCCGAGCAGGAGTTGCACGCCTTTTTCTGCGAGCTCGCGGAGAAGAACACCGCGGCC
>DATKUA010000234.1:0-5552 GCA_035530855.1 Acidobacteriota bacterium | reverse complement strand
GTGGCGCTTCGCTTACCCTGGGCTGGCACTGTTGTTCCCTTTCAGGGAACTTCTGCATCCGCCGCCCATGATGCCGGAGTCCTAAAGGCGAAGTTGTTTATCCCTTTCAGGGAATTGGATGTGCGGTGTGGTTCGATCATTTCCCAGGGTGTCGCTTCGCTTACCCTGGGCTAGCACTGTCATTCCCTTTCAGGGAACTTCTGCATCCGCCGCCCATGATGCCGGAGAGTCAAACCCCGAAGGGATTGCACAATTCGTAGCCCGGGGTCAGCGAAGCGCCACCCCGGGTAACAAGCCATTCACCAAAAAACAACCCTGAAAGGATTGCACAATTCGTAGCCCGGGTGTTGTTAATCCCTTTCAGGGAATTGGATGTGCTGTGTGGTTCGCTCATTTCCCAGGGTGTCGCTACGCTTACCCTGGGCTGGCATTGTCGTTCCCTTTCAGGGAACTTCTGCATCCTCCGCCCATGATCGGAGAGTCAAACCCCGTAGGGGTTGCACAATTCGTAGCCCGGGGTCAGCGAAGCGCCACCCCGGGTGCAAAGTCGCCCCCCACACAAAACGGCCTCCCGCCGGGAAACCGACGGGAGGCCGTCCATCCATCATTGATCAAATGCTACTTGCCAACCTGCGCCAGGCGCTTGGGCCCCGCCTTCTTGACCGAATCCGGGCAGCCGGAGGCGAACAGCTTGAAATTCTCGATATATCGCGCCGCCAGCGCGTCGTACTTGCGCCAGTACTCGTCCTTGTTGCCCCAGGCGGTTTCGGGTATCAGCACGTCCTCGGGCACGTCGGGGCAGGTCTTCGGCACTTCGAAGCCGAAGAGCCTGTCCTTGCGGTACTCCACGTCGTCGAGCTTGCCCTCCAGCGCTGCGTTGAGCAGGTTGCGCGTGTGGCGGATGCTGATGCGCTTGCCGGTCCAGAAGCCGCCGCCGACCCAGCCGGTGTTGACCAGCCAGCACTGCGAGCCCTGCCTCTCCACCTTCTTGCGCAGGAGGTCGGCGTAGAAGAAGGGGTGGTGCACCATGAACGGCGCGCCGAAGCAGGCGCTGAAGGTGATCTCCGGCTCGATGCCGAGCCCGACCTCCGTGCCGGCGATCTTCGAGGTGTAGCCGCTGATGAAGTGGTACATCGCCTCTTCCAGGTTCAGGCGGGCGATCGGCGGCATCACGCCCTGGGCGTCGCAGGTCAGGAAGATGACGTTCTTGGGGTGGGAGTTGACCATGCCCTCGGTGATCACATTGGGGATGAACTCGAGCGGATAGGAGGCGCGCGTGTTCTCGGTCAGCTGGTCGTCGTCGAGATCGACGCGGCGGAACGCCTTGTCGTAGATCACGTTCTCCAGGATCGTGCCGAAGCGGCGCGTGCAGGCGTAGATCTGGGGCTCGTGCTCGGCGCTGAGGCGGATCACCTTGGCGTAGCAGCCGCCCTCGAAGTTGAAGACGCCGGTGTCGCTCCAGCCGTGCTCGTCGTCGCCGATCAGGTGCCGCTTGGGGTCGGCCGAGAGGGTTGTCTTGCCGGTGCCGCTGAGGCCGAAGAAGAGCGCCACGTCGCCGTCGTCGCCGACGTTGGCCGAGCAGTGCATGGCCATCACGCCTTCCTTCGGCAGCAGGAAGTTCAGCACCGTGAAGATCGTCTTCTTGATTTCGCCGCCGTAACTGGAGTCGGCCACCACCGCCAGGCGCTCGTCGAAGTTGATCATCATCGCCGTCTCGCTGCGCGTGCCGTCGACCCGCGGGTCGGACTTGAACGACGGCGAGGCGATCAAGGTGAATTCCGGGACGAAGTTCTTGTGCTCCTCGAGCGATTTGACGTTGATGAACATGTTGCGGGCGAAGAGGCTCTGCCAGGCGCGGTCGGTGATCACTCGGATCGGAATCCGGTACTCCGGGTCCGCGCCGGCGTAGACATCCTGCACAAACAACTCCTCACCCTGCAGGAAGGCCTGAAGCCGGCCAAGCATGTTGTTGAAGTTCTCCACGCTGCAGGGGCGGTTGTACTCGCCCCAGTCGATCTCGCCCGCCGTCGAGTGCTGCTTGACGATGAACTTGTCGGCGGCCGCCCGCGCGGTGTGCTTGCCCGTGGTCAACAGCAACGGCCCGCCGAAGACAACGTTGCCTTCACCCCTGAAGACAGCCTCTTCGTAGAGCGCGGGAGTCGGCAGGTTCCAGAAGACCCTGTCGAGGTGGATCAATCCGTGGTTCTTCAGGCCGTAGTCACTCTTAAGATCGCCTGCGTGCTTTTGTGCGGGCGTTTCAAATTCGAGATACTTAGTCATGACCAATCCCTTATCAGTTTGCGGTCCCCGATGTAGAGCTCATTGGGTGAATTCAGGTCGAGGGCCCACTTCATGCGCTCGACACCCCCGGTAATGTCCTTGACCGAGCCGCATGTGGAAAGGCGCAGGTGTCCCTCCCAGCCGAACTCGACGCCGGGCACGGTGGCGACGCGCACCTTATCGAGCAGGAAGTTGGCCAGTTTTGTCGAGTCCTTCTCGTAGACGCTGAAATCGGCGAAGCAGTAGAAGGTGCCCTGTGGCTTGAAGACCTTGATGCCGTCGAAGGCTTTGAGCTGCTGGATCATGACGTCGCGGTTGTTCTCCAGCGTCAGACGCAGGCCCTCGACGCAGGACTGCCGGCCGTTGATCGCCCCGACCGCCGCCATCTGCAGCAGCTTCGACGGCCCGGAGGTCTGGTGGCCCTGGATGTTGCGCATCGCCTCGATCAGGCGCTTGCTGCCGACCGCCCAGCCGATGCGGTAGCCGGTCATCGCGTACTGCTTGGAGACGCCGTTGATCACAACCAGCTTGGAATTCTCGTCGAGATTCTTCGCGTACTTGTATGGATTGGTCCACTTGGCGTCGTCGAAAACCAGCCGGTGGTAGATGTCGTCCATGATCAGGTAGATGTCGTTCTTCTCACAGAACTCGACGATCTCCTTGATGAATTGCTCGGAGTAGACGGCACCGGAGGGGTTGTTGGGGCTGTTGATGATGATCGCCTTGGTGTAGGAGGTCACCCGCTCCTCGATGTCCTGCAGGCGCGGGATGAAGGTGCCGTCCTCGGGCTTGACCGGGACGGGCACGGCGCCCACCAGCTTGACCATCTCGGGGTAGCTGACCCAGTAGGGCGAGGGGAAGATCGCCTCCTCCTGGGGATTGAGGATCGCCTGGAGGCAGACCATCAGGGCCTGCTTGGCACCGCCCGAGGCGATCACGTTTTCGGGCTCGACCTTGCGGTCGTAGAAATCCTCGGTGTAGCGGATTATTGCAGCCTTTAACGCGGGGATGCCGTCGGCCGGCGTGTAGCGAACCTCTCCGGAGCCGAGCAGGCCCGTCGTCGCCACGATGGCGTCGATCGGTGCCTTGCTCTTCGGTTCGCCGCCGCCCAGGTGGATCACCGGCTCACCCTTGTCTTTAAGAATGGCCGCAGCTTCATTCAGCTTCAGCGTGGCCGATTCTTTAACTTCTCGTCCAATTAGGCTTAAGCTCATTACAGTCCCTCTGAGGCTTTTGCCATTTATGAGTGGTTAGTGAGAAATACGCCCACCTCAGCCAAGCGGGGTTTAAACAGAGTCTGTTGCCGATATTTATCAGTCGCTTACTGAAGCGGCGTTACCTTCCAACGCTCGTGCGAGCGGATCTTTTCCTCAACTACGGTATCTTTGCTTGAGCCGTTCTTCAACATAAGGGGGCACGAGGCCGGAAACAGATCCTCCCAGCCTGGCTATTTCTTTGACCAGGCCCGAGCTTATGTAGATATGTTCCTCCTTCGGCATCATGAATACGGTTTCAAACTTCCTGTTGAGCCTGCGATTCATCAGCGCAAGCTGCATCTCGTATTCGAAATCGGTGATAGCCCTTATACCCCTGACCACGACGGCGGCCCCAACCTTCTCCGCGTACTTGACCAGCAATCCCGAGAAGCTGTCGAACTCGACATTGGGAAAATCGTTGAAGCTGTTGCGCAGCATGTCGAGACGCTCCTCGGGTGTGAATAACGCTTCCTTGTTGGGATTCTCGACCACCGCCGCTATCACCGTGTCGAACAGCCTGCAGCCACGCTTGATGATATCGACATGGCCGTTGGTCACCGGATCGAACGAGCCGGGGTAAGCGGCTACTATCTTTCCCATCCAATTCTCCGGCTCCCGCTACCAGCCAAACGCCTGAGCGCGGGGCACTTGGAAAAGAGACAGTATATGACTGCCTTGGTGGCGTTGCAACCGTTCATATGCGATCAATTAAGGTTTTTCGCCGGCCCAGCCGCCGCTCACCCTGATCTCCGAGCCTGTGATGTACGATGACTGCGGATCGGCGAGGAAGACTACCGCCGCGGCCACTTCCCCCGGCAGCCCGAAGCGCCCGGCGGGGATGGTTTTGGTCCACTGCTCGATGACGCCGGGATCGTAAGCGCTCGTATCGATCAACCCCGGGCTGACGGCGTTGACCGTGATCCCGTCCGCCGCCAGCTCGGCTGCGAGCGTTCTCGTCAGCGAGAGCACCGCCGCCTTGGCGGCCGCGAACGGCCCGTAGCCCGGAAAGGCCTCCTGGATCGAGGCGTATGCGGCGGCGATGTTAATGATCCTGCCGCAACTACTCCGCTTCAGCAACGGTGCAAACGCCTTGCTCGTCAGAAACACGGAGGTCATGTTGCTGTCCACCACGTCGCGCCACTGCTGCGGCGAGTGCCCGAGAGTCGGCGCGAAGACGAAATTGCCGACATTGTTGACGAGCACGTCAAGCCGGCCGAAAGTCTTCTCGATTTTCCCGTAGAGTTGCTCGACGGCATCGGGGACCGTCACGTCCGCCTCATATGCCGCCACTTCGCTCTGGGGGTGCGCGGCGGCGAGGCTCTCCCGCGCGCGCTCGAGGCCGGCCTTGCTCCTGCCGGCGATTACCACCCCGTCGCCCCGCGCGAGGAAGCCCTCGGCGATCGCGTAACCGATGCCCCGGCCTCCTCCCGTGACGAGGACAAGCCTCCCGCAACCCTTATCCGCTTCCTTCATCATCTCCCGATTCTATACTCTCGGCGATCCGCAGCAAAGTCCCCCGTGGAGACGGACGACGGCTGCTGAAAACGCAATATTGTGAGAAGTAGTTTCTACGACCGCGCTTTGCCGAGGTGCTTCAGGATGTTCTGCAGCACCGCGCGGGAACACCACATCTCGCCGCGGCCAAGTGCTTCGAGCAGAGCCGGCAGCCGCTCTAACTCCCCGGCGCCGGCGATGATTCCCTTGGCTCCCTTGCCGAATAGCTCGAGTTCGATGTCAACGGGAATCTCGTCGCACGCTATGCAGAAGTGGGCGTCAAACGCCATGGCTTTGCTGATCAGCTCGAGCGCTGTGCGCCTGCTGCTGTCGGTGATCCGGGAAACGGCGAGGAGCACCAACGATGGCTTATCGACACCCGCCAGCGCGGATTCGGCATCGCCGATCGCCGTGAAATTGACGGGGCGGGAGTTGTTTTCAAGGATTTCGCCGATTCTTCCCCTGATCTCTTCGTCGCCGTAAATCACGATGATGTCTTGATAGTCCAACTTCGGAACTCCC
>DATKUA010000233.1:0-3217 GCA_035530855.1 Acidobacteriota bacterium | reverse complement strand
ATCAATAAGAAGCGGCTGGCCGATTCGATCCCATATGCTATAATGCGCCACTTTTTGGGAGGGATAAGAGATGCAGTTAATCGTTGCATTGCTGGCCGCCGCCGCGCTCCAAGCGGGCGCGATCCAGATCGTGGACCACGATATGGCCGTGGAATTCGAGCCGTCCACCCACATGCTGAAAGTCACAGATACGATCACGATCGCCGGAGACGGCCGGTCGCTCGTCGCAATCCTCAACAAGGGCTTCTCGATTGAGAGGATCGCCGCCGGCGGCGTCGAGTTGCCGTTCAGGTGGGCATCGGAGCAGGAAACCGGGGAGATCGTCGCGCAACTCGGCTGGCCCGAAGATGCCCTCGAGGGTAACGCAGGGCTCCTGGTCGTCGACCTGCCCGTCGGGGTTCCCGCTCTGCCGAAACTGACGCTGTCATACGGCGGCGAGGTTTACGATAAGAAGATGGAGGCCGCGTTCGGCCGCGAAAGCATCTCGGCGCAGACGACCGGCCTCATCGGCGAAGAGGGCGTTTACGTCGCTCCCTCGACTTATTGGTATCTCTGGCAACCCGAAGAACTTGTCGTTTACAAAATGGAAGTCACCGGCCCCGAGGGCTGGGAGGTGATGAGCGAGGGCGACATCATCGGCCGGGAGGAGAAAGACGGCAAGGTCGTCACCCGCTTCGGCTTCGACCACCCCTTCGACGGCATCCACCTGATCGCCGGGCACTTCGTCATCGGACGCGAGCAACACGGCAACGTCGACATCCTCACCTACTTCTTCCCCGGCAGCGAAGAGCTCAGCCCACGCTATCTGGCCGCCTGCAAGCGCTACCTCGAGATGTACGAGGAGATGCTCGGCCCCTACCCCTTCGGCAAGTTCGCGGTCGTCGAGAACTTCTTCGCCAGCGGCTACGGCATGCCGTCGTTCACACTGCTCGGCAGCCAGGTGATCCGCCTGCCGTTTATCGTCGACATCAGCCTCGGCCACGAGATCGCACACAACTGGTGGGGCAACTCGGTCTACGTCGACTGGCGGCGCGGCAACTGGTGCGAAGGCCTGACCGTTTACGTCGCCGACTACCATTACCTGGAGATCGCCGAGACCGCCGATGCCGACGAGTACCGCCGCAACACGCTGCGCGACTACACCAACTACGTCAGCCACGGCAACGACTTCGCCCTGCGCGATTTCCACGCGCGCCACAGTGCGGCGACCCGCGCCGTAGGCTACGGCAAGTCGATGATGGTGTTTCACACCATCCGCCGCGCGATCGGCGACGAGGCTTTCTTCGGCGCGATCAAGGAGTTCGTCCGCCGTTATCAGTGGCAAAGCGCCACTTGGGAGAACCTTCTGGGAGTGTTCTCCGAGGTGGGCGGTGCGGATCTCGGCTGGGTTGCGGAGGAATACATCGACCGCACCGGCGCGCCGTTCATCGAGCTGGCCGGGGCCGAAAGCGAGACGGTCGATCCCGACGGCTCGCCGATCCGCGGCTGGCGGATCAAATTCGCGCTGAAGCAGTCGCAGCCGCTCTACGGCCTCGATGTGCCGGTGCACATCGACATCGGCGACGAGTATGAGGTGCAGACCGTCCGGCTCGAAGAGGAACAGCAGGAATTCGAGCTGACCGTCGGCTCCCATCCGTTCGGGATCAGCATCGACCCCGATTGCCAGCTCTTCCGCCGCCTGCATCGCGAGGAGATTCCGCCCCTGCTCAGCCAGATTTTCGGTGGGGCGGACAAGCTGATCGTTCTGCCTGAAACAGGCGACGAGGCGAAGCTTGAGGGCTACCGGCAGGTCGCCGCCGCGCTCAACCGCGGAGACAAGGCGACGGTGAAAACGGCCGCCGAGGTGAGTGACGATGAGTTGGCCAGGTCGACGCTGATCATCATCGGCGGGCCATCGGAGAACGCTCTGGCGGAGCGCTGGGAAGAGATGCTGCCGAACGGCTCGCTGGTCAACACCGGCGGCTTCGTCCTCGCAGGCGAAGAGCACGCCTCGGGGTCGCTGGCGGGAGTCGCCTGCATGCGAAATCCGCTCAACCAGGAGCTGGGGGCCGTGGTGATGGCCGCCAACGATGCCGCAGCGATCAACTCGCTCGGCAGCCGCCTGCTGCACTACGGCAAGTACAGCTACCTCGGCTTCAAGGACGGCAGAAACATCGTCAAGGGAATCTGGAAAGTGGAAACCAGCCCGCTGATTCAGAAGTTCGAGAACTAAGCCAAAAGCAACGGGGGCGGTCGATCGACAGCCCCCATTATCATTTCCCGGCCAAACTCGGTGGTTACCGCCGCCAGCTTTCCTGTATGAACAGCGACTCGACGTACGCCTTGGCCACGGTGACCGCGGCCAACAGAGTAGTCCCCTTCGCCAGCGCTGCCGCGGCGGCTGAACTGAAGGCGCAGCCGGTGCCGTGGACCGAGCCGGGCAGCCGCGTGGCGCGGATCTCGTCCCCACCCTTCGCGGTCGCCAGCACGTCAATGGCGTCGCCCTCGAGGTGGCCGCCGGTGACGACGACGTTGGCGGCACCCATCTCCCGCAGCACCGACGCCGCCTCGTGCATCGACGCCAGATCCTTGACTTTCAGCCCCGCAAGCGCGGCCGCCTCGGCCATGTTGGGCGTCAGCAGAAAAGCGCGCCGGACCAGCTCATCCCTGATCACCTCTTCCGCCGCCTTATCGACCAGCCGCGCACCGACCGCAGCCACAATCACCGGATCGATCACCACCTTGGGGGCTTGCAACTCGTCGAGCAGCTCGACCACGGTTCCAACCACCTCGGCGTTGGCGAGCATACCGATCTTCACCGCCGCGATCTCGAAGGCTTCCGCCATGCCCCGCACCGTCGCCTTCAGCATCGCCGGCGAGGTCGGCTCGTAGTTGAGGAACGAGTGCTCGGTTTGCACCGTCAGCGCGGTCACGGCCCCCACGGCCCTCACCCCGGCGCTCTCTATCGCCCTGAAATCGGCGAAGATGCCGGCCCCGCCGGAGGGGTCGATCCCGGCGATCACCAGCACCACGGGAGTTTCATTACCCATCTTAAGATCCCTCCCAGACAAATATAATACAGCAGATTCTAACCGATTTTTACTGCTTGGGGGGATGGGATTAACGCCGGAAGGTCTCCGGTGTTTTGTAGCCGGGCGGGAAAACAAATTCCAGCACGTCCCCCACATTCAGCCCATGGGCCCCCGCCGTTCGCGCCGCCAATTCCACAACGTAGCGG
>DATKUA010000232.1:0-4689 GCA_035530855.1 Acidobacteriota bacterium | reverse complement strand
CTCCCGCTCGATCGCCTTCCACCAGCGCGTCCCCTCCCGGTAGCGGGGCGACGCCAGGTCGTCCGGGTGATCGGTGATCTCCCATGACAGCCGGTCGACGCCGATCTCCGCCGCCAGCCTGCGGGCGCGGTTCATCTGCCGCCGCGAGTCGTTGTGCCGGAAGAGGATGTAGCGCCAGTTGATGAACGGCACCTCCCGCCCCACACGTTTCTTTTCCTCGACGGCGATCCGCATCAGCTCGACCACGTTCTCAAAATCGCCGCCGCAACGGTAGACCTCGTAGCTCGCCTGGTCGGTGCCGTCGACACTGAAGGTCAGCTCGTCCAGGCCGGCTTCCGTGATCCGCCGGATCTTCTCCTCGTCCAGCAGCAGGCCGTTGGTGCTGACGTAGACGACGATGTGCGGGTACTCCAGCTTGACGTGCTCGATCATCTCGACGCACTGCGGATGGGCGAACGGCTCGCCGTAGTTGAACAGGTCGAGGCGGTAGAGCTCCGGGCCGACCTCGGCCAGCACGCGCTTGAACTCGTCGAGGGGGAAGCGTTTGCGAGAGCGGGTGGCGACGATCCCCGAACTCTTGTTGCAGACGGCGCGGTGGCAGTCGAGGTTGCAGACGATCGTCGGCTCGATGTAGATGCGCGGCAGGCGCTCCAGGGTTTCCGGCCGTTGCGGCAGCGGCGTTCCCTCATCGACCGGGCACTTGAGGCCGCATTCGAGGCAGAAGGGCGCGTAGCCCTCGTTCAGCCCGCGGCGGATCGCCCTGGCCGTCTCGTTATTCCAGATCTCCTTCAGCGGGGCCTCGTCGATGTGCCCGACCGGGCGCTCGCCGGTGGGATCGGCGCAGCCGCAGACAACCTTGCCGTCGCAGTTGATCACGAGGCAATCGAAGATCCAGTCGCAGGTGAAACGCTGTCTTTCCGCCATCCGCACTCCCCTCCCCGGTTCTCGCCCTCGATATTAGGCGGGGCGGCGAAGGCGGTCAATCCCGGCGAATACTCACAATCCGATTTTGCTCATCCGCAACAACGAAAAAAGGGGCCGCTTCGATTACGCCAATTAACGGCGCACATCGAGTGGCCCCTTTGGTTGGGATTGGGAAGACCTGTCATACAGACCGGCAACGTCAATTGGTTGGCACCGGCTCTCTCGTCGTAGAAACCTGCTTACGACGTGGCCTTGACCCGCTCCTCCTGCGGCATGGCGGCCAGTCGCTTGACCTCGTCGAGGTTAAGTCCCAGGCCCTTTGCCACGCGCTCGCCGTACTCCGCCTTCGCCTTGTAGAACAACGCAGTCTGGCGCAACTGGATGCGCTTTTGCGCGTTCTTGAGGTGGGCAACGATGTTGCCGACCAGGTGCTCGCGGTCAGTGTCGGTCATCACCTTGCCGTAAAGATCGCCGGCCTGCTCGAAGTCGTCGTCGGTCAGTTCGTAGGCGTGCCGGTCCGCCATTCCGGAGACGTCGATGGGAGGACCGCCGGCATCCGGATCGGGAACCGGGCCGCCGAAGCTGTTGGGCCAGTAGTTCGGCCCACCCCCTGCGTTGGCGTCAACTCGCATGGCACCGTCCCGCTGGTAATTGTTCTCTTTCGTTGCACGCGGGGCGTTGACCGGCAGCAGGTGGTAGTTCGGCCCCAAGCGGTGGCGATGGGTGTCGTGGTAGCTGAACAGGCGGCCCTGCAGCATCTTGTCGGGTGACGTCCCGATGCCGGGGACGAAATTGCCCGGCGAGAAGGCTGCCTGCTCGACGTCGGCGAAGTAGTTCTCCGGGTTGCGGTCGAGCACCATGCGGCCGACAGGATGCAGCGGTGCGTCGGCGTGGCGCCAGACCTTCGTGATGTCGAAGGAGTCGAACCTGTAGTTCTCGACCTGCTCTGGAGTCATGATCTGGGCGTAGACCTTCCACGCGGGAGGCTCGCCGTTCGCGATGCTGTGGTAGAGGTCGCGCGTGGCGTGATCGGGGTCTTGCCCCGCCAGGCGTACCGCTTCCTCGCGCGTCAGGTTCTTGGCGCCCTGCTCCGTCTTGAAGTGGATCTTCACCCACCAGTACTTGCCGTCCTCATTGTACCACATGAAGGTGTGACCGCTGTAGCCGTTCATGTAGCGATAGCTCTTGGGCGTGCCGCGGTCGGAGAAGAGCACTGTCACCTGGTGGATCGACTCGGGTGTCAGCGAGAGGAAATCCCAGAACATGTCGGGATCCTTGAGGTTGCTGGCCGGGTGGCGCTTCTGCGTGTGGATGAAGTCGGGGAATTTCAGCGGATCGCGGATGAAGAACACCGGCGTGTTGTTGCCGACGAGATCGTAATTCCCCTCCTCAGTGTAGAACTTCACCGCGAAGCCGCGGGGATCGCGCTCGGCGTCGGCCGAGCCTTTCTCGCCGCCGACTGTGGAAAAGCGCGCGAAAACCTCTGTGCGTTTGCCGATCTCGGAGAGGAATTTAGCACGCGTGTATTTGGTGACGTCGTGGGTCACCTCGAAGTAGCCGTGGGCCCCCGCGCCCTTGGCGTGGACCACCCGCTCGGGGATCCGCTCGCGGTCGAAGTGAGCCAGCTTCTCGACCAGGTGGACGTCCTGAATCAGCGCCGGTCCCTTCTTTCCAGCCGTCATCGTATTCAGGTCGTCGCTGACCGGCATACCGAAGCTGGTCGTCAATGGTTTCTTTTCCTTGGCCATTTGTCCTCCTCCTATATTATCCAGGTTGCAGGCCACAGATTCGTGGTCTACTCTTTCGCCTCCTTGATTGAACACTGCGCGCAGACGCCTCTCAGCTCGACGCGATTCCTCTCCACGCGGCCGAAGTCCCACACCTCCTCAACGCGGCTCATTCTTAGACGGGTCTCTTCCCGGTCGACACCCATACCGCTCAAATTCCAATTAATGATGATTTGTAATTAGTAAGCTATCGCAAATCAGCGGGAAGTCAAGACTGCCCTTCCCAAGTGATCCATTCAGATTAAATATCTATTGACCTCTCGGCTCCGATAAGGGGGATAACCTCATGAGGAGCCGGATTCCAAACAGGGAACTCCACGTTCACGATTGTCAGAGCGAAGCCCCGGAAGCGACAGCGACCGAGGCTTTTCGCAAATCGTTAGTAGTAACCCGGCTCGATTGCCTTTATTTCACCTTTATCCGGTGCCCCGATTACCAGTGTTTCGCAAGCTGAGCTATCGGCCGCGGTTGAGCAGAATATCCTCCTCGCTTCCAAACTTGATCCTAACCTCTGATACATCTAGAGAGTCATCGATGTAGCTCATCATGACAATGTAGACACAGCCTTTGCGGCGGCGATAGAAAGCCGGCTCACGTTTGCCGTCCTTGTCGCTGTCTAACACCAGGGGAATATCCCCCGCCGCCATGCTCGTGCGAACCAGAAACTGGCCTTTTACGCGCCAGAGGCCCATTTCCATATCGGCCAGGGCCGGGTCGGTCTCGCCGTCGCCGTCGTAGTCGGCAGGCACGGGCAGCTCGCCCGGGCGGCCGTATTTGACCTTAACGCCGTCCGGAAAGATCCAACTCCGGCTCTCGAGGTTATAAATGGCAATGTCGACAACTCCGTCGCCGTCGTAGTCACCCGGAACCGGGATGTCGTGGCCGCTGCCACCCAGCGTCTTCACCGTCACACCCGCGGCGCCCGGCTCGCCCGACAGCACCAGCAGCCACTCGCCGCTCGACGGCCGGTAGAGGGCCGGATCGCAGATGCCGTCGCCGTCGTAGTCGCCGGGGACGGGCACGTCGCCCAGCTCGCCGAACTTCTTCAGCTTGTACTGGCCGTGAACGCGCCAGAGGCCCTTTTTCGGCCGCCAATAGGCCAACTCGGCTGCTCCGTCGCCGTCGTAGTCGCCGGCCGCCGGCCAGACGCCCTTGCCGCCGAACCTCTTCTCCAATTGATCCTTCACCAGCCAGATGCGGGTCGAGGGACGGTAGAGAGCAATGTCGCCGCAGCCGTCGCCGTCGAAGTCGCAGCAGGCGGTCACCAGGAAGGGGAGATAATTCAACTCGACTTCCAGCTCGCGTCCGGCCTCGACTTTAAACCTAACATCGGGATGGAGCCAACCGGGAACGGGTAGCAGCTCGATGACATAGCGACCGGCCGGCAGAGAGACCTCATCCCTGAGAACTCGCCACTCGTGGGCCCGCTGCGCCGGCTTGTCCGCGACAGCGGGACCGCTCTTGATGCGCCAGGCAACGCCTTGCAGAGCAGCCGCCTTGGGGGAGAATTTAAAGTGCACAATGCCGTTGATGATCTGCTTCGTATACTCGACGGTCACGCTGGTCTGCCAGCCGCCCTCGACATATACGGAGAGTTCGCCGGGAGTCGTCCAACCGTCGATCTGTTTGAACTCAACTGTATAGCCGCCCTTCCTGATGCCGGTCTCGGAGTAGCCGGAGGGGTGCCACTCGTCCCAGCCGGAGATCCTCCAGGCGGCCCCGGCGTCGCGCGCGCCGGACGGCTTGATGTAGACCAGGAGCGAGCCGATGGCAGGGGCGGTGGTGAAGACACCGTCGGCGGTGTAGGAGGTGCCGACGGCGTTGGTGGCGTAGGCGCGGTAGTGATAGGTGGTGCCCGGAGTGAGGCCGGTGGCGGGGACTGTGAAGGCGCCCGTGGTGCCGGATGTCGTGGCCGAGCCGTCGTTGCTGCCGGTCGTCGGGTCAGGGCTGGTGCCCCAGACCACGCCGCGTTCGCTGA
>DATKUA010000231.1:0-2154 GCA_035530855.1 Acidobacteriota bacterium | reverse complement strand
TCCAGGATCCGGTCCACCACTTCAGCCAAACTCGATGAATCCGTTGATTTTTGTATCTTAGCCATTTTGCATCTCCTAATATCTTTTACCCCTCGTCATTGCCCTTCATACGAAGTACGGGGTTGAGCCCTTCGTCACGTTATATGAGCAACTACTGTGCCATTCATGCGGCGACGTGACTACGGCAGACAATATAATGCAAAAACAATGATATAAGAAGAAATCTGGCGATGATGGGAAGCTCAAAGAAGGCCGAAAAGGAGAAAAACTCTAGGGAGAGGACACCATAGATGTGGAGCCTTGTCCTGTGGATAACGCTGCATGGATCGCGTTCAGGAGTTCTTCATGGCGGAACGGCTTGGTAACAAAGGCAAAGATGAGGCCGCTGCGCAAGGTGTCCTGCACGAGGCTATCGTCCTTATAGAAATAGCCGGAAACGAGAATCACCGGCGCGACGCAGGGTGTTTCGGTCCGTATCAGTCTGGCGAGATCCACCCCTTCGATATCCGTCAGCTTGGCATCAACCAGAACGATGTGACATGCCGACTTCGACTCTTTGAGCCACCGTAGCGCCTCAGTCCCGCTCCCCACCGTCACCACCGTGAACCTCTCCCTCCGTAAGAAAGTCTCCAACGCCCAACACACATCGAGTTCGTCGTCCACGACCAGCGCGGTTAAGCTTTCAGCCATCGACGTTCAGCTATCAATAGCCGTCAGCGGCAGGCGGACGGTAAACATGCTGCCCTGTCCCTCCACGCTGCCTACACCAATGTCGCCCCCGTGCTGCTTTACGATCGTGTAGCAGAGAGACAGCCCCAACCCGGTCCCTTTACCGACTGGCTGGGTCGTGAAGAAAGGGTCGAACACTTTGCCCAAGTGAGCGGATGGAATCCCGCAGCCCGTATCGCACACGCAAATCACCGCCTCGGCAACCTCGCGCCGGACGGAGATCCGGATCTCGCCGCCGGTGGGCATCGACTGATCGGCGTTCAGGATCAGATTCATAACCACCTGCCGCAGGAGATCCGCGTTCCCCGAAATTGGCACGGATGTGTCTTCATAGTCTTCATACACCTTGATCTTCCGAAGCTTCACCTGGGGAGACAGCACGCAGACCGTCTCATGCACCAAGGCGACGAGGTTTATGGGTTCCACCCGGTCACTAGGCGAGGGCCGGGCGAATCGCAGCAGATTCTCGATAATCGTCGAGGCTCGCTGGATGCCGTCGATAATCTTCTGGACGCACTCCTGCTGGAACGCCGGATCATGAGATGGCTCCAGGAGAAACTGTGCGGCGGAGAAACTGACCGACAGCGGATTGCGCAGTTCATGCGCGATGCCCCCGGCCATTACCCCCAAGGCGGCGAGTTTCTCGCTCTGGTAGAGGTGCTTCTCGAATGCCCGCCGCTCGGACAGGTCCCGTCCGACCGCGACTGCGCCGTTCACCTTGCCGTCATCGTCACGGATCGGGGAATAGGACCAATCGACCGGGATCAGCCTGCCGGAACGAGCCATGAGGTTCATCTCCTGGGACTTCACGACGTCGCCACTGGACAGCCGCCGAATGATTTCCGTCATTTCATGCCGCTGAGCAGTCTCGCATAGATCGGACAGTAGCCATCCCCGCACATCGTCGATCAGATAGCCAGAGATACGCTCGGCGGCCGCGTTCCAACTGATGATGTGATCCTCGGCGTCGGTGGAGATCACCAGATCGTTGGCGCTTTCGACCACGCTCGCCAGATGGCGTTCGACCATCCGGGCCTTCTCGCTCAACTGCACCTTCTCGGTGATATCGTCCATCACGAGCATGGTGTGTTCCACCACATTCCCTGACTTCACCGGAATCACGGTGTAGTAATAGGTGCGGGTGGGAATACCCGGCGCCCGGTAGGTCATTTGGGCTTCGTGCGGCAGGCCTGTGTCGAAAACGCTGCAAATTTTGGTTTCCAAGCGCGTAAACTCCAAGATCACGTTGGGGAAGACATCGCGGATGGCCTCGCCAATGGTGTGCTCCTCACTCCGCCGCGTCTTCTCGAGGAAGTTGCGATTTGCCGACACCACCCGCAACGCCCGATCAATTAAAACGAGGGAAAACGGGAGGTTCCCCAGGAGCATGCGGTACAGATTTTCGTACCAGCCTTCCGATGACTC
>DATKUA010000230.1:0-16193 GCA_035530855.1 Acidobacteriota bacterium | reverse complement strand
ATTGTGCAGGTGCGCAGAGGCTCGGCATCCGCTTCCTTCGGCGTCCAGCTCTCCCACAGGCCCGCGAAAGCGAACGGCTTCTCCGTCTTCAAGCGGATGAAATAGGGCACCTTGCTGCCGCCGCTTGTCTCCGGCTTGCCCCACTCGAACCAGCCGCTCGAGAAGATCAGACAGCGGCGTTTTCTGAAAGCGACCCTGAACGAGGGCTTCTCCGCCACAGTCTCGGCGCGGGCGTTGATCATCCGATTGCCAATGGATGGATCCTTGGCCCAGTGCGGCACCAGGCCCCACTTGAAGAACTCCACGGTCTCGCGCCCGTCGTTGGGCGCCACCGCCACCGGCTGCGACGGCGCGATGTTGTAGCGGCTGGGGAAGTTGTCGGGCCATTTCAGCCAGGAGAACTCGTCCATCAGCCTCTGAATCTCCACCGACATCGCAAACCGCCCGCACATCTTTTCCTCTCCTTAATGAAACTGGTAGCGGGAGTTTAGTAAAAATCAATCAGCCAAGCGCGGGCTGTCCGACACCATGGCGCGTTTCCGGGTCACCTCAAGGCGTGTCCCGCTTCTCGGGCGCCCGGGCGGCTTTGGGTACGCAGGTGTTGATACCGAATACGGCGTAGAGTGCGCACCAGCCGATCAGGCTGGTGAAGCCGATAATCGCGCCGACGACGATGAACACCCATCGCCACCAATCGGCAAAGAGCAGGAAGCCGATTACGATCAATGCTGCTGCGACGATGATGCGGATGATCCGATCCCATATGCCGACGTTCATCAGAATGCCCCTCGTAAATTAGATTCCAAGCATTACAATACATATGTTTGGCTGAGGGGGCCAGATCAATGTGGACCCCGGTCTTTTGCCACAGCCCGATAATAGAGTGACCGGCCTTCAGCGGATCATGGCTCGTCAGCCCGCGGGCCTGCCTGGCTTTCTCTCCGGTACAGATCGCGGATCTGCTCCCGCGTGCTCTTGCCCCTGAAGAAGCGGACCTCGTTGATTCTCAAGCTGAAATTTCCATCGTTTGCTTTAATTGACTGATCGCTTTCCGGTTTGAATCCGTTTTCAGCGTTGTAGGCATCCAGCATATCCTTGCGGCCGACGAACAAGCGAAGATCGATCCGGTTCAGCCCGCGGCGCCAATACTTCTTAAGAATGTAGACCGGCTGCCAGCGGTGCATGATTCGGGAATCGCCGCTCAATAGTCCGGCATGCTCGCCGTTGAGGACGACCTGGATAATCGGCGCCTCTCCCGGCTTCAGGTCTTCTTCACGCAGCGTGCCGTCGATTATCATCGCCACGGCTTTCCGCCAGATGGCGAAACGGCTGATGTAGAGCGTGCCCGATCTACCCTCGAGCAGTCTGAACGGTGCCCCGCGGCCCCTGACCATGCTGAATCCCTGACGATAGGAGGGGTATTCCGCCTTGATGCGGCCGCCCAGGTGGTTCTGCCTGTAAAAAAGATAGGTGGAGCAAATCCAGTCGGCCTCGTCGGGCGAGCCGCCGCCGATCATCCAGGCCTGGATCAAACTCCCGGGCCAGGTGAACGGGTAGCCATGTTTGTAAACCTGCGCCTCGACCTGCTTGCTCACCAGCGTGCTGAAGGTCGGCGGGCGGTCGTGCGAGATGCCGCCGGACTGATAGAGTTCAAGCGAGCCGAAATTCCACCAGGCGAAGAACAGCACCAGCCCGATCGGCGCGATCTGCGGCCACTTGCCGAACCAACGCTTGAGCGAGACGGCAAAGGCGCTGATGCCGATCGCGAAGATCGCCGAGAAGCTGACGAAGCGGCGCATGCCGAAGGAGTCGCCGGCCCACCAGTCGCCCGTGACCGAGTTGAGGTAGAGAAGAATGGCAAAAGCGCCGAGCGAAGCGATTGCGGCGGTCTTCTCGCGGCGCAGCATCAGGAAGAGGCCGACCAGCCCGAAGTAGACCATCGGATGCCAGCTCAGTAGTCCGTGCCGAGACGAGAAGAGCACACTGATGATCTCGGGCCTGTCCCAATAAACCGCGTTGATGTAGTAACTCAGCGGCGTCTTGAAGGGACCGAAGATGATCCACCAGAGAATCACCTGCGGCGAGAAAACCAGGAAGAAGACCACCGCCGAAGCAGCGTACCTGCCGAGCAGGCGCAGTGCGCCGGTGCGCTCCCTCACAGCCCTGATCAGGATGGGCAACTGCTCAACCGCCAGCCAGACGACGATCACGGCGTTTTGCCAGCGGCAGAGGGCGACGAAGCCGACAATCAGTCCGGCCAGCAGCCATTGCTTCAGGCTCCGTTCCGGCCCCGAGCGCAGCACGTACCAGATGAACAACGCGACTGAGAACGCCGCCACACTGTGCGAAAGCAGCGTGTTGAAGAGCCCGTAGGCGAAATAGGCGGTGCAGAAGAACGCCGCCAGCGCACCCAGGAGGGCGTAGTTGGGATCGAAGAAGCGGCGGAGGATGAAGAAGAAGATGAAGAGCGAAAGCGCGGCATAGAAACGGCTGCCGAGCCGAGTCGCGGCGATCAGGATTTGCAGCTCCGCCGTCCTATCCGGAGCGCCGGTAACACCCGCGTAGAGTTTGCCCCCGATGTAAAACGGCGCCCAGCAGAGCGGCGCTCCCGGTGCGAAGGAGTTGGCGGCATAGCCCGTCGGCAGGCGCAGGAAACTGCGATCGGGTAGTTTACCTTCAGGGTAGAGTTCCAGGTAGTCGTCGAGGAATTGTATGTCGCCGTCTTCGAAAATCGATTGGAGGTAAGCGAAGTACTGAATGCTATCGCCCCGCAGCCGGCCTTCCGCGCCCGGATTCTGGAGAAGCGGAAACACCAGGATCCAGATACCGACAAGCGTCAGCGCGGCAAGGTGCGGGCGATTTCCCGCAAAGAAAGCGTTGCTCGTTCCCTCGCTACGCTGCTTCGTGGCTCCCACGGCCTGCTCCGGTTTGAACCCGTTTCCTCCCGTTCCGCCGCTCATATTGGCACCCGATGGTTGAAGTCGCGCCCGATCATTCTCCATCTTCAAGCTTTTCTTTAAGTTTCTGCAGCGCATTGAGCGCGTCCAGAGGCGTCATGGCCTCGATATCCAAGTCTCGAATCTCAGCCGCGGCTTCGAGACCGCGCGCCGCCGCCTTGTCTTTCTCCCGGTCCTCTGCCGCAGGGCCGTTGCCGGCCGGCCCATTGGCGCGCGCCAGGCGCGGACGGCCTTCGCGATCAAACTCATCCCGCTCGAGGTTGCGCAGTATCTGCTTGGCGCGCTGCACAACATCCTTGGGCAAACCGGCGAGTTTGCCCACCTGGATGCCATAACTCTTGTCCGACGGCCCCGGCACAACTGTTCTAAGGAAGATGACGTCGTCGCCGTGCTCCCTGGCCGCGACGTTGAAATTCTTGACGCCTTCGAGTGTGAGCGTCAATTCCGTCAGCTCATGGTAGTGGGTGGCGAACATCGTCTTGGCGCCCAGGCCGGGTGAGTTGTGGATGTGCTCGGCAACTGCCCAGGCGATCGAGAGCCCGTCGAATGTGGATGTGCCGCGGCCGATCTCGTCGAGAATTATCAGGCTGCGCTTCGTCGCGTTGCGCAGGATGTTGGCCGTCTCGCTCATCTCCACCATGAACGTGCTCTGCCCGCGCGCCAGGTAGTCGCTCGCGCCGATGCGCGTGAAGATGCGGTCGACAATCCCGATCTTCGCCTCCTGAGCCGGGACGAACGAGCCGACCTGCGCCAGCAGGGTGATCAACGCCACCTGGCGCAGGAAGGTGCTCTTGCCGCCCATGTTCGGGCCGGTGATGATCAGCAGGCGGAAATCGTCGGTGTTGAGATAGGCGTCGTTCGGTATGAATCGTTCCTCGATCCGCAGGCGCTCGACCACAGGGTGGCGCCCGGCCTTGATGCGGATCTCGTCGCTGTCGTCGACCAGGGGGCGCTTGTAGCCGTTGCTGACGGCGTTCTCGGCGAAGCAGCGCAGCACGTCGAGTTGGGCGAGCACGTGCGCCGTCCGCTGGATCCTCGCGTTCTCGGCGGCCACCTTCTCCCTCAGCCCGACGAACAGCTCATACTCGCGCGCCACGATCCGGTCGTGGGCGTTCAGTACCTTGCTCTCGTACTCCTTCAGCTCGGGCGTGATGAAGCGCTCCGCATTTACCAACGTTTGTTTGCGGAAGTAATCGTCGGGAACGAGATCGAGGTTCGCGCGCGAGACCTCGATGTAATAGCCAAATACCTTGTTGTACTTGACCTTCAGGTTCGGGATGCCCGTGCGGCCGCGCTCGCGGTGCTCGATCTCGGCTATGTAGGCGCGGTTGTCCTTGACGATGCGCCTCAGTTCATCGAGTTCGGCATCGGCGCCGTCGGCGATCAGGCCACCCTCCCGCAGATGCAACGGCGGATCCTGCATCAGGGTCCCCTCGATCCAATCCGCAATGTCCCCGAGCGGATCGATCTCGTCGCGAAGCTGCTGCAGGCGGCCCGATTTCGCACCCTCGAGGGCGGCTCTCAGCGCGGGGAGTTCCTCAGAGGAGCGGCGCAGAGCCACCAGGTCGCGGGCATTGGCGCTGCCCACGACGATGCGTGTGATCAGGCGCTCCATGTCGGCGACCGGCTTCAACGCCTCGCCGACGCCGCGGAAGGCGACCGAATCCTTCACCAATTCCTCGACGGCGTCGAGACGTGCATCGATTTCCTTTATGTCGAGCTGCGGCCGCATCATCCACTGCCGCAGCAGGCGCGCGCCCATGCTGGTTAAGGTGCGGTCGAGCAAGCCGAGCAGAGAGTCGCGCTTGTCGCCCGTCATCCATGACGCGCTCAGCTCGAGGTTGCGGCGTGTGACGTCGTCGATCACCATCGCCTGCGCTTCGCGCAACACGGCAATCCCCGAGATGTGCGCCAGGTCGGCCTTCTGCACCTCGTTGAGATACTGAATCGCCGCGCCCGCGGCCGTGATCATCGCCGGGTGGTCGAGCTCGAAGGCGTCGAGCGTCGCCACCCCGAAGTGACGCCGCAGCACGTCTTCCCCGGTCTCCGGGGAGAACCACCAGTCGTCCTGGCCGTGAACCAGCCTGCCCTCGGCCATGGACGCAGCGATCGGCAGGTCGAACGACTCGGCGTGGATTATCTCCCGCGGGCGGAAGAGATCGAGGTCGTCCTCCAACTCCTGCCAGCGGTCGGGGCCCCGATGCAGCCCGACCTTGAACTCGCCGGTCGAGACGTCGACCAACGCCGCCGAGACGGCCTCGCCGATCTCAGCGATGGCGCAGAGAAAGTTGTTCTCGCGCGACTCCAGCAGGTTGTCCTCGAGCAGCGTTCCGGGGGTGACAATGCGGGTAATGTCACGCCGCACGAGCCCGCGCGCCAGCCGGGGGTCCTCGACCTGGTCGCAGATGACCACGCGACGCCCGGCCTTCAGCAGCTTGCCGATGTAGTTCTCCAGCGCGTGGTGGGGGATACCGCACATCGGGATCGGATTGCTGCCCTTCTTGTCCCGCGTCGTCAGGACGATCTCCAGAATGCCCGAGGCGATTTCGGCGTCGCGCCCGAACATCTCAAAGAAATCGCCCATACGGAAGAACAGGATCGCGTCGGGGTGGCGGCGCTTGATGCTCTCGTACTGGCGCATCATCGGTGTCAGCCCATCGACCGGCCGGCTGCTCGGAGCTTTCACGGGTGGCGGAACGAGCTGAAAATCGTCGTCCTGCTTTTTGCTTTTCTTCGCGGACATGTCCGCAATTTAACAGCAGAACGCCGCCCTCTCAAGAGCCGCAACAGTGATAAGGCTAAAGTCGGGGGCCGATGTCGGTCATTGTCGATAGGAAGATGTTGGAGAGCAGGTGCAGAATCATCACCGCGGTCAGCGATTTTGTCCAATAGAAGACGGCGCCCATGATTGCGCCCGCCAGGGTTGTGACGATCACGAAGCCGAGCACCTCCTGCGGCGAGAGGCCGGGGTAGCCGAGGTGGCCGAGCCCGAACAGCAGGCTGCTGGCGGCGATGATCCAGAACCAGGCCGATTTTTCCTTGATGCCCTGCTTCACCAGGTACGCCACCGGCAGCAGAATCAGCAACGCCCTGACGAACTCCTGCAGCAGCGCGCTTACCACATATCTGTTGAAAGCGATCTCGATCTGGGCGAAGTCGCGGGGCAGAGTCAGGCCGGCGAGCCCGGTGAGAAGCATAACCGGGATGAGAACTGCAGCGCTGACCACCAGCCCGATCCCGGTGGCCGCCAGTTCCTTACCGCCGAGGCGGAAGTTGTAGCCGATCGCCGGGCCGAGCGCGACGACGATTGCCAGACCGATGAGAGCCATCACGAAGAACCAGGCGAAACCGCGGTCGAGCACTTCTTCCTGGGTGCCGCTGGATGTCGCGAAACCGTACTGGCCAAGTTCGGCCAGCTTCTGGAAGTAATCGGCCCCGACCCTCTCGGGCAGCAGCATCAGCGTCGGCTCGAGTTCCCGTATCGAGCCGAAGAGGTCGGTGTAGAACTGCGCTGCGCGGGGATGTACCGAGGCGAATTCCCAGATCGGAATCCTTGCGCCGAAGCGCCTGACGGCGTCCACCACTTCGTCCCGCTCGAATTCTTCAAGGTCGACCGAGCAGACGATCGCGATGTCCTCCGCCACCAGCCTGTTCATGATCCTCTCGAAATTGCGCTGCGCAAGCGGCAGGCGGATCCAGCCGGCTGTGGCGCCTTCGCGGCGGTAGGAGTTGACGTGCATGCCCTGTTGAAATGTGGGTAGATGATATGAGCCGAAAAGAGGCGAATCCATTCCGGGAGGAGTAGAGTCGATATATCTCAGGCTGAAGTCCGTGAGGCTGCTTGTCCTGCCGCCGGGATGCCGGTTTAATTCGAATCGAAGTTGCAGATAGCGGTTATCGGGCAACCAGGGAAGCTTGCCGTCCGCGCCAAGGGCCGTCCAGGCGTCCCAATCGATGTCCTCGCCGTTGGGGGTACCTCCGCGCACCCGCACGTCGATTTGGCCCTGGCCTCCGCTGAACGCCAGGTCATGCAGTCCATCGATCGTTCCGAGGCCGATGGGCGGCGTGATGAACGTTCCCTGCTCCACCCCGCTCGGCAGCCGCAGTCCGGTGCCTTGCCGCACGAAAATCACATCGTGCTTTTCACCCCGGCGCCAGATGTCCTCAATCTCCAAATCAAGCATCATCCCGGGGAGGAAGGATATTTCGTCGATACCTACCTGCGACGAGCCGAGTTCATCGAAGTCGATTCTGAGGCCGTCAGCCCAGTTGAAATCTTTTCCCCAGTGCAGTATTTCCCCTTTCTTATCCGGATTCTCGAATGGCAGCCCATGAAGGTCGATGATGAGCTCGAAGTCTCCCTCGGGGAGACGCGTGCGGTAGGAGACAAATCGTTTGATGGCGCTGTCGCGCCCCTGCGAGAGGGTGATGTTAATCTGTCCGCCCTGCTTTGCGGTGGTGGACTTAAATTTCAACAGAAACTGGCGGTTTGAGTGGACTCTGTTGCCGGCAAGGTTGAGGGAGATGTAGGTGTCGGCCGTCGTGGTAAAGAGCAATTGTCCATCGGCGAATTCCGCACCAGCCGCGTGAGCGGGATCGATGACAACCTCTGTCGGATTGTTCATACGCCAGTAAAACTCCGACAGGGTGACTATCTCCGTCTTGCCGGGCAGCAGCCTTGTCTGGCCCGTGCGGCGATCGCCGTAGTACTGCGACGCGCCCCAGGCGACCAGGGCGGCCAGAGCGACGACCGTGAGCAACGCCAGGATGTGTTTCAACTTGATCATTTTCCGATTATCTCGAGTGGATTAACGTCTACCTTCAACGCACAATTCTGCATTGGTGACCGCAGTGCGCGCAACGGTCAACTTCGAGCTGAATGGCTCTGATTCCGAATCCCGAGCGTTCGATCACGGCTTTGCCGCAGTTCGGGCACCAGGTCGTGTCGGTTCCCCGGATAAAGATATTACCCACGTAGACGTAGTCGAGCCTCTCGCGGCCGATGCGATAGGCCGCCTCGAGGGTGGACGCGGGCGTGGGCGGATGGCTGCTTTTGTAATCGGGGTGATAGCGCGAGAAGTGCAGGGGAATCGAGCGGTCGAGATCCGCGACCCAGGCCACCAGGTCCCTCAGGTCTTCCTCGCTGTCGTTTTCCCCGGGAATAACCAGGTTGGTCAGCTCGACCAGCGCAACCCGGTTGACTGCTTCGATGGTCTTCAATACCGGCTCGAGAGTGCCGCCGCTCAGCCGCCGATAAAACTCCGGGCGGATCGATTTCAGGTCGATGTTCCAGGCGTCGATCAACGGCAGAAGCTCGGCCAGCGGTTCGGGGTTGACGTAGCCGTTGGAGACCATCACGTTCTTGAAGCCGGCCTCGCGGAAAGCAGATGCGCAGTCGTAGATGAATTCGAACCAGATCAGCGGTTCCGTGTAGGTGTAGGAGATCCCGATGGCGCCGCCTTCGCGGGCGTAGCTGAGCAGCGATTGCGGATCGACCTCGTGCGTCGGGAAGTCGGTCTGGCTGATCTGCCAGTTCTGGCAGAATTCACACCGGAAGTTGCAGCCCGCCGGACCGAGGCTGAGGATCGGCTGGCCCGGGTGGAAGTGGTAGAGGGGTTTCTTCTCGATGGGGTCGATGGACAGCGAAGGAGTCAGACCATAGTTGACGGCGATGAGCTCGCCGTCGATCACCATTCTGCCGCGGCAAATCCCGCGTTCGCCCTCGCTCAAGCGGCACATGTGAGGGCAGAGAGCGCAGATGATTAAGTCGCCTTCGCGGCGCTGGTAGCGGGCGGGATGTCTCTCTTTCATGACTGCACGGATGCTACAAGAGGCGGGCATCGCAGTCAACCGGCGAGCATAGTGGGAGTGCCGCGGCGAACAGTGTATTCTCGTCTTTCAAGCGGGCTCGATGCAGCTGTTATTTGCCGATCCGGCCCGAATCGGTTCGATTGCCTGGAATGAAGCGGGCGGTTATCATCATTCACAAGTCAGTCAAGCGGCGGCGCGCAACTCTATGAGATTCGGACGTTACGAGGTGAAGAGCGACATCGGCAAGGGCGCGATGGGAGTGGTCTACAAATGCCGCGATCCGCAGATCGGCCGAACTGTCGCGATCAAAACCGTCTCGCTGCATCAGTCCGCCACCGGTTTCGACGAGGGCGAGCTGCGCGACCGGCTGCTGAAGGAGGCGCGGGCAGCCGGAATTCTTTCGCATCCGAACATCGTCACGATCTACGACGTCGGCGAGGAAGAGGACTCCATTTACATCGTGATGGAGTACCTCGAGGGCACACCTCTCTCGGATATCTTGTTGCAGAGCGGAGCGGTCTCTTTTGACACGGTGCTGGCGATGGCTGAGCAGGTGGGGAGCGCCCTCGATTACGCCCACGGGCAGGGGATTGTCCACCGCGATGTCAAGCCGGCGAACATCATGCAGCTTGCCGACGGGCGCATGAAGCTCATGGATTTCGGCATTGCCTGGGTTTTCGATACATCAGCCACTCAGAAGGGGGTGCTCGTCGGCTCGCCCGCTTACATGTCGCCGGAGCAGATCGACGATGCCGAGTTGACCGGCAGGTCGGATCTCTATGCGCTCGGTGCCGTCGTCTTCGAGATGCTCACCGGCAAGAGGCCCTTCAGCGGGAAGAATATCAACGCGCTAATTCTGGCCAAATTTGAGAACAGCCGCCCGGCCCTGGCCGAGCTGAATCCGAGATTGCCCGCTGCGCTGGAGTTTTTCTTCGACAAGGCCCTGGCGGTTGATCCCGCTCGGCGTTTCCGAACCGCGGGGGAATTGGTGCGGGAGTTAAAAACGGCCTTCTACAGCCGATCCATGCCCTTTACGGTGGTAACGAGGCCTCCAGCAGGCGGGCCCGCGCCGCCGAGAGGACAGGCAGCTTCGGTTAAGCCCCCCACCGACGAGCAGGATGCGCATCTCGCGGAGACGATAGTTTTTGGCGACGCGGAGCTCAACGGCGCCGCGCGGGAGAAGCCTGACGACGTCGAGATTGATACGAAGCCGCCGCCTGCCGAGCCGGATGACAGCACCCAGCGGTTCGGGATCACCACGAGCGTGATCAAAGCCTACACGTCGGGCGTGTCGAAGCAGGGTAGAGAAGGAGACAAGCCAGCCGGCCGCGAAGACACTGACACCGGAATCATCCGCAAGGACGTCGAGCAAGAACTGGCCGGCAAGGCAAGCAGGGAAGGAGCCATCCCGCGTGAGGCCGATTTAAAGCGGCTGGTGCAGCAGATCGACAAGCTCCATAAGCGCCTGGTAGGACACCCCGGGGAAATCGATACGATCGTCGCTCTGGGCCGCGCTTACCGCGAGGCGGGACGCTTTTCGGAGGCGATAGTCCAGTTCCGACGCGCCCTCAAGTTGGATTACGAGCGCACCGACGCGCTGGATTTAATTGCAGATATCTACAACAAGCTGGGCATGAAGGAGCGGGCTTACAGCACCTGGAGCATGAGCGAATGGCTTAACGAGAGAAAGGTGGGCCGGCTGGCCAAAGAGAATCACTTCAAGCTCGGGAAACGGCTGGAACGAGAGCGATTGCTGCGCGGCGCGATTGAGGTCTGGGAGGAGACCGCAGTCCTCGAGCCGAGGAACGCGGAAGTCTGGCGCACGCTGGCGCACTACTACCTCAAGTTGCAGGATTATCAGAAGGCGATCCGGGCACACCGAGAGCTGCTCAAGATCGAACCCTCAGACACCAAAGCGGTGCGCAATCTCGCCGTCTGCTATCAGAACAGCGGTGAGTATGCCCAGGCGTTGGAGCAGTGGCGCAAATCGCTGGAGACGGATGCAGAGGGCTCCGGCGCCAGAAAAGCGCGCAAAAACATCCAGGCGCTCGAGAAATATCTGCGGTCAAGTCAGGAATAACGCACGATTCTGAGCAGCACTATTAAGTTCCGTCAGTTGTCGTGTTAATATCGCGATCAGGCCCGCCCCGTTTGGGAGCGGGTGTCACAAGACTCCGGACTGATATAAATACACTACAAGATGCCTGATAAACCATATAAAGATCTTGATGACAGTGAACTCGTTTGCATCTGTCTGAGAAAAGATAATCGGGCCTGGGAGGAATTGGAGTTTCGTTATCGCAAGCGCGTTTTCAACATCGCTTACCAGTTTGTCGGCCGAATCGACGAGGCTGAGGATCTCACCCAGGAAATCTTTTTCAAGCTTTATCACTCGCTGGAAAAATTCAACATCGACGCCAACTTCCAGTACTGGATCGTACGTGTCTCCAAGAATTACTGCATTGACTTCTATCGCAAGAAACGCAAGGAGCGGGAATCACTCGTGGACAATGTGGAACAGCTGGCCAACGTCAAGAGCGGCATGTCCTCCCCGTTCCTGATTCTCGAAGAGAAGGAAAAGATACGGGCCATCAGGGAGTCGATCGACAGCCTGCCGTCGATACTCCGCTCATGCATCGTCCTTCGTAACCTCTACGGCCATTCCTATCAGGATATCGCACACATCCTCAACATCCCGGAAGGCACGGTGAAAAGCAGGATCAACCGCGGTCGTCTGGAGCTCTCGAAACGCCTCGGTATTGCCTTCAAGGGTCGGGGCCTCTCCCGCAGGAAGAACAACTGCGACAAGGAAGAGGAACAAGGGGACTGAACTTTTTCGGCCTCGGATTCGACTAATAAGTGGAGGTAATGTGATGAGAGGATATAGCCATGAGTGAAAACGATAAACAGCAACAACCTGCGGAGGAACCCAGAAGCGCGCCGCCGGCTCCCGCGAAGTCCGGCGGAGTGCGCGTCGACATGCTGATGATCGGGCTGATTCTAATCGGCCTGGGTGCTTTGCTGCTCGCCGCCACGATGAATCCGGATCTCAATTTCCGCGATTTGGTGATGACCTACTGGCCGGTGCTGATAATCGTGGCGGGGCTGGTCAAGATCGTGCAAGCGGCTCTGGGCATCAGCGGGGGAGGTTCGGGATTCGGCCTGCTTGTCACGGTGATCATTATTCTCATCCTTGTGGCGGGGGTCCCCTGGGATTGGGTTGAGTTCAACTCCTGGTTCGCGTTCGGGCCCGACGCCGAGTACAGCGAGCAAATCAATCTTGCCGAGGGCGAGACCCTTGAGATCCGCAATGTCCGAGCCGACGCCCGGATTTACAGCCACAGCGGCGACGACGTGAAGCTGCACGTCAAGACATACGTCAGCGGTTGGAGCCGCAAGGATGCGCGCGAGCTCGCGGAGGCTTACAAAGCCGAGGTCAAGCGCACCGGCTCAACGGTGCAGATAGTGGCGGATGCCGAGAGCGCCTCCGACGGGCGCAGACGCGTCAGGGTGGATCTGGAAATCGGGCTCCCGCGTGACCTGGTGGCCAGGATTTCGGCGCACAGGGGGGATGTGGACCTCGACAACTTCGACGGCGAGATGGATATTGATGTCGAGTACGGCGACGTGGATGTCGCGCGCTCCACCGGCAAGCTGACGATCTCGATCCGCAACGGAGAAGTCGATTTCTACGACTTCACCGGCGACCTGAAGGTCACCGGCGGCAGAGCCGCCCTTGACTTGGAGGGCGTCTACGGCGCCATCTTCGTCGATATCGAGAGGGGATCGATCGAGCTCGAGAACTACAAGCCGATAGCCGGCGACATCGATATTCACACCGAGCGAGGCAACATCGAGCTCGACATCAACGGCGACAGCGACTTCGCCCTCGAGGCGGAAGCGCAGGGCGGCCGGATCGACTGCGAATTCGGCGAACTGGACATCAGCAATCAGAGAGAGCTGCGCCACAGCTTCAACGCCGGCACTTACCAAGTGTCGCTCGCAACTGACCGGGGCTCGATTGCGTTGGATTCCGACTAGCTAAAGCCCTCGGGGCAACCATAATTGTTGCATCGGCGTCAATATAATAGAACGAGCGGAGAAGCATGGAGGAGAAGCTGATCGAACGTTGCAAGAATGGCGACCTCCGCGCGTTCGAGGATCTTTACAAACAGTATGGTCGCAAGCTCTACGGCTTATGCCTGAGGATGAGCGGCAACGAGGCCGATGCCGAAGAGCTGATGCAGGAAGTGTTCGTGATCCTGCTCTCCAAGATCAAGTCGTTCCGCGGGGATGCGCGGTTCTCGACCTGGCTCTACCGCATCACCGTCAACACCTGCATCAGCCACCTGCGGAAGAAGAAGATCAAGCAGGTCTCGCTGGAGGATGAGCCGGAAACTTCGGGCGCATTAAGCGTGGAGCCGGCGCCGATGGCGCAACACGAAACGCTGAAGCACGGCATCGCCGGATTGCCTGCGGGCTACCGCGCAGCCGTGATAATGCACGATGTCCAGGGCCTCAACCACAATGAGATCGCGGAGATCATGGGCATCAGCGTCGGGGCCTCGAAGTCGCAGCTCTTCAAGGCTCGACGGAAATTGCGGGATTATTTAAACGGCACGCTGCCTCCCGGGGCGGAAGGCCGGAGTCAAAGGTAGGTGGACGATGGCTGATCAGAGAGACGAGATTCTGATTCAGCGATATCTCCTCGGAGAGCTCGAAGGCAGCGAGCGCGAAGATTTCGAGCGCCGGCTGGAGAGCGAAGAGGCACTCGCCTGTCTGCTGGACTCCTACCGCAGCCTCTGCGACGGGCTGCACTTGTTGGAGGATCCGGAGCCGCCCGCCGACCTGTGGGCAAGGCGCATCAGGCCGGCAATTGCCGAGCAGCTCGACATCGCCGGCGAGAGGCCCAACGCCGGATTCTCTTTCCTCGAAGCCCTTCGATTGCAATTCCTCAAGCCGGCTGTGGTTGTGGCGGCATTCGTGGTGGTAATTGTCGGGATCACACTGCTCCTGCAGTATCAGATCGTCTCGCCGGTGCAGGAGGACCGCTACGAAAAGGCGATATCGAACATACAAAAACTCCGCGATCAGTTCCTCGCCGAGCTCGACACGCTTACCTTCGAAATGGAGAAGCGCAAGCCGATGCTGAGCTCGGAACTTCGCAAGGTTTATGACCAGACGCTAAAAGACATCGACGAGAGTATCGCTAAGGCGGAGAGGTTCTATTTTGCTTACCCCAACGACAGCGACGCCGTGCAATTCCTCTTCGCCGCTTACGAGAAAAAAGTCGAATTCATCGAGCAGTTCAAGCAAATCGAGCCGCTCTCGCCGGAGGCCTGAGATGAAGAATATTAAAACAATACTGGCAGCAGGCGCGATCGCCCTTGTTCTGGCTTCGGCGCCCGCGGTCGCAGAGAAGTACGAAACCGAAAAAACCCAGACATTCGATGTCGGCTCCAATGCTTCCTTCAAGTTGAGGAATATTTCGGGCGATTACATGATTTCGGGCTGGGACAGGGAAGTCATCGAAGTCTATTACATCAAGAAGTCCAAAGGAAACTCGGCAAAGCTGAAAGCCGACATGGTGCAGGTGATCGCCGAGCAGAGCGGCAACCGCGTTTTCGTCGAGGTCAAGTACCCCAATTCGCGCGAGCGGCGCGCTCGTAAGCTCGACAGTAGCTTCAGCGTAAACATCGAATTCGAAGTTAAGGTACCCATGGATTGCCGCATCGACGTCTCCACAGTCTCCGGAGACGGCGAGGTTCTGCATGTCAACGGTGACGTCAACGCTTGTTCGACCAGCGGCGATGTCGAGGCCACCGCTCTTGCCGGCAATGTCAAACTCTACACCACAAGCGGCGATATCGAACTTACCGGCGGGAACGGCGTCATCGAGCTTAAAACCACTTCGGGGAATGTCACGGCCGATGGCGTCGCCGGCAGGGTGACGATGCACACCACCAGCGGAGACGTTGAGTTATCGGCAATGGAGTTGACCGAGGGCTCTTTCAAAACAGTCTCCGGCGACATTAATGTCTCCGTCGAGAAACCGATAACCACCGGAACGTTCGCGTTAACGGTGTTTTCAGGCTCAATCGAGTTTTACCTGCCCGCCGAATCCACCTTCCAGGTCGCCGCAAAGGCGATGCACGGTAATGTCGAATCCAATTTCGATCTTGAGTTCATCCGCAAGCGCTTTCAGCAGGAGATGAGGGGCACCGTCAACGGCGGCGGAGCTTACATCTCCGCCACCTCGAGCAACGGAGATGTCGAGGTATACAGAAAATAGCGTTAAACCCTCTCGCGGGTAATGGGTGTGGGGCCGCAAGGCCCCTTTTAATGTACATTATGGTCCGCATTGAAACCGGTAGATTTCGCAACTTCAGCCGCGGTTCGGGCTGGCCTTCCAGGTTTTGCACTGTTCCGTTGACAGAAGCGCCTCATGATAGTAGAACACGGGATGTGCCGGAGTGGTGAAACTGGTATACGCAGGGGACTCAAAATCCCCCGGGCCTTGCGCCCGTGCGGGTTCGAATCCCGCCTCCGGCACCATTCCTTCCTACCTACCCACTCTTCCATGGAATCCCTGCGCACCGATGCAGAAAACGGATCAGGCGGGATGAGAAGTTTATCCGCCTGCGGCGGAAATCCCGCCTCCGGCACCATTTCTATTACTTGCTGGATCGCATCATCTTTGCGGATTGATCAGGTATCTCATATCACACAGGCGCGATGAGAAGTTTATCCGCATATGGCGGAAATCCCGCCTCCGGCACCACTCTCTCCTTGTCCATCTGATATTCCAGACATCTCTGAATGCAACAAGCGTATGAAATAAAACAAGGCGGGATGAGAAATTCATCCGCAGCAGGCTAGCGGTAGTCGCGACGCCCCAAGAATTGCCGGAACAACTCAATAGGGATACAACGGGAGGGCTGAAGCGGAGCCGGACCGGTGATATACTGCATGCTCATCCTTTGATAGATATCATCAGCAGGCGGGCCGAACCGGCTTTCACGCGTTCAATCGGGGGGAATCGCAGAATCGATTGGCAAGACGATACGAAGATTTTCTACAACGCTGTTGGTAGTAAATCTCGGCAAATAACATTTGGCAGGGAGACTGCCGGCTCCCCGGGCTCCCCATAGATAGTCTGAAGATACAGACGCTGCCGATTACGCGACAAAGAGCTTATCGATATTGGCTGGAAGAATCAGGGTGGAGAGATGAAAGGGTCCGCGGTTATCGGGGTGGATTTTGGCACGGACTCGGTGCGCACGTTGATCGTCAATGCCGGGGACGGCGAGGAGATCGCCGGTTCGGAAAATCCTTTTCAACTCTGGCGCGAAGGGCATTTCTGCGATCCAGCCCGCAACCAGTTTCGCCAGCACCCATTAGACTACATCGAGAGTCTCGAGGCCT
>DATKUA010000229.1:0-3594 GCA_035530855.1 Acidobacteriota bacterium | reverse complement strand
ACACAGTCCGCCGCGTCGTCCTGGTCTTGAGCTGGAAAAAGGGAACCCGGATGTGGTTCAGTGTCGAGAAGGACGGTGTCGATATCAGCAAGGCGGGCAGGTATATCAATGGCGGCTTCTACAGTATCTACTCGCTCGGCTAGCCGGCCAGATTCGCCAGGCGCGACATCGAGGCCAGTGGTGACTGGTCGCTTCATATCCACGGCGGTCAGGGAGCAGCCTACGAGGCGGCCGCGATAGTCGACGAAGTAGCATTTGATTTCGAGTTCTCGACCAGCCGGATGGTTTACCTCGCCGGCACTCCGATCGCACTGCGAGCCAGTCTGCGGGCGGACGGTTTACCGATAACGAACGCCGACAAAGTGACGGCAACGATCATGTATCCGAAAGAGGGCGTTGCCAACCTGTTATCCGTCCTGCCGATGCCGTCTCAGAGCAGGCAGGCAATGGAAAAACAGACAACTCTCTGGCAGATAAAATTCACCGGGCTGATCCGGAACGAGGCTTTTTACCAGCGCATTCAGCCGATTTCAGAGACGGTATCCTTGAATAGCAACGGCGACGGTACATATTCGGGATCATTCGACAGAACTGACATCCCCGGCACCTACACCATAGTATTCATGGTGGAGGGCAAAAGTCCGGGACTGGGAAAGTACAGAAGGACAGAGGTTCTCTCCACAATGGTCCGCTTTGGTAAAGCTGAGCGCAGCGAATCGGAAATCGGTATCAGTGTTGTGGACAAGGCCGCGGCCGGCTGGATCCGGGAACTTGTTGTCCGGCCGAAGGACCGTTTTGGCAACTATCTGGGCCCCGATTACGGCAATCAGATAAAGGTCACTGCTTCGCCGGGCAGCGTGGATGAGACATCTGTCGACCATGGAGATGGTAGCTACACATTCAGGATAATCACCTCGCCGTACACAGACCCGGTCATTTCAATCCGAGTGATGGGAGAGCGGCTTTTTGAAGGAGCTGCTTCGGAGATCACGAGAGAGCGTCGACGCTCTTTCAGCGCGCATGTGGGAGCCACTTTCCCCGTCGGAACCTTCGGCAGTGTCTTCGACAGGAGCTATTGCCTGATTCTGGATGCCGACTACCGACTGACCCGCAAACTTACCCTGGTTGGATACTTCGGCTACAACAACTTCAGCTCGGCTCTCAGCGCTATCGGAGATATCTACATCATCAACATCTCCGCGAATCTCAAGTACCGATTCCCGTCAGGCGGCACATCCAACCTCTTCCCCTATCTGCAAGGCGGGGGCGGCTATTACATCATCGAGAACGGAAGCAACAACTTCGGCTTCAATCTGGGTGGAGGTCTCGATGTCGACCTTACCAACAAGATGACATTCGAGGCGGGGCTTGATTACCACAAGATTCTCGATGTGAACATCGAGTTCTGGACAAGCCACGTCGGTTTGATTTTCAAATTCTGATCGCATCGGGGGGGAGTGTACAACGGCTCCCCCCCCACCTTTTTTTGCCGCGTAAAATTCCAACAGACATGTAGTGTGGAAAGGAGTATCCCGCCGGTGTCGGGATCGGGCGGATTGAAATTCGCCCCTACAGTTGCTTGCGAGCTGACCTTGCAGATTGATAATGGTGTGGGATTTATAGCATCCGGATAGTGGCGGCGGCTCTCAGCCATGGCGGCTGACAGGACACCTTGCTATAAAAAACGAGGGCATCCCTTCGTGGGGCGGAGGCCGTAACCGACCTCCCTACATGACCTTGCGAGAGCCTGCCGATAGTGAAGGTCGCTACGCTGGGGGCAAAGGTAATGAGGCGGACATGCGGCCCCTGGATAGCGATTCGAGGGATGGCGTTGCACAAAGGGACCAGGCTCCGCTGATTTTGTCACTGGGCCGCGGCGGCCCTGTGCTACAATCGGCGCATTCCGGAGGGGGAAGAGATGAAAACACGACACTTCGCCGCGATTCTTGCTCTCACGACACTGATTACATTACTTGGCGCCGCGCCGTCGTGGGCCCAGGCGACGGCTGTCGGCAGGCAGGGGATGGTCGCCTCGGTCGACGCCTACGCCACCGCAGTCGGCGTCGAGATCCTCAAGCGGGGGGGCAACGCGGTCGACGCCGCGGTCGCCGTCTCGCTCGCCCTGGCGGTCACCCACCCGCAGGCGGGCAACCTCGGCGGCGGCGGCTTCCTCGTCATCCACCTGCAGGAGCGCGGCTTCGACACCACCGTCGACTACCGCGAGCGGGCGCCGCTGGCCGGCGGGCGCGACATGTACCTCGACGCCGACGGCGAGGTGATCCCCGACGCCAGCCTCTACGGCTACCTCGCAGCGGGCGTGCCGGGGCAGGTGGCGGGGCTCTGGCTGGCGCACAGCAGGTACGGCTCGCTGCCCTGGCGCGAGCTGGTCGAGCCCGCGATCAGGCTGGCGCGCGACGGCTTCGAGGTCAACTACTGGCTGGCGGACTCTTTCGGCTACGCCGCCGAGCGCTTGGCCGCATACCCCTCCACGGCAAAGGTCTTCCTTAGCGACGGCAAGCCCTACGCCTACGGCGAGCTGTTCAGGCAGCCCGACCTCGCCTGGACACTGGAGCAGATCGCCGCGCGCGGGCACGACGGCTTCTACAAGGGGGAGGTGGCGCGGAAGATCGCGGTCGACATGGCGGCCAACGGCGGCCTGATCACCGAGGCCGACCTGGCGGGCTACGAGGCGGTCGAGCGGGCGCCGGTGACCGGCGAGTTCCGCGGCTACAAGATCGTCGGCATGGGCCCGCCGTCGTCGGGCGGCCTGCTCCTGATCCAGATGCTCGGCCTGCTCGAGCCCTACGAGCTGGCGGCCCTCGGCCACAACTCATCGCGCTACGTGCAGCTGCTCACCGAGGCCGAGAAGCTGGCCTACGCCGACCGCGCCGAGCACATGGGCGACGCCGACTTCTATCCCGTGCCCGTCGCCCACCTGATCTCGCCCGACTACATCGCCGCCCGGCGCAAGGAGATCAACCTCTACCGCGCCACGCCGAGCGAGCGGATCTCGGCCGGCGAGGCGCCCGCCGCGGAGCGCGAGGAGACGACCCACTTCTCGGTGGTCGACGGCAAGGGCAACGCGGTGGCCTGCACCACCACGCTCAACGGCGGCTTCGGCTCGCACGTCGTCGCCGAGGGCACCGGCGTGTTGCTCAACAACGAGATGGACGATTTTTCGATCAAGCCCGGCTTCCCCAACATGTACGGCCTGCTCGGCTCGGAGGCCAACGCGATCGCGCCCGGCAAGCGGATGCTCTCGTCGATGACCCCGACCATCGTGCTCGAGGGCGGCGCGGTGCGCCTGGTTGTCGGCTCGCCCGGCGGCTCCACGATCCCCACCACCGTCCTCCAGGTCACACTCAACGTGCTGGTGCACGGACTGCCGTTGCAGGCGGCCGTCGCCGCGCCGCGCTTCCACCACCAGTGGCTGCCCGACCGGACTTACGTGGAGAAGCGCGGTTGGCCCGAGGACGTGCTCGAGGCGCTCGGGCGCCTGGGCCACACGGTCTACGCGCGCGCGCTCATCGGCGACGTCCACGCGATCTTCATCGAGAAGGAGAGCGGCTTGCTGCTGGGCGCCAGCGACCCGCG
>DATKUA010000228.1:0-8226 GCA_035530855.1 Acidobacteriota bacterium | reverse complement strand
AACTGGAGCGCAGCCTGGAAGGCCGATCGCAAAGCCGCCTGCTGAACAATGCCGGCCACGGCGTGTGGATTCTGATGCGCCAGCCCGCATCGATCGAGATGATCGCCCGCTGGCTGGCCCGCGGATCAAATCCATAGGGCTTCTTTCGGTAACTCTCCCTTTAGAATTGTTTGGAATAGGCCGTGGTGTGTGGAGCGGGCGGCGGCGCTGCTTTCTCCGCTTCTATTGCTGAGCGGCACGCAGAAGCTGGAGTTTGCGTTTGCCATTCTCCGCCTCGGGGGACGTTTCGAAGCGGGAGATCAGCTCCTCCAGAGCGGTGGCGGCCTCTGTAATCCGCCCGAGCTTTTCCTCGGTGTAGGCGATTTTCAGCAGGGCGGACGGCACTTTGTTTCCGAACGGGTATTCATTGAGAACGCGGTGGAATCCCGTCAACGCCTCCGACCAGTTCTTGCGCGCGTAGTGGCACTCGGCCAGCCAGTACAAAGCGTTGTCGGCGAGGGGGCTCTCGGCATACTTGTTAACCAGATAGTCGAACAGCATAACAGCTCGGGTGAAGCGCTTGGCCGAGTAGTCGGCGTAGGCCTCATCGTAAATCGACTGGTCGCCACGGCCTTCGAGGCCAGCCGGAGCGACGGTGTAATCCTCTTTGGGTTCTTCCACCGGCTGCTGTCCCGAAGCTTGGTCCGCCTCGCCGGCTTCGGGTATTTCCGTTTCCGCAGGTTGTTCGGCTTGCTCCTGCTCGTCTGGCTGCGGTGGCTTCGCCTCGGGCTCGGCAGCCGGTTCCCGGCCGGTTAGGGTGGCGATTTCGTCGGCGGCCGCGAGGTAGACCTGGGCCCCGCCAACCAACCTGCCGCTCTCGCCGTTGAACAGCCTGGCCATCACTCCATAGCGCGTTCGCAGGGGAGTGATCCTGCCCGCCACTACGGAGATGTTGGTGTAACTCAGGGAGGCCTGCTGAAAATCCGGGCTGGAGCCGAGCATCAGCGGGTCGATGCCGCCGGATTCTATCAGGGCTTCCAGCGGTGCTGCGTCAATAATCTCGTACTGTCGGCTCGCGGCGAGCGCGGTGATCAGCTGCTCGGTTATATAAGCAGGTAGTTTTCCGGTCTCACATTCCTCGCAGGAAAAGGCGAGAACGATGACCCTTCGGGTCGGCTGCTGCTGCAGCGCATCCATTATTTGCCGGTTGAAGGCGTGCAGGCCGATCACGAAGTCGGTGGCCTCCATTTCCTGCGGGTTTTCGGCCGTGTCGTTTTGAGCATACGCGAAGGGAGGGAGTACTGTCAGCGCCAGGAGAAACAATATATGTGTCCTGCGCATCAGGGCCTCCTACGGCTAGTTGCTATCGTCTCCTCCACCCTTGACGTATATTGTCAGACGGTCGCCAGGGAGAATCAGGTTTCTGCGCAGGTTGTTCCACGTTTTGAGCTGGGAGACGGATATCTTATAGCGGCTGGCGATGTCATAGAGCGTGTCGCCCTGCTTGACGTTGTGGACGATTCTGTTGCCGGATGTGCTGGCGGCGACGCGATCGCCGGTTGTCGTGCCGGAGATTATCGTCAGCTTTTTCCCTGGGTGGATCGTCGCGCTGGGATTGATGTTGTTCCAGCCGGCGATGCTGCCGATGGTAGTACGGTAGGCCCTGGCGATTAGATAGAGGTTCTCGCCCCGCCGGACAGTATGCACGACTTTCGTGCCTCTCGGCACGTCTTGGACAGCGACACGCGATGTGCCCACCTCCGACGATCCCGCCGTAGGAGAGAGCGGAACGATGAGGTGCTGTCCGAGCTTAAGCTTGTGCGGGTTGCGGATGTTATTCGCCCTCTGGATCGCGGTAACCGAAGTGCGGTGCCGCTTCGCAATCGCCGAGAGGGTTTCTCCCCGGCGGACGACGTGCTCGGTGTACTTGAGCCTCTTGTGCGGCGGCAGCGCGGCGTATTTCTTCTCGAACGACCCTTTTTTGCCAACCGGAACTTTCAGCTCGAAGTCGGGATAGCCATCGGGGGTGATCATGCTCCGCAGGGCGGGATTCAATTCCTGGAGGATCGGAACCTCCACGCCGGCGAGCTCGGCGGCAATGCGCAGGTCCGTTGCGGATTCAATCTTAACCTTTTCGTATTCGATGGGTTTCTCGAGCACCACGTCGCCGAAGCCGTATTTCTCCGGCTGCTTCATGATGATTGCTGCCGCGAGAATCGCCGGGACAAAATTGCGTGTCTCCCGCCTGAGGTAGCGGCTGGTGCTGGATATCTTCCAGAAGTCGTTGGTTTTCATGCTCCTGACCGCGCGGCCGACGCGGCCGGGTCCGCCGTTGTAGGCGGCCATGGCCAGCTGCCAGTCGCCGAGTTCAGCGTGGAGATCGCGCATGAAGCGGGCAGCCGCGCGGCACGATTTCTCGGGATCGCTGCGCTCGTCGATCCAGGAGTTTATCTTGAGGCCGTAACGCTTGCCGGTCCAGCTCATGAACTGCCAGATGCCCTTGGCGCGGGCGCGGCTGTAAGCTCTTACCTTGAACGTGCTCTCGATCATCGCCATGTAGATCAGATCCTGAGGCACGCCTTCTTCCTTGAGGATCCTGCGGAACATGTCGATGTAGAGCCCGCTGCGTGCGATGCCTGCAGCAAACTCCTTGCGCCTGTCGGTTTGGAACCGCTTGATGAACTGCTCGACCTTTGCGTTGAGCACGACCGGCAGGTCGTAGCTTATCTCGGGCGGGGCTTCCTCGGTCTCCGTCTTGCTTTCGATCTCTTCCGGATCCACTGACTCCAGCTCATCCGCCAGAGTGCTCTCCTGCACCTCCTCCTCAGCTAATGCAAGCTCCTCGTCGATTGCGATGGCTTCTTTGCTGATCGTCTTGAAGGCATCGAAGAGGGCCGGGTAGGCGTCCGGAGCAAGCCCGGAACCGAGGATCGCATTCAGGGCCTGGTCGAGTAGATCCCTTGCCTGTTCGAGGTCTCCTTCGTTAGCAAGCTGCAAGCCTTCCTGCCGCAGCCTGTTTGCTTCCTCGAGGACTCGGCGTTTAGCCTCAAGCGCTCTTCGGTCGATATCTGGTGATTCGTCAGGCTCCGATGCGATTTCTTCCCCGATCTGCTCATTCGCTTGCTCGGCATCGGGTTCCCTGGCGGGGGAGGCGGGAGTGGAAGCGCACGAGGTTAACACGAGTGTAGTTACAGCCAACGAAATAATTAGGAGGATTCTAAGATGCATAAGCTCTCCTAAGGCGTTAGGGTTCTATTGCGATCGCAAACAGCGCTAATTATACTTTATTTCCCGGTACGATTTCAATCTTTGCATGTTTCCGGCAATTCGCGCATTCGATTCTCCGCAGGACGTTATAGCGTTTCGACACCGGCTTTATGGCATGAAACTGCTCGGGGAAAAGCTGATCATCACGGCTGTTCTGGTTCCGGTTGCGATTTTCCTCGCTGTGGGAATCGCTCTGGCGCTTGATCCGGACTTCTCTCTGCAACAGTTCGGTTATCCCGGCTGCTTGATGAAGCGTGGTTTCGGCTTGCCATGCCCGCTCTGTGGCGGGGCCGAGGCTTTCGCAGCGGGATTGAGAGGCGATCTTGCCGGGGCCTGGGCAGCAAATCCTTTCGCTTGTCTCTTTCTATTGACCCTGGGCGTCTCCGCTGCATGCCTCGTCGTCGCTCTTGCCTGGCCGGGTAGTGTGAGGCCGTTGCTCCGCAACAGAATCTTGATGCTCTTCGCGGCCGGATGGGGCGTTCTGCTCCTGATTATCCTTGTTTTCCACTGGTTGGCTCGCTTATTATGACCGTATATAGATGACGCTCCGGACACCTCCGAAAGTAGTATTTCAACTGCGACTGACCGGTTTCGAGTGCAGGACGCGTGGATCTGTGATCCGCATGTGGTTCCGGAGTTGTCGCTTAGTTCGCTCTGGTCGGCGACCCGTTCTGAAGCGTGGAACTCATTAGTGCTGAGGGAAGCTAGCATAGCCGGCCGGTGAAAGGACCGGTAGTTCCTGCGCGAAGGGAGTGAATGATGGGAGGACCTGTTCAACAGCCACCACAGCAACCCCCGCAACAACCGCAAATGCAGTATGCTCCGCCGCCTGCGGGGCCCTCGAAAGGGTTGGCAACCGCCGCAATGGTCATGGGGATAATCGGTTTGGTTTTCTCCATAGGAGGTTGCACCTGGTTCCTCGGAATTCCCCTGGACATCCTTGGGATCGTCTTCGGCGCGGTGGCGGTCTCGAAGGTGAAGTCCGGAGAGGGAGGCGGCGAGGGGATGGCCAAGGCCGGGCTGATCTGCGGCATAATCGGAATTGTGATAATCGTGGTCTGGTTTGTCATCTTCTTCACAATTCTCCAGGATTATTACAATTATCCCTGGAATTACAACAACACCTGGTGAAGAGCCCGCGGGGCGAATGGATCCCTCCGCCTCATAAAGCCGTGGACGCTCCGTATGGTTACCGCCGCTTTCGGTCTGCCGGAATCGCATAACCCGCCGGCGTGCCCGGGGTTCTCCCGAAAGGTTTGAAAGCTGATGAGCACCGGTTTCGAGAGAGTTCGGCCGGCAGGCAAGGGCCTCGCTAACGCCGCTCTCTATTGCGGTCTGGTTGGTCTTGTCTGTGCGATTGCAGCAGGGATCCTGTTCACTTTATCGCTGTTGAGCCCTGATGAAGATATGCTCCAGCCACGAGAACTGATGGCGCGCTCAGCGCTCTTGATGCTAATCAACATCCTGATGATGACCTGCGGAATCCTGGCAGTGGTCTTCGGCGCCTTGTCGTCCTCGCGTGCCAAGCGGACCGGGAACAGGCCGTTGGCCAGAGGCAGGCTGGGATTCTATTTAGGTATCCTCACTCTGATGGTGTTCGTGGCGATAATCGTAATCAATTTCATCAACTTTTTTCTTTCTATCGGCGAATTCAGCCGCGAATACCGCGACAGGCGCTTTGCCTGAGCATTCCCTCGGATTATCGCCAACTGATCTTGCCGGGTCGCAATGCGAGGCCTATTTAGCCAGTTGAGTTTTCAGGACAGCCGCGGCTGTTTCATTCCTTTCCAGAAGCAGCAGCGGCGTGACTGAAATGCATCCCTCTCGCACGGCGGCGGCGTCGCTCCCGCTCTCCGGCTCCGCGCTCTCCTCATAGGTGATCCAGAAATAATTGCCCCCTTGGGGATTGGAACGGATGTCGTAGACGACTTTCCAGCGGTTTTCAGTCAGATTTGTGATTTCCACCGGCGTAGCCGGTCCGATCTTCCCAGCCGGGAAATTAACGTTGAGCAGCAACGGTTTTCGCTTCAGAGCCAGGGCGGAGCGAGCGATATCCAGCGTTCTAGCCGCCGCGCCGGCGTAATCCATCTCCGGTCCCCTGTCCATCGACACCGCGATCGCCACCGCGCCGCAGAGCGCACCCTCGCGCGCCGCTCCCACGGTTCCCGAGTAGTAGACCGCCGCGCCGAGGTTGGCGCCGTCGTTGATGCCGGAAACCACAAGGTCGACCTCTCGGCCCTCGAAGCGCGTATCGAGTGCCCACCGTGCGCAGCTCGCAGGTAGCGCGTCGATCCACCAAGCCTCCAAACCCTCGAGCTTCTCATAGCGTCCGTATGAGATGGGCACGCGGTAGGTGATCCCGTGCCCGACGCCGCTACTGTTGTGCAGCGGTGCGGCCACCACGACATCACCCAGTTTCGCCATCTCGGCCGCAAGGTGCCGGATGCCTTCGCTCTCGATGCCGTCGTCATTGCAGACCAGAATCAGCGGCCTGCCCTCTTCGGCGCAGGCCATGATCGAAGCCGCCAAAAGCAGAAAAGCACACCATTTCAGAGTCTTTTTCATATCCGTCCTCCGGGAAGCCCAGTATCGAAAGACATGGGAGAGGTGTCAACGGCAATTCAGGAGCAAATAAAAACGGCGCCCCCTGAACGAGGGCGCCGTGATTCTCGGTTCAAGTGAAGCTTAGAAGGTGAAGCGAGCTCCGAGCTGGATAATGCGCGGATTCTGCAGGTTGGTTGGATCGCCGAAGGTGCTGAGGTCGATCTGGTTGACCGACGATGTGATTGTGCCGTTGTTGAACAGGTTGTAGATGTCGAGCATCAGCGAGAAGTTGAACCGGTCGAGGCGGAAGGACTTCTCGGCGCGCATGTCGAGATAGAAGATCGAGTCGTAGCTGTTGCTGCCGCGCGGCTCCACGAAGATCGTCTCTTCACCTTGAGTCAGGCCGGTGACGTTGAGTGTGCGGGTGTAGGAGGTGCCTGCGCGCAGGGTTCCGAAGCCGGCTACCGTGATGTCGTAGGGGAAGGTGTACGCGCCGATCATCTTGAGGTTCCAGGGCACGTGGTTGGGGAACTTGCCCTCGGCGTTGATCTGGTTGTTGGGATTGTTGTAGTAGCCGTCGTCGCCGGTGACCGCGCTGGAGGTGTGACCGCCGGTGCCGCGGTAGTCAGACAACGTCAACGATACCTGGGCCTGCCAGTTGTCGCTATAGCGCTTGGTAGCGCTGATAATCAGCGCATCGTACTTGGTGAAGAGCACGTCGTTGGGGGCGTTGAACACCAGGTAATCGGGATCAGCCGCCGCGCGGTCGTAGACCGTGTAGGTCTGGCCTTCGAAGGTCACGTTGACCGGATCCCAGGTGTTGCCGCGCTCCCACTTGGCGATGACGTCGCGCGAACGGCGGTGGACGTAGTCCGTGCTCACGGCCAGGTTGGGCATTAGCTCATGTTCGAAACCGAAGGTGATCGCCTCAACGTACTGGCCGCCGAGGTCGGGATCGAGGGTGTAGAGCGACTGCGAGTAATCCTCGCGATAGACCTCGTACCAGTCGCTGCCGGTCCAGACGAACTCAACCCAGGGGCTGGCGCCGGTGTAGAGTTCCGAGAGCAGGCCGGTGGTCACGGTCTCGTAGTACCAGCCGTAGGAGCCGCGCACCAGCGTGCGGCCGGCGTCGTCGATCTTATAGGTGAAGCCGAGGCGCGGGGCGAGGTTGTTGAACGTCTTGATGTCGCCCTGATCGGGGATGTTGTAGTTGGGGCGCTCGTAGCGCATGCCGGCGTTGATCAGCAGCTTGTCGTTGATGCTCCAGGAGTCTGTGACGTAGGCGATCCAGGTGTCGAACTTCTGCAGACCCTGGTCGTCAGGATAGTTGCCGTAGCGGTAGTAGTTCTCGCCATCGAGCTGCAAGATCCAGTCGTAGCGGACTTTGTACTCTGACGAGCCGGTCTGGTACTCGACTCCGGCCTTGATCACATGGTCGCCGCCCATGTCGTTTAGGTAGCGGGTGTAGATGCCCTCGAAGTTGGTGCGGTCGCGCCAGGTGTTGTAGTCGTACGGGCTGTTGCCGTAACCCCAGTCCTGAATGAGGTCGTAATAGTAGGGACCGCTGCCCTTGCCGGTGTAGCCGAAGCGGCCGTCCCAGCCGTGGAATTTCGCCTCGAACAGGTTGTCGTTGTCGATTACCCACGCGTAGTGCACCGCGAAGCTGTGGTTGGGGCCGTCCTGGTCGGCCGTCGCCTCTTCAGCGCGGTTGTAGGCCTTGAAGCGGCCGTCCACCAGGTAGTTGTCGTAGTGATACATGCCCCACAGGTTCATGTCGTCACGCAGAACCGTGGAGAACTTCCACATCGTGTTGCGGTACTTCTCGGTCACCATCTGTTCGTTGGTGAAACCGTAGAGCGTGCCCTGCTTGCGGAGGCCGACGTTGCCGAAGAACCAGACGCGGTCCTTGAGCACCGGGCCGCCGAAAAAGCCGGTGAAGTCGTTGTTCAGCGCATTGCGGCTGGCGTTGTCGCGCAGGTCTTCATCATCGGTGTTCCAGGCGATGAAGTCCTTATCGAGGTAGTAGTAAGCGAAGCCGCCGGAGAAGTCGTTGCCGCCGCTCTTGGTCACCATGTTGACCGCAGCGCCGGTGAAGCCGCCCACATCGGCGGTGCTGCCGGAGATCGGCAGAAGCTCGACTTCGTCAAGCGACTCCATGTTGACGAACACCCAGGGGGTGCCGGTCTGCGGGTCGGAAACGTCGACGCCGTCGAGCTTGTAGGCATTGGCCGAGTAATTGGCGCCGCCCTGCGTGCTGCCGGCATCGCCGCCAACGTTACCCGCACCGTAAGCCATCAGCTCACTGGGAAAGCGGGGCACCGGCAGCTTGGCGATCAGCTCTTTGCCGAGGTTCTCGCCCATGTCGGTGCTGGTTACATCGATCAGCGGGGCCTCGCCGGTGATGGTGATCACCTGCTCGAAGGCTCCCGCCTTGAG
>DATKUA010000227.1:0-5136 GCA_035530855.1 Acidobacteriota bacterium | reverse complement strand
GGCTTGTCGGAGAAATCGTAGCCGCTCAAGTCCTTGTTGCGCACGTCGTTGAACGGCTGGATCTCTGGATCCGCCGGCGCGGCAGGCATTGACGCCGCCCCGATACCTTCCGTCAAAACCCATCCCAGGATGCCGACGATTACCGCCATCCACACCCGTTTCGGCAAAACACCCCCACCGGCCATCATCCAATCTCCAATGTGCTTTTTGATCACTCTAATGGCGACTGAAGCTATTAGTCAACGCAATGGTCGCCCCACCGGCTTGGTTGCCGAGCGCCCCCTCACCTCGCCCTGTAAGGGCGACCCAACCATAGCCCAGGGTCAGCGAAGCACCACCCTGGGTCACCTATAAGGCCGGGAACCGATGCGGTCCATCTCCCCGTTTCCAAACAACCAAGTAAAAAATCGCACACAGCTCCTGCAGACTCACCCCTCCCCATTCCTTGACTGTCCCCCGGCCCGGTGCTACCATCGAATAGGTCGAAACGAGCTTCGGCTCCAAGCTATTGGAGATATTGATGTCGGATACACTACAGAAAGTTGAAGACGCACTGGAGACTATCCGCCCGGCACTGCAGGCCGACGGCGGCGATATCGAGCTGGTCGGGGTGGATGAAGGTGTCGTCACGGTCCGCCTGATGGGCGCCTGCAGCGGCTGTCCGATGGCCCAGATGACGCTGAAGCAGGGCGTCGAGGCTCGCATTCGGCAACTGGTTCCGGAGATCGAGCGAGTCGACTCGGTCCCGGTGTAGAGTTCTTTTCTGACTTAATCCGCGGGCACTCACGGCCCAGCAAAGGATCGCAGTCGGCAGACCATGCCGACGTGCGGGATCGACGGCAACAGTGCTGGCTGGAACATAAACCCGTTTTCATAGATTAATTATCACGACTCACTAGCCCGCTACTGCCCTCTCCGAATCCCGCGATTGCGCCAAGAGCCGCCCGCTATCATCTGCCGGAGGGAGTGAATGCTTGAAATCCGGTTCCACGGCCGCGGCGGCCAGGGTGCGGTGATCGCTTCAAAGATCCTTGCAGTGGCGCTATTTTCGGAGGGGCAGTACGTTCAGACCTTCCCGGCTTTCGGCGTCGAGCGCAGGGGTGCGCCGGTCATGGCCTTCGTCCGCGTCGACGAGGAGTACATCGATCTGCGCTGCGAGGTCTACAACCCGGAGCACGTGGTCGTGCTCGACCCCTCGCTGCTCGAAGCCGTCGACGTCACCAGCGGGCTGAAGGAGGGCGGCACCATCCTGATCAACAGCGACAAGCCGCCGGAACACTTCAAACAGTACGGCAAGTTCAGGGTGGCGACCATCGACGCCAGCGCGATCGCCGTCGAGCACGAGCTGGGCACCCGCCAACACCCGATCGTCAACACGGCCATCCTCGGCGCCTTCGCCAAACAGACCGGCCTGGTCAAGCTCGACTCCGTGATCGAGGCGATCGCCGGGGAGGTGCCGTTCAAGCGCGAAAACAACGCCCAGGCGGCGCGCGATGCGTTCGACCGGCTGGCACTGGACAACCAGGGAGGGCAGCCATGAGCGAGAGAAAAGCCAGGCCGGTTGTCTTCGAAAAGCTGGCGGACATCCCGTCGGTGACGATGAGCCTCAGCGACACGCTCGTCAACAAGACCGGTTCCTGGCGCTACGTCCAGCCGAAGTACAACGACAAAACCAGCCCCTGCAACGAAACCTGCCCCGCGGGCGTGAATATCCAGGGCTTCATGCGGCTGGCCGCCGAAGGCAAGTTCCGCGAGGCGGCGATCCTCTACCGCCAGGAGCACCCCTTCCCGGCGATCACCGGCAGGGTTTGCTTTCACCCCTGCGAGAGCGCCTGCAACCGCGCCGATTTCGACGAGCCGTTGGCGATCAACGCCGTCGAGCGGCGCATCGGCGACGAGGCGCTCCACATCCGCACCGAGAACCCCAACAAGTGTAAACTCAAGGAGAAGGTGGCAGTCGTCGGCGCCGGACCCAGCGGCCTCACCTGCGCCTTCTACCTGGCGATGTTCGGCTACAAGGTTACCGTCTACGAGCGCAACGCCAAGGCCGGCGGGGTGCTGCGTTACGGCATCCCCGACTACCGCCTGCCGCAGGAGATCCTCGACATCGAGATCGAAAACATCGAAGGCGTCGGCGTCGGCTTCGAGTACAAAAAGGCACTCGGCAGGGACTTCACCCTCGAGGAACTGGCCGACAGCTTCGACGCGGTCTACCTCGCCACAGGCGTCTGGCATAGCAAGCGCATGGATATCCCCGGCGAGGACCTGCCCGGCGTGATGAGCGGGTTGGAGTTCCTTCATCAGGTCAACTCCGGCAACCCGCCCAAAATCGGACCGAAGGTGGCGGTGATCGGCGGCGGCAACACCGCCATGGACTCCTGCCGCACCGCCCTGCGCCTCGGCTGCGAGCCGGTCGTCGTCTACCGCCGCACGCGCGCCGAGATGCCCGCCATCGACGAGGAGATCCGGGAAGCCGAGGCCGAGGAGATCCCCTTCGAGTTCCTCACGGCGCCGGTCGAGGTGATCGAGAAGGACGGCCGGGTCGCCGCGATGCGCTGCATCCGCATGAAGCTGGGCAAGCCCGACTCCAGCGGGCGCCGCCGCCCGGTTCCAATCGAGGGCAGCGAGTTCGAGATGCCGATTGACACGGTCCTTACCGCCATCGGCGAAGACCCCGAGCCCGAGCCGCTCGGCGACGGCCTCGAGAAGGAGTGGAACAAGGTCAAGGCCGACCGCTTCGGCAGAACCTCGATAGAGAGGGTCCACGCCGGCGGCGACCTGATCGACCAGCCGCACACCGTCGTCGACGCCATCGGCGCCGGCAAGAAGGCGGCGATCGGCATCGATGTTCTGCTGCGAGCCTCCGCCGAAGGTGAGGTCTACGAGCGGATCCGCGTCGGCGAGAAGGGCTCCGTCTCCACCGGCAAATACGTGGGCCTCGGCCCCGACCAAACTCACGAGGTCGTGCACTACGGCGACCTCAACCCCGATTACTTCACGCCCGAGCCGCGCACCGAAATGCCGCACCTCGAGCCGGCAGCACGCAGTTCGACATTCGAGGAGGTCAACAAGGGCCTCAGCGAAGAGCAGGCGATCGCCGAGGCGAAGCGTTGCTTCAACTGCGGAGCATGCATCGAGTGCGACAACTGCATCCTCTTCTGCCCCGACATCGCCGTGTTGCGTTCCCCCGGCGGCGGCGAAGGGCCAGGCAAGGCCCCGTTCAAGATCGACTACGAGTACTGCAAGGGCTGCCTCGTATGCGTCCACGAATGTCCCCGCTCGGCAATGAGCTTCGAGGAGGTGGGGCAATGAAAAAAGTTATGATGGGCAACCACGCCGTCTCCCACGGCGCCATGCTCAGCCGCGTCGACGTCATCGCCGCCTACCCGATCACACCACAGACACAGGTGGTCGAAGAGCTCAGCGAGCTCTGCGCCAGCGGCAGACTCGACGCCCGCTTCATCAAGGTCGAGAGCGAGCACAGCGCGATGGCCGCATGCGTCGGCGCAAGCCAGACCGGCGCGCGCGCCTTCACCGCCACCTCGAGCCAGGGCCTCGCCCTCATGCACGAAGTGCTCCACTGGGCCGCCGGCGGCAGGCTGCCGATTGTCCTCGCCAACATCAACCGCGCGATGGGACCCGGCTGGAACATCTGGGCCGACCAGAACGACAGCCTCAGCCAGCGCGACACCGGCTTCATGCAAGTCTACTGCGAAAGCAACCAGGAAGTGCTCGACTGGACGATCATGGCCTTCAAGATCGCCGAGACGGTCCGCGTGCCGATGATGATCAACCTCGACGCCTTCTTCCTCAGCCATACTTACGAGATGGTCGATCTGCCCGATCAGGCCGACGTCGATGCCTTCCTGCCGAAAGCCAGGCTCACGCCCAATCTCGACATCAACGATCCGCATGCCTTCAATGCGTTAGTCACCCCCGCCCAGTTCTTTGAGATCCGTGTCCATCTGCAGCAGTCGATGGAGGAGGCGAAGCGGGTGATTGTCGACGTCGGCAAGGAATTCGGCGAGCACTTCGGCCGCAGCTACGGCCTCACCAGCGACTACATGCTCGACGACGCGAAGATCGCCCTCGTCACTTCCGGCACGGCAAGCGGCACCGCGCGCGTCGCCATCCGCGAGCTGCGCAAGCAGGGCGTGCCGGTGGGCCAGCTCAAGATGCAGGCCTTCCGCCCCTTCCCCACCGAGGAGGTGCGCGACAAGCTGGCCGGCGTGGAGAAGATAGCCGTGCTCGACCGCAACTTCTCCTGGGGCGCCGGAGGAATCTTCGCGCAGGAAATCAAAGCGGCTCTCTACAACGCCGAGCGCAGGCCCCAGCTCTACGGCTACATCGCCGGCATCGGCGGGCGCGACATCACGCCCGAGACCATCAAGGAGATCATCCGCAAGACCGAGGAAGCCGACCGGCCGAAAGCCGATTACACATGGATAGGGGTGATGCCATGATTCAGGAATTCATGCCCGAGGAGGAACTGCTTTATCCGGGGCACGTCGCCTGCCCGGGCTGCGGCGCCAGCCTCTCGATGCGCTACGCGCTCAAAGCCCTCGGTGAAAAAACGATGCTGGTGATCCCGGCCTGCTGCTGGTCGATCATCGCCGGACCGTTCCCCTATTCCAGCGTCTCCGTGCCGCTCGCCCACGTCCCCTTCGAGACCGCCGCGGCAGTCTCCAGCGGCATCCGCGCCGCGCTCGATCAGCAGGGCCAGGACGACGTCACCGTGGTCGCCTGGGGCGGCGACGGCGGCACCTTCGACATCGGCCTGCAGGCGTTGAGCGGCGCGATGGAGCGCAACGAAAACTTCATCTACGTCTGCTACGACAACGAGGCGTACATGAACACCGGCATCCAGCGCTCCTCGGCCACCCCCTGGGGCGCCTGGACAACCACCACGCCGGCGGAGAACAAGAAGGGCGAGCCGAAGAAGAACATGCTGGAGATCGCCGCCGCCCACCGCATACCCTACACCGCAACGCTCTCCCTTGCCTATCCCGAGGACTTCATGATGAAGTTCAACAAGGCGAAGGAAATCAAGGGCACACGCTTCCTCCACATCCTCAGCCCCTGCCCTCCCGGCTGGAAGCTGGCCGACGACCTCACCATCCGCATCAGCCGCCTCGC
>DATKUA010000226.1:0-2383 GCA_035530855.1 Acidobacteriota bacterium | reverse complement strand
GACGTGATCTCCGGTGGGAATTTCCACGGCCAGCCGGTTGCCCTGGCAAGTGATTTCCTCGGCATCGCAGTGGCTGAGCTGGGCAGCATCTCGGAACGGAGAATCAACCGCATGGTCGACGGCAGCTACCCGCATCTGCCGATGTTCGTCACGCCTTCGCCCGGCCTCAACAGCGGCTTGATGGTTCCTCATTACCTCGCTGCAGCGCTTGTCTCCGAAAACAAGGGCCTCGCTCATCCCAACAGCGTCGATTCGATTCCGACCTCCGCCAATCAGGAGGACCATAACAGCATGGGTACCATCGCCGCGAGGAACGCAGAACAGATCGTGACCAATGTCGAGCTGGTTGTCGCCGTGGAGATCATGGTTGCGGCTCAGGCCCTGGAATTCAGCGATGGCAGGCGGCTGGGGAAGGGGACCGCCGAGGCTCACCGCCTCGTGCGGCGAGCCGTCAAGGCGCTCGAAGGCGACCGTTATCTGCGCCCCGACCTGGAGGCACTCAGAGACGCCGTCATCTCGGATACTTTCGTGGCTGGCGTTTTAGAAGCCGCGGGCGGACTCGCATAAAAAAGGGCGGCATTTGAACCGCCCCTTCTAAACCTCCCTGATGATCAATTATTTCTCTTCCTCGGTCCATTTGATGGGTTCAGGCCGGTTGGCAATCTCAAACGCCGTGAGGTAAACAAGCCGGATGATATTTTGCATTTTCTCGGTGTTCATTTTATCGGCCGTGTCACCCGGCTGGTGATAATCTTCAGTCATTGCGGCGAAAAAGAAAACGGCGGGGATGTTTGCCCCATGGAAGGGAGCATGATCGCTGCCGCCACTGAGCCTGGTGCTCGAGCGCGGGAAGTAAATCAATCCGACATGCTCCTTGTTCAGGCGGCTGGTTATCTCCAGCAGCTCGGGTGATTGGGCCGACATCGAAGCGGTCGTCACGAGTTTCGCCATCTCCTCATCGATGTTCTGAGCATCGGCCATAGCGCCGCCCATGCGTTGAGCCATCATCTTCAAACGTGAGAGCTCCCAGTTGCGGCTGATCATATCCATGTTAAGACAAGCGATGATTTTCTTGTCGACAGTCGGAAATTCAACGAAGTAGCGGCTGCCGTAAAGTCCTTTCTCCTCCCCGGTCCAGCAGGCGAAAAGGATCGAGCGCTTCGGCTTCACGGGATTAAGAGCGAACGCCTGAGCGGCTTCCATAACTCCTGCGGAACCCGATGCGTTGTCGTCGGCGCCGTTGAATACGTAGCCGTCTTCAGTCATGCCGAGGTGGTCGAGGTGCGCGCCGATAACGATTACCTCATCCTTGAGCTTTGGATCGCTTCCCTCAATCAGGCCCAACACGTTGCCGGAGGCGGCGGGTTTCAGCTCTGATTCTACCGAGATTGTGACCTTAATGCCGGTAATTGCGTGCGATTGAGGTTTTAATGCCTCGTCGATCTTGGCCCTGATCTTGTCGAGATTTGAGCCTTCACCGGCCAGCAAGGTGTCGGCAACCTGCTTGCTGATCCGAATGGACGTGGTTGATCCGGAAATTGCATTCAGTTCGGGAACGATCATCCGGCGTCCCGGGGACTCGATCCACGATCCCTGCTTGTACTCCGACGCGGTACGATTTCCACGGGATCTCTCTCCAAAATCGCCAACGCTCATTACCGCCAATGCACCCCTCTCTCGCAAAGATTCAGCGACGGTCCTAAAAAGAGAGTATCCGGAGAAGCGGCGGCTGTTGGCGGGATCCGTGAAGGGCGACTTTTTCTTCTCGCCGCCCGGGATGCCGTTGATTGCAAGAGCAATCTTGCCTTTCAGATCGACTCCGGCGAGATCGTCGTAGTTGAGGTCGGGAGCAGAGATTCCGTAGCCCACGAAAACCACCGGAGCGCTGATTTCCATTGTGCCGGAACCTCCGCGGCCCAAGGAGATATCGGGGCTCTGATTGAACACAGTCTTCTTGTTTCCGTCGGAGACTTCCAGAGAGCAGTCGCTGCCGACCACCTCCATCATCTGAATTACCTGGTGAAAAGTCTGTTTGTCGCCCACTTTGTCGCCCGCCGGCTGCAAACCCCAGAGACTGAAAAGACTGGCTACGTAGTTGCGGGCTATTCGCATGCCGCGCAAACCCGTATCGCGTCCCTCGAGCTCATCGCTGGAGAGGAATTCCACGTAGTTGAGAGCATCGTCGGCAGTGATGCTTTCGAAGCCCACCTTTACCGCATCGGGCACCGGCTTGAGCTCCTTCTCCTGCCCGGCGGCAAGCGGAGCGATGATTAACAGCAGAATCCCGATAAAAGAATATAGAAACGACCTGATTTTCATAGCATCACCTTATAAGGATTTACGGATTGCTTAACGCCCTTCCCAAAGAGATTTTATCTCAAGT
>DATKUA010000225.1:0-38454 GCA_035530855.1 Acidobacteriota bacterium | reverse complement strand
CAGTCTTCAACGGGTCGAGCTCGAACGCCGGCTGCGAGTCCGCACTCACCAGCAGCACGCTCACTTTCGCCTTGCCGCTGGAAATGTTCCCGAAGTTCATCACTCGCGAGATCACGACGATCTTTGAGCCGGGGTAAGCCGTTTTCCCTCGGAATTTGACCATCGAGATCCCGAGATCGGGCCCGCCCCTGAGATAGAGGAGGATGTTCTTCAGGAAGGGAGTGTTATCGGCCATGTCGATGACGTGGCCGTTGGCTTCATCACAGAGTGGCAGATTCATATCGCCACACACAACCAGACGCCCCAGTCCCAAAGCCTTCCGATGAATCGATATTGCCGTATGGATCCCGCCGTCGCTGAACACAGCAGAGGTTTCAGCCTTGCCCTCATTAATCGAAAGCAATTTCTTCATATACGGGCTGCACACCTCACTCACTGGGTATGGCCTTCCGAGTGGCGATTGCGGTGAAACACTGGCAATGGTTCGTTCAGTTTTGAATTGGTCAAAGCCGATACCATAACTTGCTACAAATCTCTCCATACACTCCAAAGGCTCTTTTATCCCGATTATTAAACCTTGATCACGACAGACAAGGGTGAAAACACCTCCGCCCTTCTGCAAAAAATCGCTTATAGACTTGTTATCCGATTCCGTTAAAGCAAAGGACTGAAGCGGCAGGACAAGAACATGAATTCCTCTCAGATCCTCCCCCGTAAACGAAGATACCACTCTATCTTCGACGATGAATCCCATTTGCCTGATCATCTCGGCAAACTTCGAGTAGCCGCCTTCAACAGAGTAGAAATCAGAACAGATATCACTATTGGCAATTAGTACCTTTATCTTCTCCGGTGGCGGAGTTCCGGAGACAAGGGCAGGATTGCACAAATGGATACAGACTAGGACCGCAAGGACTAGACGTGTGACCATATCCCTAGACAGTTGCCAGGCCTCTGCCGGCCTGTCGTTTACCGGCTTTTCGCCGGTTGATTCCAGCTATCCGGGTTCGGTTTCATACTAGATTGATCGCCGAGATAAAACAACAAAATATGAATAAGAATATATTTAATGCGGGAAGGACGGCCGATTAAGCCGCCCTTGGAATTTCCGCAACCCTTATTCGTTGAAATTAAAGGTTATTCCTTGATCCTCATCACGAATTCATCGCTGGTCGCGCGGATGTCGGGCGCGTACATCGCGTAGCCGTTGGTCGGCAGAGCGTGGAAGCGCCCCGGGATTTCGGCCCGCAGGTTATAGGAGATCTCGTGCTCGCCCTTGGGCAGCCAGCCGATGAAGAACACCACCTTCTCGTCGCGCAACTCGAGGTTCGAGGCGATCGAGCCGTAGGCGTAGCCGCTCCGCAGTTGCGTCGGTTCGCAGCCCGCGGGCTTGAAATCCTCGTAGACGAGATACTCGTAGTTGTTATCCGACTTCAGCTTCAGCCGCACCTCGATCTCATCACCGCTGCGCAGCGGATCGCCCTCTTTCAGAGGAATCCGGTTGACCACTTCCCTGCCCCGGCCGTCGACCGAGCGCAGGATCTTGTTGTAGGTGCGCTCGATGTAGATCGTCGTCTCGGAGGCCGAAAGGTGCTCTTCGAGGCTGAAATAGGTGAGGAAGGCGTCGAAGTAGAGGTTGCCGCGGCCCTCCCTCACGATCCTCAGGTTCTGCGAACCGGGCTTCAGAGCACTGCCTTCGAGCAGCAGCACACCGTCGTCGCTGAACAGGTTGTCCCTGGTGAAGTTCACGGTTTTGACCGCGCGGCCGTCGACCTCGATTCTCACGGTCATGTCGGGATCGAATTCGCCACTGGTCTTGAGGAAGTCGCTCAGGGCGTAGATCGCGAAGGCGGTGTCGCGCGTGCTCTTCCACTTGCTGCCCTTGCGCATCGAAAGCAGCCAGCGGACAGCCCCATTGACATAATCGCTGCCGGGATCACGCCGCAATTCGGCCATCAGGGCCAGCGCGGTCGCCTCGACGTTGTCCTGGTACCAGTACCAGCCTCCCGGCTTGCCCCAGGAGACGATGCCCTGCTCCTCATTGATGTCGGCCCTCTCCTCAAGTTGCTCCATGACCGCCGCGAAGCGCTCGCTCTTTCCCATGTTGTGCAGCGAGACCGCGAACAACGCCGTCTCGTAGGCGCGCATTTTGGGCAGCAGGTCATAAACGCGGTTGAGGAACGGCTCCGGTACGTGCCCGCCCCAGCTCAGGGCGTAAACGACGTAGTTCAGCAGCTCGACCTCGTCCTCGAGCTCCGGCAGGCCGCGCCTGAGATATTGCACAGCCCGGCGCAGGCGGCCGTCGTCGACATCGATACCGGCCTGCCCGGCGACGCTGAGGCCATAGACCACATAGGAGGTCATGTAGATCTGCGAGTCGTCGTGCTTCCACCAACCCCAGCCGCCGTCGCCGTGCTGGAAGTCGTAGAGTCGCTTGAGCCCCGCTTCGATGACTTTCGGTAGCTTTTCCTCCAGCTCGGGGCGGCTGAGTCCGAGATCGCGGAGCGTTTTGGCCACCATCGCCGCCGGCATGAAGCGGCTCATCGTCTGCTCGGTGCAACCGTAGGGATAGTCGATCAGGTAAGGCAGCGAATCGAGCATCGCACCGGCGATCGTCGGCCTCACAGCCAGTTTCAGCGTCGCCGAACCGGGCCTGATCTTTTCGGGAAGATTCAACTCGATCTCGCGCGAGTCCTTAACAGAGCCAGCCGCCGAGGCATACTTCTCCGCGCCGTGGACGTAAACCGGCAGGCTCAACTCCATCGCGTCGCTCTCTTCGTCGGTCAACGCCTTGGCCAGCACCTTCGCCGTTCCCGGCTTGCCGGCCACGGCTTCCACGTCGAAACGTGTCTCCTCGCCCGGACCGACCTCCACCCAGCGCTCCGACGGGCCTTCAAGTTCAAGGCCCTCGACTTCGAGGCTTACCTTCGCCCGCTTGGCGTTGTCGAGATAGTTGTGGACGTTGACGGACAGCGTGAGGCGATCGCCCTCGACCAGGAACCGGGGCGTCTGCAGCCGAACCAGGAGATCCTTTCGTGTTATCGCCTCACCCAGGGTGCTGCCGACGATGGTGCCGGTGGTCACCGCTCTCACCGTCACCCGCCAGGATGTCAGGTTGTCGGGCCAGTCCACCTCGACCGTGGCGCGGCCTTCGGGCCCCGTGCGCACGTGTGCCAGCCAGAGTGCCGAATCGCGGAAGTCCTTTCTGATCTCGGGCTGCACGAGGTCGTCTGCTTCTCCCGGAGCCGAGCCGTCGGCTTCAGCTTCTTCCAATTCCGCGCCCGAGCCCGCCCTGGCTGCCATGGGAGCCTCCGCGTAAAGCTTGTCCTCGCGGCCGACGAAGCTGAATTCAAAGGAACTGGCCGTGCGCACCGTGTCGCGGCGCAGCCTGCCGTAGAAGAAGGCGCGGATGTCGGGTGTCTCATCCTCAGCGATGTAATATAGGGCGCTGTCCACAACGCCTATCGAAAACTCGGCGTCAAGCGGCTGCCCCTTCCAGTCGACCGCTTCTACCGTCAACTCTCCCTTTTCTCCAGGGGCATAACGGTCCTTCGACGGCTTGACGCTCACCGTCGCGAACTTCTCCTCCGGCGGCACGAGTAATTGCTTTTCGTCGCTATAGAGGGCAAAGTCCCGCACCGCATTCACCTTGACGAATACGTTCGGCTCGAAGGCCTCCTTGATCGGCAGTTCGATCATGTTTGCGCCCTGCCTCAAAACCAGCAGCCGCGCCTCCAGCACCCTCTCTGCTTCGACGGTCAGCAGCGCGTGAACGCCGTCGAGCTGGGAATTGATCAGCAGGCGGGCGGTCTCGCCCATCAGGTAATGCTCCTTGTCGGGCACTATCTGCAACCCATCATGCTCGAAGAATTTCGAATGGAAGAACTCTCCGGACACCCAGATCGAAGCGCTCCCGATAATCGAATTGTCATAGGCGCCGCTCGTCTCGTAGCGGACGAAGAAATACCCCTCTTTCTCCGCGACGAACCCGGCATTGCCCTCGCCCTTCTCGTCGGTCGAGGCTTCCTCCCGCCGGATCTCCTCGAGATCGTATTCCTTGCGGTCCTTGTTCCACTGCGCGCTGTAGAGCACCAGAGTACCTTTGCTGGCAAGCGCTGCGCCGTCGTGGCGGGAGGTGTTTACCGTGACCTCGACCCTGTTGCCCGGCTTGTAGACGTAGCGGTCAGTCGACACGCCGACGCGGAATTCGGTCGAGGCGACCTTGGTGCCTCCGCTACCGGATATCTCGCGGCGGCTGGCGTCGGTCACGCGAGCGGTAATCAAATAGTCATAGACCTTGATCTCGCTGTCGTCGTCGGGAAGCGCCCTCGTGGGCAGCGAAATACTCAGCCTGCCTTCGGCGTCCGTGGTGCCTTCGCCCTTGTGGACGATGCGTCCGCCGCCGTAATAGTCGTGAGGCATCTCACGTGTATAGAGCCAGTCGTAGCGGCTCGGCGTGCGGTACCACCAACCGCTGCGGTTTTGGCGCACTTCATACTCCACCTTGGCGCCGGTGACTGGCTCGCCGAAGTAGTAATCTGCATTGATCACGGCCTCCAACCGGCTGCCGAGACGGTACTGGCTCGCGCCGGGCGCGACCGCCACCTTGAACTCCGGCTTCTTGTATTCCTCGACACGGAAGCTGCTGAAAGTTTCCTCGCCATTGAAATCCAGAGCGATCGACCAGCGACCAAGCGGCGGGCTCTCCTCGAGCATAAAACTGCCGCTGACAGCACCGAATTCGTTGGTCTGCAGCGTCTCAGTGCGTACGGTATCGCCGCGCGGATTCTTGATCGTAATCTGCACGGCCTGCTTCGGACGGTTGCGGTAAACCCCGTCGATATTGCCGCGCACTATCGCCTTGTAGCGGACCTCCTGCTCAGGCCTGAAAACCGGGCGGTCGGTGTAGATATAGACTTTCGGTCCCGTCTCCGCCCGGTACCAATAACTCAAGTAGCTCTCGGTGACGGCGAAGTCCTGCCCTTTGCGGGCAATCATCATCAACTCGCCGGAACTCTCGCCCTTCGGTATCTCTCCACGCCAGAGGCCGGAATCGTCCGTACCACCCTCGGTCAGGTTATGGAAATAATAACGGCGGTTTTCATAGGGAACGAACTGGTCGAGGATTGTCCGGTCGTAGCGGTAATCGCTGCCGGCGATCAGCTCGGCGCTCCCAACCGGCTCGCCGCTGAGCGCATCGGCGCAATAGACCAGCACCGAATCGTTGGTCGCCTTGACCACCGTCGCCAGGCCGGTGATCAGCAACAGGGCGCGGTTGTTGACTCCGGCGCCGCTGCTGCGCACGATGAAAGCACCCACAGCGCTCAGCGGAACACCGACTCTGGCTGAGTACCAGTTGTGTTCTCCCGTGTCCTCGGTCTCGTAGGCCCAGGAAGCTTCAGGGCTGCCGCGTTTGACGTCCACGGCCGTATGAATGCGGTCCAGAGTCTTCAGTTCGCGGAAATTGGAGAGAAGGTCGAAACGGTGCGCTGCAAACTCGATCTTCTTGATATTGCGGTAACGCACCTGTAGGAAGGCCTCGCCTCCCGGCCGGAAAACTTCCTCGACGAACAGTTCCAGGCGCGGTGCCTTGATCTCGGCAATCTGCCATATCGCCCGGCCGGCCTCGCTGCTCTTCGGCCAGCGATCTATGATTACCTCGAACTCCTTTATTGCGGTGACGTAACTGTTTTCGCTGTGAAAATACTCGGCAATGGCCAACTGAGCCGCGGGTGCCGACGTGGAAGAGGGGTAGTCCTGTACCACTCCCCTGTAAGCGGCAAGCATGTCCTCCGCGTTCTTCTCGTGCTTGTGCGCGTATCGGCGGTATTCGACGGCAATCATCAAGGCGGCCCTGCCGGCCCGCTCTTCGTCGACTCCGAGCGCGGTTATCCTCTGAAGCAACTCCACGATGCGCACAGTATTGTCATAGTTGTCATCCCACCTCAAAAAGTCCGCGTAACTGAAAAGCGCGTCGGCCAGCGCGGCCTTGCGGTCAGCAGTCGAGGTGTCCTTGCCCAACCAGCCGAGAATCTCCGAGTAGACCTCCGCCAGGCGCTCTTTATTGTCCCAGCGGTCCTCCTCCAGCAGCGCGACCAGCCTCATCGCGTGGCGACCCTTGTCGAACGGGTCATCAGTCTCCTCGATGAAGGCGGTAAGCTTGCGGACGTACTGTTGCCGTTCGCGCAGCTTGATCAGGCAGGTCAGCAGGCGGTCGCGGTCTTCGTAGGTTGCCCGGCCGTCAGAGACGACCTGCTCGAGCAGTTGCAGAGCATCGCGGTAGCGCAATTCAGCCATAGCCTGCTCGGCATCTTTCCGCACCTGCTCGATATCCTGCTCCTCGGCAAGAAGCGACAACGTCGGAATCAGGATTATTGCCGCGGAAATGACGAACCCTAATGACTTCCACACCCAACGCCGCATCGAATCTCTCCTGTTTTTTCTGTCAGTCTGGTTGGTCCATGATAACCGCCTTTCGGCCTTGTTCAAAGCACCTCCACTTTGTTGCTTAGAACCTCGATCGCAACTTCAGTTCCCCTGCCGGGCGCCCCAAACTCCAATCTCCGCTGCTCCCGCCCGCCGCACTGATGCAGGAAAAAATTGCCGATTGGCTGCCTCCACCGGTCGAATTTAACCCCAACGGCTCGCCCGCAGCAATGCCGCACTTCCACCATAACATGCTCTAAACAAGAAGCTTACACGGACAGCCCCACCGAATCAGGGGATTGGCACGGTTCTTGGTTCATACCTGACCGGAAGAGTGGGCGGATAGTGGATATGAAAGGAGGAGAAGCAGGATGGACGCTGCCAGTTACATTGCCGCCTCCGGGATGAAATCGGCCTATCGGGCCGTCGAGATAGCGACCAATAACCTCGCGAACGTCACCAGCCCCGGTTTCAAAGCCGACAGGCCGTTCTACCGCTTGCTGCAGGAGCAGACTGAGAACCTCAGCGGATCGAGGCTCGCGGGCACGAGAACAGATCACAGCCCCGGCACCTTCAAGATGACCGGCAACCCGCTCGATCTGGCGATTAACGGCGAGGGTTTCTTTTCTATCCGCACGGCAAACGGGATCCGTTACACGCGCAACGGAAACTTCACGATGAACCAGGCCGGCGAAATGGTAACCCAGGACGGTCACCAGGTACTTGATGATCGCAATCAGCCGATCATCCTCGTCAGCGAAGCCGGGGCACCAAACGAGATCGCGGTCAGCCGCGCAGGTGATGTCTCGGTCGACGGATTTATCACGGCCAAACTCGGCATTTACAGCTTCGCCGATGAAGCGGCGTTGCTGAAGGAGGGCTCACTCAACTTCCGCACCGACGCCGCGCCCCGGCAGGTCGTCAACCCGGAGATCGAGCAGGGAGCCATTGAGCAGTCCAACGTCAACGCCATCACCGCGATGATCGATCTGCTTGAGATGCAACGCATCTTTGATATCAACCAGCGTGCGGTTTACATGCTGATGAACAACATAAATCGCAAAGCGGTCACCGAGATTACCGCTCAGTAGTTAAAAGCAGGAGGAAAGAGATGATTCCGGCACTCAGAACGGCCGCCTCGGGCATGCAGGGGCAGCAATTCAACATCGACACGATCGCCAACAACCTGGCGAACGTCAATACCATCGGCTTCCGCCGCAGCCGCGCGGAGTTCGCCGATCTGCTCTACCAGAACCTCCGCACTCCCGGCTCGCAGAGCAGCGCATCCACTCGCGTCCCCGCAGGCATTCAGATCGGCCTCGGCACTCGACTGACCGCCGTGCAAAAGCTCTTCAACCAGGGCAACCTGCGGTCGACCCGTAACCCGCTGGACCTGGCGATTCAGGGCAACGGCTTCTTCCAGATTCTGCTGCCTGACGGGCTGACGGCCTACAGTCGCGCCGGCAACTTCACCGCTAACGAGAACGGCCAGCTGGTCACGCCCGACGGCTACATGATGCAGCCGCAGATCACCATCCCCGCCGAGGCGGAGGCAGTGACGATCGAGGCCGACGGAACAGTCAGCGCCCTGCAGCAAGGCCAGACCACCACGCTCGGCAATATCCAGATCGCCACCTTCATCAATCCGGCCGGCCTGCAGAGCCGCGGCAGCAATCTCTTCATCGAGACCACCGCCTCAGGCGCCCCCAATGTCGGCAACCCCGGCACTAACCAGTTCGGCACCATCCTCCAGGGCTACCAGGAAAGCTCCAACGTCAACATCGTCGAGGAGATGGTCGACATGATCATCGCCCAGCGCGCCTACGAGGCGAGCAGCCGGGCGATCGCGGTTTCCGACGAGATGCTGACCACAGCCACTAACCTGACCAGATAACGGGAGGTTGAAGTGAGAATCGAGGTGAAAGCCGCTGCGGTGATATTGATCCTGCTCGTGCCCCTCTCTGCCGCCGCCGGGCAACAGACCCTGCCGACGGTCAAGGTGATGCAGCAGGCGTCGGTGAGGGGAGCGGCGATCACCATCAGGGATATCGGCAGCGTCGAAGCGGCCGACTCCGCGACAGCACACGCTCTCGGCAGCCTGCGTCTGGGCGTCAGCCCGTTGCCCGGTTCGTGGCGTGAGATGGAGCGTGAGCTGATCTCGGCGCAACTCGTCCGCAACGGCTACGGACCCTCCCGCGTAAGGTTGATCTGCCCGGCGATGGTCCGCATCTATCGTGAGAGCCAGACGGTCAGCAGGCAGGCGCTCGAAAGCCGCCTGCGCGACTTCGTGGCCGCCAACGCTCCCTGGAATCCCGATGAGATGGAAATCACGGCTTTGGGCGGCATCGGCGACGTCGTCGTGCCGGCAGGCGAATTGACTATAGACATCAAGCCCCGCGGCTCTTCGAGCTACCTCGGCCCGGTGCCGTTTACCGTGGGAATAGCCGTCGACGGGCACGACGCCGCCAGCTTGGTGATGCAGGTGAGAATCAGCGTCTTCCGCGACGCGGTGGTCACCGCCACCGCAATTCCCGCGCGCAGGGTGATCGAGCCTTCCGACGTAGAAATCCGCCGCATCGACATTTCGGCGGCCAGGGGTAAGTGTTACTCCTCGCTGGAGCAGGTTGTCGGTCAAGCCACTACCACTTACCTGCAGGCAGGCGCGATCGTCACGGCCAAGAACCTGACGGCGCCGGTGCTGGTGCGGCGCGGAGAGGTGGTGCAACTGATTGCCGGCAAGCGCGGATTCATAATCCGCACCTCCGGTGTCGCGCAGCAGGACGGCAAGCGCGGTGAGGTTATCAGCGTACTGAATCCGTCGACGCGCAAATTAATCGAAGCCCAGGTCACCGGCCCTCAAAGGGCAACGGTGCTCTTCTGAAAAGGGTGAAGGAATGAGATTCGAATCGAAATTGTTTAAGGTCCCGGCGATGGCCCTGTTGGTGATCACCGTCGCGCTGCTCTCCGGATGCTCGCAGCATAAGGACATAGAATTCTCCAAGAATAATTCGCCGCGCTACATCGTCCCGCCGAAGCAGCTCAGCGGATCAACCCAGACGCAGAACGGCAGCCTTTGGGTCGACAGCAGCCGCGTCGGGCAGGTCAACGACTTCCGCGCGCGCGAGATCAACGACCTGGTGACGATCAGAGTCGTCGAGTCGACCTCGGCCACCAACACCGCCAACGTCAACACCGAGCGCGACGACAGCGCCAAGCGCGGCCTCAACAGCCTCCTTGGCCTGCAGAACCGCCTGCTACCAAAGCTGGTTTCGGATGACTCGGCGATCAACGCCTCCACCAAGGAAGAGTTTGCCAGCACCGGTTCCAACACGCGCTCGGAGACGATCAGCTCGACCGTCACCGCGCGCGTGGTTGACAAGCTGCCAAACGGCAACCTGGTGATCCAGGCACAGCGCGAGGTGATCGTCAACCACGAGCGTCAGACGATGCTGCTGATCGGGATCATCAGGCCGGTCGACATCGACGAGTTCAACTCCGTAGCCAGCACCAAGATCGCCGACCTCCAGATTCGCTACAACGGAGCCGGCATTCTGACCGAGAACACCCGCCGAGGCTGGTTCTCGCGACTGATTAACTACGTCTGGCCGTTCTAGGGGGTGGAAACGATGGCAACCCGAATCACAACCCTGCTGATCGCAGCAATGCTCCTGGCCGGAGCTCAGGCTCAGGCGATCGAAGTCCGCATCAAGGACATCGCCCGCTTCCAGGGCTACAGCGACAACCAGCTTGTCGGCTACGGCCTGGTCTTCGGCCTGCGCGGTTCCGGCGACGGCAACCAGATCCTCTTCACCGCGCAGGCGATCGCCAACATGCTCAACGCGCAGGGCATCAAGCACGAGCGCACGAACATCCGCACCCGCAACACCGCCAGCGTGATGGTCACAGCCACGCTGCCGCCGTTCGCCAAGCCCGGCAGCAAGATCGACGTCAGCGTCTCGGCCATCGGCGACGCCACCAGCCTGCAGGGCGGCACGCTGCTGATGACGCCGTTGCGCGCGCCCAACGGCGAGGTCTTCGCCACCGCCCAGGGGCCTGTAATCGTCGGCGGATTCGCCGCCGGCGGAGGAGCGGCCGGAGTGACGCAGAACGTGCCGACCGCCGGCAATGTCCCCAACGGCGCCATCGTCCAACGCGAAGTCAATACCAACTTCCAGGCCCGCTCCTCCCTCACGCTGGTGCTGGATAACTATGACTTCACCACTGCAACGCGCGTAGCAAGCGTGGTTAACGAGCACTTCGATTCGCCGATCGCCCGCAGCCGCGACGGAGCAAGCATCGACGTCATCGTCCCCGCCGGCTTCCGCGGCAAGGTGATCGACTTCATGGCCCAGGTCGAGAAACTCACTGTCGAGACCGACGAGCGCGCCGTGGTGATCATCAACGAGAAAACGGGCACCGTGGTCATCGGCCAGCAGGTGCGCATTTCTACCTGCGCCGTCGCCCACGGCAACCTCACGATCCAGATCTCGACCGCCTTCGGCGTCTCGCAACCGCAGCCGTTCAGCGAAGGCCAGACGGTGGTCGTGCCCGAGCAGGAAGTGACCGTCACCGAGGAGATGGCTACCGGCCGCGAGGATGCCGTAATGATGCTGCCGGAGGGGGCGAATATCGGAGAAATCGTCGGCGCGCTGAATGCACTGGGCGTCTCGCCGCGCGACGTCATTTCCATCCTCCAGGCAATAAAAGCGCAGGGAGCGCTCAAGGCTGAGCTGAAGGTGCTGTAACCATGGGAACCTCTCTTCCGGCAACCGACCTCTCGACGACCCTCGGGCGGGATTCGCGCCTGCAAGGGCTGGCGAATCGCCTGCAGGCGTTGAAGCCCGAAGAGGGTGGCAAAGAGGAGCGGATTGCGGAGCGTGCCGAACTGCGGCAGGCGGCGCAGGACTTCGAGGCGATGTTTATCAACCTCCTGCTGCGGGAGATGTGGCCCGACCAGGAGGAAGAGGGGATGTTCGGCAAGAGCACCGCGAGCGAATTCTACCGCGACATGTTCAACACAGAGCTGAGCAACGAGATGAGCCGCTCAGGCCAGTTGGGCCTTGCCGAGATGCTCGAGCGGCAGGTCGCCGGGATGCTCGGCTTGGAAGAAGAAGACGACGGATTTATCCCGGGTAAGGTTCTCGGGCGCGCGCTGCCCCAGCCGGTCAGGCGGGGCGCCGAGCGGGTCTATCAGGCGGTCGAGCAGGTCGCTACCAAGGCCGCCGAGCGGTTCCTCAGGCCGCTGACCGAGGGCTGGATAAGCTCCAGGTTCGGCATGCGCAACGACCCGTTCAACGGCGAGCGGCGCCACCACGAAGGAATCGACTTCGCGGCGCTTGAGGGCTCCCCGGTCAAGGCTTCGGCTGACGGCGTTGTCAAGTTCAGCGGCCGTCAGACCGGTTATGGAAATTTGGTGATAATCGAGCATACCGATGGTTATGAGACCCGGTACGCTCACAACGCTGACAATCATGTCAGGAAAGGAGAGGTCGTCAGCAAAGGTCAGGTGATAGCCTCAGTCGGTGACTCGGGACGCGCCACCGGACCGCACCTGCACTTCGAGGTGCGCAAGGAGGGCGAGGCGGTTGATCCCATTGGTTTCCTGCGCTGACCAACCCTGGAAACGGTGGCTGAATTGTGATATATTCACTAAAGTTTCATGGCTGTTCCGCCGATAATAATATTGGCGCGAACCACACGCCACACGCTCAGGGTGCGAGCGAATGGATATAAATGGAATCAATCCTCTTGGCAGGCTGGATAAGGCAGAGCAGCGCTCCGACAAGGACGTCAGCCCCGCCAAGCCGGCCGAAGTCAGGAGCGAACCCGCCAAAGACACTGTAGAGGTCAGCAGCAGCGGCGACGTGGCACGCCATGCCGCCGAGATTGCCGAGCTTCCCGAAGTCCGCACTGAGCGGGTGGAAGCATTGCAGACCGCCATCGCCCGGGGCACTTACGAAGTTCCGGCCGAAGATATCGCAGCTAAGATACTCGACGAATTGGTCTGAGCCGCTTAGCCACCCGGGGCTTGATGGAGGAGTCCTGAAATGGGCGACCCTCTAAGCGTCCGCCACGTTATCGCCTCCAGCGATTACTCGGAGCGGATCCAGAAAACCGAGGCTGTCCAAGGGCAGGTAGTCCGCGAACGCTTCGACCAGGAACTGCAGAAGCAGGAAGAACTGCGCCGCAGCCAGGTTATCGAGAGCGACGAGAGCGAAGAGGCCCGGATCCGCGAAGAGGAACGTGAGCGCCGCCGCAAGGAGGCCAAGGAGTCCACGGAAGACGAAGAATCCTCCGAGGAGCCACCCGCCGACGAGACTGCCGAAAGTGGCGACCACCTGATCGACGTCAAAGTCTGACGATCACTCCAGCCTGACCCTCGACGCCGCCGCAGGGCGGTGGAGGAGTTCGGGATGGACAACCCGGTTGAAGCAGCGAAAACGACACTCGAGGAAGAGGTGCGTCTGACCGACCACCTCATCAACCTGGCGTCGATGACCCGCAAGGCGATTCTCCTGCGCTCGCTGGAGAAGCTCAATCAGATCGGCTTCAAGCACCAGAACGCCATCATGCGCCTCGAGATTATCCGTCAGACTCAGACCAAGATCCTGGCCATCCTCCTCAAAGAGGGCTTCCTCCGTGAGGGAGAGGGCTTGAGATCCCTGATCGAGCGCTACGGTGACGAACAGGATCGAAGCCATCTCAACAGGCTGAGGAAAAGGATCGAGGCGCTCGCGCGGCTCAACCGGCAAAACTCCGTGCTGCTGGAAAAGCAGTTCGTCGGCGTCAAGGCGTTCCAGCAGGTGCTCGACCTGGTTTCAGGCGTCGACCGAATCTACGACAACGGTGGAGCGGTCAGGCATGTCGAGCCGCGGAACAGGATCGAGGAAAGCAGATAAGCAAAGCAGCCCGCCGCCGGGCCTTGAGGGTTGGGCGGCAGGTGCCGATAAGTTAGAGGAGGAACATTAAATGGGCGGTTTCGTTTTCAACTCGGCCGGGGGAGTCAACTCGTTTGACATTGGCATCACGGGCCTGAACGCCGCCCGCATCGCGCTTCAGGTCACCGGCCACAACATAGCCAACGTCAACACGCCGGGCTACTCGCGCCAGAGGGCGATCCAGCAGACGATGCAACCGGCTTTCACCCCCTTCGGAGCACTTGGCCGCGGAACGCGCATCGTCGGAATCGATGCCCTGCGCGATCGTTTCCTCGAGGTTCAGCTCGCCGTTGAAAGCCGCGAGCTCGGGCGCCTGCGCACCACCAACGGTATCCTCGGCCAGATCGAGTCCATCTACAACCCCGTCGGCGGCGTCGGCCTCACCGACAGCGTCAATAACTTCTTCGGCGGCTTTAACGACTTGGCGGCCAACCCGGAAAACATCGCACAGCGCACCGAATTGCTCAGCTTCGCGCAAAGCCTCGAGAAACACAGCGGAGAGACTATCACCCGACTCGCCCGGCTGAAAGACAACCTCAACGGCCAGATCAGTACAACCGTCGAGGAGATCAACTCCGTCCTCGAGCAGATCGCCAACCTCAACACGATGATCGCCGGCGGCGAGATGACCAACCGCCCGGTAGAGGACTACCGCGACCAGCGCAACCTGCTGCTGCGGCAACTCAACGAATTGATCGATGTCGACAGCTTCGAGAGTGAGAACGGCGGCGTGACGGTGATCACCGGCAACGGTGTGCCGTTGGTGATCCAGGAGCAGTTCGCGGAGTTGGGCACTCGCACCAACTCGCGCGACGCCAGCCGCCTCGACGTCTATAGCACGTTCAACAACTCCCCGACTAACATCACAGACATGGTGAGCAGCGGCCAGCTCGGCGCCTTGCTGCGGCAACGTGATCAGACCATCAACGACCTGATCAGCGAGCAACGGCGCTTCAACGCCATCCTCGCCGATGTGGTCAACATCATGCACCACAGGGGTACCGACCTCAACGGCAACGCCGGCGGCGATTTCTTCCTCGACCCCTTTAACATCCGTGACAGCTCCGCAGCCGCCGACATCCTCGGCGTCTCCCTCGTCGGCAACAACGCCACCTTCGAGGTCAATTACGACGTCGCGACCTTCAGCGCGGCTTCCGTCAGCGCGATCGATATCGACGACGCCTCACTGCTCACCAAGATGGACTACCAGCTTACCTTCACCTCCGCCACCGGCGACTATCAGGTGATCAACACCACCACCGGCGAGGTCGCGGCCACGGGCACGCTCGCAGGCCTCACCGCTACCTTCGACGGCCTCGATGTCACCTTCGACGCCCTCCCTGCCAACGGCGACACCTTCGACCTCAGCTTCGCGGGACGCACGGGCCTCACCGGCGACGTTTACCGAATCGAGTTCACTGCCGGCGGCAATTACCAAGTGCTCAACACCACCACCGGCGACAGCACACCCGTCACCACAGGAGTGCTCGGCGGACCGGGCTTCATCTTCTTCGACGGGCTCGCAGTGGAATTCGACGCCGTGCCGGCAGACGGAGACTTCTTCACGGTCGGCTACGGGGGCCTCAAGGTCAATCCCGACCTGGATCCGGAGGAGATAGCCGCCTCCGGCGCGCCCGCCGGCCAGGTTGAGCCGGGCAACAACGTCAACGCCATGCGGCTGGCCGAGTTGGCCGAGGAAGCACTCGGCGGCCTCGGCAACCGTAACTTCGCCTCCTTTCAGGCGAATCAGATCAGCAAAGTCGGCAGCCTCAAGAGCGACGCCGCGGCGATGCTGAACTCCCAGGAAATCTTCGTCGATACGCTGATAGCTCAGCGCGAGAGCGTCAGCGGTGTCTCCCTCGACGAGGAGGCTGCCGCGCTGGTGGAGTACGAGCAGGCATATCAGGCCAACGCCCAGTACCTCAGCAGGATCAATGATTTGACCTCTTTTCTCATCAGAGTCCTAGTCGCATGAGGAATTGGGTATTGATTGAAACAGGAGCATAGCGATGCGCATCACCAACGCGATGTTGTTCCAGACTTTCCTGAGCAACCTCAGGCGTCTGCAACAGGACTTCGCCACCTACAACGAACAGCTCAGCAGCGAGCGCCGCATTAACCGTCCAAGCGACGATCCGCCCGATATGACCAACATCATGGCGCTCGATCAGGAACTGGTGCGGATCACCCGCTTCGGCGAAAACACCACCGAGGCGAACAGGCGGCTGGAATCGACCGACAGCCGTCTCAACGAGTATTCGCTGGCGATGACCCGCGTGATCGAGCTCGCCGAGCAGGGATCGAGCGAGGCAACCGCAGGCTCGGGCAGGCGCGCCATCGCTGAGGAGATCCGCGCGATTCTCGACCAGCTCAGCAGCGTCGCCGACTCGAAGCTAGCCGACCGCTACCTTTTCGCCGGCACCCGCACCACCCGCGGTTCGATACCATCGGTTCCGTCCGGCCAGGTCTACTCGCTCGCCACGACTCTCGAGGTCGCCGGCACCGGAGCCACTGGTGGCACCGTTGTCGATCCAAGTGCCTACAAGGAAGACAACTACATCATCCGCTTCACCGACGCCGCCGGCTCTTACGAGGTGGTCAACCTCGATGACGACGCTGTCGTCACAAGCGGCACCGTCGCCGTCGGGGCGGGTTCCATCAGCTTCGAGGGCCTGCAGGTCGACTACAACCTCGCCGCGTTGCCGGCACAGGGAGAGGTCTGGACCGTCCAGCCGCAGTACGTTTACAACGGCACCGACGAGTACATCGAGTTGCAAGTGGACGAGAACACCAGAGTGGTCCAGAACGTGCCCGGCTCCGACGTCTTCGGCGGCGCCAGCGGCGTGCCCGGCAACACCGTCTTTGATGAGCTGGTGGACCTGCGCTTCGCCTTGCTGCGCAACGATACCGACGCGATCCGCAGCAGCCTTAACACCGCAAGCAACCGGCTCGACTCGGTAAGCAACCAGCGCGCGAAGGTGGGCGGCCGCATCAGTAATCTGCGAAACTTCCAGCTCCGCTCCAATGAGCGCACGGCCGACCTGCTGGTGCGCAAGGCAGAGATCGAGAACGTCGACCTCGCCGATGTGATCAGCAAGCTGGTCCAGACCCAGGGCGGCATCCAGGCAGCGCTGCAGTCGGGAGCCCGGCTCGGCCAGCTTAACTTGTTTAACTTCCTTCGCTAGCCAGGAGGGTGGCGATGAAAATCAACAATCCGGCTATCGGCGAGATCGAGGTAGATGACGGCGGCGTTATCGAGTTCCCGGAGGGGATGCTCGGTCTGCCGCAATTTAAACATTACGTCATCGTCAGCGATCCGCAGATGCAACCGTTCCTGCGGCTGCAATGCGTTGATGAACCGCAAATCAGCTTCCTGACGATTGATCCCGCCTTCGCCATATCTGACTACAAGGACTACGTAGTAGCGCAGGACCCATGGCATGTCCTCTTTGATCGGGAGGAAGAGGTTGTCTTGCTGGTGGTCTGCACCGTTTCCCCCGACCGCAGCGACATCACCTGCAACCTGCAGGCGCCGGTGGTCATCAACCACAAGACGATGAAAGGCAATCAGATAGTTCTGATCGATAGCCCCTATGCCATCCGTCACAGCCTCGTAAAAAACGCCGAACAGCAGGGGGCTTGAGCCATGCTAGTCGTCACACGCAAGCTGGAGGAGTCGATTGTCATCGGCAACGAGATCGAGGTGGTCGTGCTGCGAATCGACCGCCACGCTGTCCGCATCGGCGTCAAAGCCCCGCGCCATATCTCAGTACACCGTAAGGAAATTTTCGAGGAGATACGCCAGGCCAACATCGCCGCCGCAGCCAGCCAGGAGGTCGAGATTGCAGCCCTGCAACGGCTTATCGGCGACGTTCAGAAGAAGGAGAAATCCGCCCCTCCCGAATCGAAAAAGGCTGACGATCCCGGCGAAGAACAGGCCGAATAGTCAATCCCAACAAAGCCGGATAAAGCGTCTCTCAGCAGCTGGTGGATCAGGTCGCAGCAAAAAGAGGTCCAGCCCGAACGCGCGCTGATGTACGCACGATCGTATCGACAGATTCGAGAAGCCTATTTGAACTGGTCGGAAACCGCACGGTGAAGCGCTCCCTTGACCGTAATCAGTTTCCTGTATTTGGCTTGGATTCTTGCCAAATCGCCGGCGATGACCGCGTGCATCAAGTCGCCTTCAACCTCGGCGACGTCGAGGCGATGATAATAGTCCAGGGTCTCCTTCAAATGCGCCAGCACAATCTTCCCGGTCAGTATCGGATGGTTGTTGGTCACGTTCGCGTCTTCGAAGCGAGTGCCGTGCTCCAACTCCACGGCAAGACCCTGCCGGAAATCCTCGACATTGATGTTCATGCCCGCCACATTGACTTCCGCGAGGATTTTCCCGGCTTCCTCAACAGTAATGTCAGCTTCCGTTACGGCCGTCCAATCGCTGATTCCAAGCTCCTTACACACGCGCCTGACCTCGTCGACCGTGACGTATTCCGGCAGATTCATTTCAACCTCCTATAGACGATTCACCTGACTCCTGTATGGGTAATTAAGACTCCTCCATGGGGGTGCGGTGTTAGTATCCACCCATTCTAAGACTTTTGCAGGTCGCGCGGTAGGAATATCTAACGGGCCAGGGGGGACAGAAACTTCCCTGCTTCATTTCCACCCTTCTCTGTGCACTCCGCATCTCTTGCGATCAAACATTCGCTCCGGTTTCCATCCTGCCCGCATCGGTTATAATTCCTGAACGGAATGGAGAAGGTGATGCCCAAGAAGATTGGCATAGTCGGCGTGCCGCCTCGCGACCTGATCGAGCAGCACCGCGAGCCTGGCGACGAGGTCATCGACCTCGACATGCCGCGTTCCGATGTGCGCAAGGAGGATGCCGAGCAGTTCGTGCCACGGGTATACTGCGCAACGTTGCGCACCGTTGCCGCCAACGCGCTGACGCTCGACCTCGACCTGATTATCGCCTCCGTCGGCGAGGGCAAGTGTGACGGCGCGCGCTACATCTTCGAAAAACTTGGTGACAAGATCGGCGCGGAGATCATCGCTGTCAGGCGCTCCGGCACCGAGCCGCGCGGATACCCAGTCTGCACCTCCGGCCTGCCGTTGCGCGAAAAGATCGACCTGATAGTCAAGAGTGTGGCCGACAATCTGAGCGATGAAGAGAAGTCGCGCGTGAAGCCCAGCGAGCCGGTGGCCGGCTTCTGGGGTGTGCCGCCGCACGATTACTCCATCCTCGATCTCTTCCCCGCCGCGACGCACGTCTTCGGTTGGACTCGTTGCATGGAGAACGGCACCCCGGCCGACCTCGAGATCGAGACCTACGTCGAGCCGGGTCTGCCGACGGTCTTCTTCGCCCAGGCGTTCTGCGCCAAGAACGCCCTCGCCCGTACGCTGGCCAGCATGCACAACGGGCTCTACGTCGAGGTCGACGAGGTGATGACGCGCAGCGCGGCGGCCAAGATCGAGGCCTTCCTCGAGCTGGGAGGCATCCGGCGATGATCCTGCTCGACAGCGGCACCTCCTACGCCAAGATCTTCGACACCCGCCGGGGCAACCGGATGATCGTGCCTGCCAAGGACCTGGCGCCCGACTTCCATGCCGACATCGCCTGCGGCCACAACGTCGGCCGCCGCAGCGACCGCGTGGTCAACGAACTTGTAGCCCTGGCGCGCGGCGCGCTGCGCATGACCGGCGAGGAGGATTTTGTAGTCGTCGATGTCGGCGGTCGGGATACAAAGTTTGTCCGCATCGGGGGCCGCCGTTACGACGGCTGCGATTGGAACTCCAGCTGCGGCGCCCTCTCCGGCTTTACCATCGAAATGCTCGGCCGCTACTACGGAATCGACTTTGCCGCCGTCGAGCCGGTGCTCAACGGAACGCCTATTACCTGCGGCGTCTTCGGCATGAGCACGATGTTCGACCAGATCATCAACGGCAAGAGCCCGGCGGAGGCGATCGCCGGCTTCGTGCGCGGCGCGGCTCTCTCTGTCTACAATTTCTGCGGCCGGCCCGAAAGGCTGCTGCTCTCCGGCGGCCTCTGCGACAATCCGCTCGCCCTGCGCTCCTTCCCCTGCGAAGTCACGCCCCTGGGACGCTTCGCCCTGTTGGAGGGCCTGCGCGACTACATTAGCGGCAAGAGCTGAAAAGCACGCAACAGGCTGGAAAGTGTGCAATAATATGTATCAATATCCTCGGCTGGTGACGTAACGCACAATTGACTTCACCTCTTCCGAGTATATTTCCTTATTGGAACCCAGCAATGCCTTGACGACCAAGTTACATCCAAGGTGTTGCACGGGGAAAGTATTGAATCCACTTGGAGCAGAGCTATGGCGGCGAAAGACGGGTATAAGATTCTTACCTACCTTCATGGCGAAAAAACCGCTGAAGTTGACTGCAAGGACAGAATTGAGGCGCATGATCTGTTGACGGCACTTACATTAAAAGATACCACCGGGATGGTCAGCGCTTCTGACAGTCCCGTTGCTGAAGTGAAAATTGAAGATCTTGAGTACGACAAGGCCGAAATGTGGCGCGACGGTGAGCTGATCGCCTTCGGGCTCAGGCCCGAGAAAGATTTGCAGCGTTAGGCCTCTCGGTAAGTTTCTCCTGCCCGCATTAATCCAATCGATCCAAATCTCAAGCCTGTAACAGGTCTCTCCTTCTGAATATAACTAGAGATTTACGCGCGGATAAATGCTCAGAACAGACCCGGTCTGCCCTCGATCAACTCCACGAAACGGCGGGAGTCGCGCAACGGCACCAGTGCCGGGTCGTCCTTGGCGGTGAAGCGGATGTCGTCGTCGATGGCAAACGCGCGGCGCAGAGCATCGAGCGCCTCCTCATAATCGCCCTTCATTGTCTGAGCAATCGCGAGGTTGTAATACACGCGGGAAGAGTCGCCCATTCTCAATGTCTTGTTGCAGGCGGCGACCGCCTCGTCGAAGTTGCCGGACTTGATCAGGATCTTCTGCAACAGCAACTGCCCGTCAATCATTTTCGGATCGAGCCTGAGGGCGACCTGGGCGCTCTCCAGGGCCCTGTCAATCTCTCCGGCGGCGATGTAGGCCCTCCCCAACTCACAGTAGCTGCGAGCGTGTTCGGGCCGCAGGCGAATGGCAGTGCTCAACGCCTCGATCGCCTCCTCCAGCCGTTCCAGCTCGATAAGAGCGAGCCCAAGGCCGAGGTGGCCCTCAAAAAAACTACCCGATAGCTCGACGAGCGCCTGAAACTGCACCCGGGCATCCTCGAAGCGCCGCAGACGAAGATAGAGAATGCCCAGGTTGATCCGGGCTTCCTTGTTGGTGGCGTCGCCCTCTATCGCCTCCTCGAACAGGGAAACGGACTCGTCCCATTGCCGCGCGTTGAAGTAGAGCATACCGAGATTCAAGGCAATTTCAGGCAGGATCGGCACTCCGGCGGCGCGGAATTGAGAGATTTTTTCCTGAAGCTCGCCGAATATTTTCGCGCTCTTGGCCGGGATGCCGATGGGTTTGTCGTTGAGGGCAATCACCGTGCCCAGGCCAAGCCCTTCGCGCAACGCCACCAGCGGATCCAGGTGCTCCTCCTGCCAGAGCTGCAACATGCCGGAGCGGGCATCGGAGACGGAGCGCATCCGCTCCACTTCGTCGCGCAGTTCGGCAAGCGCCCGGTCGAGCACTGCAATCCTGTCCTGATATGCCCTTGCGCGGGTGCGCTCGCGCATGCGCGCATAAAGGTTCACGGCGTAGCCGATTACAACGGCCGTCAGCAGGGGAATGATGATCAGATAAAAAATATCGCCGAACGACACCGCAATTTCCCTTAACGGCTTGAAAAGCCGGGCTTTAGCCAAACATGATATGAAGCGCCGGCTGAGAGGTCAAGCGCGGAAGCGGCTGCTCGTGCCCGGCAAGCTCGATCAGGCGGCCGGCGGAACGTCGTCGCTCTCCTCGGTGTCGGCGCTGCCGGCATCCTCTTCGACCTTGTCCATAGTGAATCCAGTATATCCGTAGATTATCGAGATGATCGGGTTGGAGAGGTTGACAAAGGCCCAAGGCAGGTAGAGCAGCGGGCTGACCCCGAGCGTGGCTGTCATGAACGCGCCGCATGTGTTCCAAGGTACCAACGGCGACGTCAGTGTCGCCGAGTCCTCGAGGGCGCGCGACAGGTTCTTGGGGTGCAAGCCGCGCTCGTCGTAAGCGGCCTTGTACATACGGCCGGGGATGACGATCGCCATGTACTGCTCCGCGGCGACGATGTTCATCGCGATGCAGCTGAAGATGGTCGTGGCTACCAGGGAGCCTGTGCTCTTGGCGCGCTTCAACAGGGCGGCTGCCATCGTCTTGAGCATCCCGGTGCGCTCCATGATGCCGCCGAAAGACAGCGCGCAGATGATCAGCGCGATCGTCTCCATCATGCCGATGATGCCGCCGTTGTTCAGCAGCGAGTCGAGCTGTTCGGTGCCCGTATTGAGCGAGAAGTAGCTGCGGTAGTCATATGCAGCGTTGATCACATCGGCCAGTCCTCGCGATTGGAAAACCATTGCGAATACGCCGCCCAGAGCCGAGCCCGTGATAATCGCCGGCAGTGCTGGGATTCTTAGCACCACCATTGCGATGACCACCACAGGAGCAAGCAGCAGGATGGGATTGATGGCGAAGTTGCCCTCGAGAACGCCAAAGATGTTCTGCAGGCTGGCCGTGTCCATGTGTTCTCCCGAGAACTGGAGACCCAACAGGCCATAGAGAACCAGCGCGATTAGGTATCCCGGCGCCGTTGTATAGACCATGTGCCCGATATGCGTGAACAGGTCGGTGCCGGCCACCGCCGGAGCCAGGTTGGTGGTGTCGGAGAGCGGGGACATCTTGTCGCCGAAATAAGCGCCGGAGATGACCGCCCCTGCGACCATCGGTAACGGAATGCCGAGGCCGCCGCCGATGGCGATCAGGGCCACGCCGACCGTCCCGGCGGTCGACCAGGAAGAACCGGTCCCCAGGGAGACGATCGAACAGATCAGCAGGGCAGCCACGAGAAATATGCCCGGCGAAAGTATCTGCAGTCCGTAGTAGATCATCGAAGGCACCACGCCGCCGAGCATCCAGGTGCCGATCAGCGAACCGATCGACATCAGGATCAGCACTGCATTCATCGCCAGCATGATGCCGTGGATCATGCTCTTCTCGAGGAACGTCCAGGAGAAGCCATGGAACACCGCCACCACTGCGGCGACGATGATACCGAGGATGATCGGGATCACCGGCAAATCATCGAGCTTCAGGACAAGGATGTAAGTGGACAACGCGGCAATTAGAAAAAACACCGGGATGAGAGCTAGCGGCAGGCTGATTTCCCGTTTATTGTCTTCAGGCACTTATTTTTCTCCTTCTCTCTCCGATCCGGGCGATCAATATAACTCAATTCTCCAGGGATAATGCAGGATTGCCGGTCTTCTTTCTGTGTTCTTGTTTACACTGCCGCTCTGAGGGGAATAGGCGGATTATTCTTCCTCCCCTGAGGGTTTAGCCGCCACGGGCTTATCACGCAGGCCGAGTTCCTTCCGCAGGTTCTTCTCCAGATCGGCGAGAAGGTCGGGGTGATCCTCCAGGAACAGCTTGGCGTTCTCGCGGCCCTGGCCGATCTTTTCCTCCGCAATGCTGTACCAGGCCCCGCTCTTCTGCACCAACTTGTGGGTGATGCCCAAGTCCAGAAGGTCTCCGATGCGGCTGATGCCCTTCCCGTACATGATGTCGAACTCGACGGAGCGGAAAGGCGGCGCCACCTTGTTCTTGATTATGCGCACGCGCGTGCGGTTGCCCTTGACCTCGTCGCCGTCCTTGATCGCCGCGATCCTGCGGATGTCGATCCTCACCGTGGAATAGAACTTCAATGCGTTGCCGCCGGTGGTGGTCTCCGGGTTGCCGAACATCACTCCGATCTTGTGCCGTAGCTGGTTTATGAACAGCAATGAGGTGTGCGTCTTGCTGACCACTCCCGCCAGCTTGCGCATGGCCTGGCTCATCAGGCGAGCCTGAAGCCCGACGTAGGCGTCGCCCATGTCGCCCTCCAGCTCGGCCCTGGGCACCAGCGCTGCGACGCTGTCGATCACCACCGCGTCCAAAGCCCCGCTGCGGATCAGCACCTCGGTGATGTCGAGCGCCTGCTCGCCGCTGTCGGGCTGGGAGATCAGCAGGTTGTCGACGTCAACCCCGAGGTTACGGGCATAGCTGGGGTCGAGCGCGTGCTCGGCGTCGATAAAGGCTACCATGCCGCCCGCTTTCTGCGCCTCGGCGACGATGTGCAACGCCAGGGAGGTCTTGCCGCTCGCTTCGGGGCCGAAGATCTCGGTAATCCTGCCCCGCGGCACGCCCCCGACGCCGAGCGCGGCGTCGAGACTCAGGCAGCCGGTGGAGATCGCATCAATCGCCAACACGTCCCGCCCGCCAAGGCGCATTATTGATCCCTTGCCAAACTGCCGCTCGATTTGCATCAGGGCGTTTTCTACCGCCTTTTCCCGGTCTTTCGGCGTGCCCATTGGCTTCCCTCTCTAATTGAATTAATGCTCGTGCGAGCCGCAGGTACGGCTCCGCTGCAGACTGGAGATCTGCTGTGGCTCGGACGAGCAGTTTAGGCCAGCGTGGTCCGGCTAGTCAAGGCGGCCCATTTGCGATTGTTCAGTGGATTGTGCAGCACGTCACAACAAAATGCGGCCGTTTTTTCTATACTGATGTGGTATCAGTATGCATTTAGGAAAAAACATGCTCGGATCAAAAAAAATTCTGGGCGCAGTTGTGATCCTGCTGCTACTGGCCGGCATGGCCGCGGCGGAGGACTACTACGGCCCGCAGAACATACAGGTCAACGGCGCCAAGAAAATCGTCAGGGCCGGTTTCAAAGCCCCCGCCGGGCGAGCCGCCTGGGTCGAGGTCAGCAACGGCGTCTCCGGCGGAAACCGCGCAGCCGCGGTGATCGTCGTGCTCAACGGCAACAGGCTCAACAAGCGCAAGGAGCTCAACAAGAAAGTCGGCTCCGCGATATTCCCCGTCCTGCTGCAGTCCGGTAACAAGATCAAGGTCATCGTCCGCGGCAACGGCGCCAAGGTCAACGTGCAGGTCAAATCGAGGAGCGCCGATTTCAACCGCCTCGCCGGCTACGGCGACAGCCTGCTAGCAGGTTTCGAGGACGGCTCCCTCGTCGAGACCTACCAGGTCTGGAATTTCGGCTCGCAGATTGCCAACATTGCCGGCGCGAAGTTCACGCTGCCGCTGATCGCCGAGCCGGGCTTGCCGCCGCGCTACAGGTTTGAGAACGGCCAGCTGATCATACCCGATGCCAACGGTCCAATCGGTTACCGCAAGAATCCCGACCAGGATCCCGACAACCTCTCAGTGCCGGGCGCCACGGTGTGGACTTCGCTCAACGTTGCCCGCATCGGCGCCACGCTCGATCCCTACGTGATCGTCCTCGGCGGTCAGCGATCAATGATGGGTGAACTGAAACACCGCAAGCCGACTTTCGTATTACTCTGGATCGGCTCGAACGACATACTCGACATGGCCACCAACACCGACCCGTCCGACCACACCGCGCTCAACGACTTCAAGCGCGACTACGAGACGATCCTCAAGGAGATCCGCGACCTCAAGGTAAGCGCCGTCGCAGCAAATCTCCCCGATGTCACGGCTGTCGCGTTTTTGTTTGAGCCGACCAGCTTGCATCTGCTGGCAGGCGTCCCCGCAAACGTGCTCATGCCGATCACCAAGTTGCTCGATTTCGACCTCCCACCCGACGATTACCTCTCTCCCGATGAGGTTGCCCAGATCAGGAATACAATCCAGCAGTTCAACACCGAAATCGAAAAACTCTGCGAGAAGTACGGCGTCCCGGTCGTGGACTTCTACTCGGTGTCGCAACAATGGGACACGCAAGGAGCGACGGTCGGCGGGCAGCACCTGACAGCCGAATGGCGCAAGGGGATTTTCAGCCTCGACGGAATCCACCCGTCGAACACCGGGCACGCGCTGATCGCAAACCTCTTCATCGCCGTCATCAACAAGGCGTTCGGTGCGAACCTGGCCATGGTCAACGTCGCAGCCGTGCTCAACCAGGATCCCAACCGCCCGGCGAGCGCCGAAGAGGATTCGGATTCCGCCGTCACGAAGGACTCCAACTTCCTCAAGGACGCCCTGCGCGTGTTGACGCACTCGAACCGGATCAGGCGCCGCTAACGAAGTCGTCGATCTCAAAATACCAATCGCAGCGACCTGCTATGAAGGTCTGTACCACTCCCCTTTCTGGACATAGTGGTCTCCCACGCTGACAATTAGTGTGTGAAGGAAGCTCGCGAGATCAACTGGTTTGATATCTCGAGACTGTTGGGCGGAACGCCGAGCCAGCAGTCGGCGGCGCGCACTCTTCTGAGCCTGGGAATCTTCGATCACCTGGAAGAATACACCCCTGTACTCTGCGGGACCGTGCCGATCGACTGCGACCTGCCCGGCAGCGACCTGGACATCGTTTGCCACGCGCCTCGGCTGATCCCTTTTGAAGAGACGGTAAGGATGTTCTTCGGCGAGGCGCCGCGATTCCGCTGCCGGCGCAAGAAATTGCTGGGCATCCCTTCGGTTGTCACCAGGTTCCCGGCCGGGAGATGGAGCATCGAAATCGTCGGGCAGGACGTGCCCGTGCTGCAGCAGCGGGCGTTCGCTCACATGGTCGCCGAGGCGTTGCTTCTCTCCGGGGCCGATCCGGAAACAAACGAAAAGATCAGGGCTCTGAAACGAGAGGGGATGACCACCGAAGAGGCCTTCGGCAAAACCTTTTCGCTGGCGGGCAATCCATACAACGCACTGATGCAGATATACGCAAACGAAGTTCTCAAGGAAGGGAAAAGCTAACCCGGCGTCACCCGATCCCGGCTTGCCGTCTACATCCTACCCATTGGGTCATTTTACATTTAATGCTCCATATGATGTGCTTTTTATCCGATTCTGTTGTAAAATATATTGACAATTCTTTGTCCATCTGCTAGTATACACATGAGTGTTAGGGTATAGAAGGCAATGAACGTTAAGGGAGATAGCACCCCGTCCGCGCAGCAGGGAAGCGGAGGAAATTTGCGCAATGTCCTCCCTTTCGAAGAGGAGGGCGGGTTCTTCCGCCTGTCCCCCGATGCGCAATCCCTCCTTCGCGAGGTCGCGAAAAGTCAACAAGATCGCATACCTAAGAGCGATCGGCTGCGCCCCGCAGCCAATCAGTAGCAATACCTCATAAAAAGATCAGCAGCAGCAAAGCGCAACGCGGCGCCAGGATCGGTCTGCGTAATATCAATTGCGGAGCGGGAGATGTTTTTAAGCTATAATCGGCTCACGTTTGAGCGCTGATGCAACAACCTAGTTGGAGAAATCTATTAAAATGGATTCAAACGCTCTAAGGGAACTGCTGGAGAAACTGCGATCGGGCGAGGTCGAAATCGATGAGGTGATCCGGCGGCTCCAACGGCTGCCGTTCGAGGACCTCGGTTTCGCCAAGGTGGACCATCACCGGACGCTGCGCAAGGGCTTCCCCGAGGTCGTGTTCGGTCTGGGCAAGACCCCGGAACAGGTTGAGCGGATCGTGAAAGCGCTTGTGGAAGCCGGCACAGCGGATGAGCGCCAACCGACGATTCTCGTGACCAAGAGCAACAGGGAAACCTACGAACAACTGCTTGCCGCCGGAATCGGCTCAAAAGCGGAATTCCACCCCAGCTCGGGATTAATAATGGTCAACCCCCCCGTAGAAAACCGGGGCGACAAGGACGCCGGAATCGTCGTCGTCAGTGCGGGGACCACCGACATTCCCATCGCCGAAGAGGCGGCGTTGACGGCCAAAGCCTTGGGCTGCACGGTGAGAACGATCTACGACGCCGGCGTCGCGGGCCTCCACAGGCTGCTCAACCATGCGGAGGAACTCACCAGGGCTCGGGTTGTCATAGTCGTGGCCGGAATGGAGGGAGCGCTTCCCAGCGTTGTGGGAGGGCTGGTGAGTGCGCCCGTGATCGCGGTGCCCACAAGCAGCGGTTACGGAGCCTCTTTCGGCGGCCTCAGCGCCCTGCTCGCCATGCTCAACAGCTGCGCCAGCGGCATCGTTGTCGTAAACATTGATAATGGATTCGGTGCGGGATTTTTCGCGGCACTGGTGGACAAGGCTGCTCGGGAGTAGTTAACGTTACAGTATCGTTTCCCGTCATGCGATAGATTGGAGCCGTGCAACAGAGCGTGAGCAATGATTAGTGATCTAAAAGGCGAATCGGGACCGCAGATCCGGCTGGTGAGCGCGGCACGGCGGATAAAAACACGCCAGAACAGGATGCTGAATTCCGCCCTGCGCCCCGGAGAGGGACCGGATCGCGAAGCGGCCGCCAAGCTCGCCGACAGATTCTTTCAGGGTACCCCCAGCGAGGATAAGCGCCCCCAGCAGTTCAGCCTGCTGATCACGCTGATAATCACCATGATTTCGTTCTATGTTATCTGGCCCTCATTCATGAAACGGTTCGACGTCCAGAAACTGGAGCAGGAAATCTACGTGCCGGGCGGGGGCGCGGCTTCTCTACGCGCCGTGACCCAGAAGCAAGAGCGCAAGCGTGTCGTCAGGCAGGAAATGGTTCCCCAGATGTTTCCCAAGATAAAGGACGTTACGATCACGCTCGATGACGATCCGGAATTCGACCTTGACCAGGACTTCGACAATCTCTCCGTCGGTGACAGCTTCGGCGACATGGACACCGGCTTCGGCGATGGCTACGGCGGCCCGGTCCTCAATGCCGGCACCGGCGACGTGCCGGAACCCGTGCTGATTCACAGGGTGGAGCCGGACTACCCGGACGCCGGCAGGCGGGCGCGCGTCGACGGCTTCGTTCTGATCGAGGCGATCATCAACACGCGCGGCGACGTCGTCAATATCAAGGTCCTCCAGGCCCCGCCGGCCAAATACGGCTTCGCCGAGAAGGCAAGAGAAGCGGTCGAACAATGGAAATTCAAACCCGCGATCTACAAGGGCCGGGCCGTAAACGTCCGTATCCGCTTCCAGGTTGAATTCAGCCTGATTTATTACTGATCTCCCCTCTCACATCCCCGTCTCGGATAACAGCAATTTCCCGAGAGGCGAAGCCTCTTGAGCTTACGGCCGCGCTACGCCGGCAGCGAGCGGGGCTAGCCCCTCAGAAAGCCATTCTTACTCCAGGCTTCTTTAGCCAAATGGAAAAAGCCCGGGGGGCAATTCCCCGGGCTTGCGGTAGGGAGGATAGGTAAGGGTGATAAGGAGGATCCGATCTATCTCAACGGCACCTTAACGGCGGTAGCCGAAGCTCATGCCGAAACCGAAGCCGTCGTGACCGTAGGTATTACCGCGGAAGCCGTGGCTGTAGCCGATGCTGAAGGCACCATGGAAGCCCTGCTCGTAGTTGCCGTAGGCCCCGAATCCGCGCTGGTAGCCCCAGAGCCCGCGGTCACGCCAGTCGAAGCGGTCGTAGTAGCGTGCGCGCATGCGGGCGTCGTTCATCCCCTGGAGGTAACCGGCCCAGTAGCCCCGCTCCCAGCCGGCGTTGAACGCGCGATCATAGCGGTTGTTGTAGACGTAGGGGACGCGGTAGAAGCGGTAGCCGCGCTGGTTGTGCCAGTAACCGCGGGGTCCACGATTGTAAGAGCGGTAGTGCCCGCCGGCAGCGTAAGGACTGAAGCCGTAGTCGACAGCCACATAGCGGCGCGGTCCGTAGCGGTGGCCCTCATAGTAGCGCTGATCGTGGTTCTTTGAGAGGGCGTAAGCGGTCAACCCGACGGCCGCAGCCACAGCTACTCCGGTGATTACCTTCTCGGTAGTGCTCATGCCGCGGCGTTGATTACGATCATCGGCGCGAGCTACTCCGGAAAGGGCGAAGACCATTACAGCAGCAACGACTAGTGCCGTGAGCCTGACATGATTTCTCATCTTCCTACTCCTTTCGCTCGTGCTGGTTGTCCACACGCCAACCCTATGAGCAAGCTCCGTGCCACAACTAACGATCGGCATTAACCTTTTCGATTCAGCTAATTAGCTGGATACTTGAGCTACCACCGATGGTGGGAGTGTCCTTTACTGAGGACAAAATAAATGGACACTGTCAGGAGGATGAAACGGTGTTGCGGGCTGGTCAGAGGAAGAGCCGGTAGTTCGCCTTAACCACGCTTTCGCGACCGTATAGTTCCCAGACTCCTCCCTCCCTGACGCGCCGCTCGTTGAACACGATGAAGAGGTCGGAGTCGTTGCTGTGAATCAGTCGCAGCCTGAGGTTGAGTACTGCTGAGCCGTTGGAGGAGTTGTACTGGAAGTAGGTGGAGGCTGAGAGATGAGAGTTGTGGATATGGTTGAGGCGAATTCTCCAGAGGTGCCAATTGATGCCGCCGTGGTTGCTGTCGATCTTGTAGTTGGAGAGGGAGCCGCCGATCCTGAAATGCTTGTTTAGCACGTAGAAGAATCCGCCCCTGAGCTCTTGCATGTCGCCGTCGTAGAACTCGCCGAACGAGAAGTTTGTGTTGATTCCCCAACGCCTGGAGTTGTCAGTGCGGAAGCTGATCTCCCCGGAGATGAAGTCGTAATCCCCCGCATCGAAAATCAGAACATCTTCGTCGAGCTCGAACGGCACGAAAAGGCGCTCGAAATTCTTGGAAAAGTTGAGATCCAACTGGTCACCGCTCTCGAAATTGACCTCGTTGCGGATGTAGAAACTGCTGCTCTCCATCACCTCCGCGACCCTCGAGGTGTACCAGTCGTAGAACAAGCGGGCCGAGATCCTGCGGATGCCCCAGCGGTTCGGCCTGATCGAGCGCCGCAACGCCAGGCCGCCCTTGCGATAGCCGTCGCGGTTGACAAATCCGAGGTCGGGATCGAAGTTCTCCCCGACATCGTCCCACTGGAACCGGAAACCGAAGGGATCCGTGGTGTAGTCAATCCGCGCCTGAAGGGCGTTTCTCCCGCCTTCGGTGACCTCGCTCCCTTCATCGTCGTCGATGCTACGGTCGCCCGCGTTGGTCAGGAAGTAACCATTGACGCTCATCTCGGGAGTCAGGAACCACTGCCCGTCGACCCCGAGCGTTGAGGAATGAAAACCGCCCCGCCGCGAGTCGGTGACAATACCGCCGACATATGAGCGGCCGACGATGCTGCGCCGCACCCGCGCGACGTTGTAGAAACCCGAGTCGAGCTCTAGTTCCCCTACTGCGGCCGCGCGCACGCTCAGCACACCTACGTCCTGCCGCCAGACCTTGCCCGTCACCCGCAGGCCGAAATCGATGGGCACGACCCCTCCGTCCTCGTCGAGGCCGATCCGCCTGCTGAAGAAGGGGGCAAGACCACCACCATACATTCCCCTCCCCCCCAGGGCGCCGAATGAAAACAGTTGCGCATTCTCGAGAAAGAACTCGCGCTTCTCCGGGAAAAAGAGGGAAAAGCGCGTGAGGTTGACCTGCTCCTCGTCGCTCTCCACCTGGGCGAAGTCGGTGTTGTAGGTCGCGTCAAGAGTCAGGTCGGAGGACAGCGAATACTTCATGTCAAAGCCGATGTCGTTGATCGTGCCGGTTTCGCTTACTCCTGTATCCTCGTCTAGCTCGAAAACCGATCCGGCCAGGAGATAGGGCAGCATCTGGAAATTGTGATCCTGCCTGTTAAGCCTCAGGCCCGTCAGCTTTGCGGCGTAGTTAAGGCTGCTGATATCGAACGGGGGCGGCGGGGGCACGAGGTAGACTAGCTCGTGCTTGCGCTGTATCACGCGCTGCACGTTCACGCCCCACTCCTGGCTGTCGTTACTGCTGAAACGCAGAACCCTCAGTGGGATCCGAAACTCCGCCTGCCAGCCATCGGCGGTGAGCGCGGCGGCGGCCTCCCAGACTTCGTTCCAATTCCAGTTGTAGTTCCGGTAGCCGTTGACCTGGGCCTCCTCCTTGGCACCGAGAGGATTGATGAGGAAGACCGCGCCGCGAATCTGATCGAGATAGGTATCAAAGACGATCTGCACATTGTCGTCGTCGGCCGGGTTGTCGCGATGGCGAAGCTTTGTGGCGCGGATCAGGTCGGGACGGCTGTCGTCGCAGCGCACGGCTATGTAGATATTCCTGTCATCGAAAGCGAACGCAACACTGGTTCTCTCGGTGGAGGGCTCGCCGTAGGTGGGCTCGCTCTGCCGGAAGTCGCTCTGCCAATTGGCATCAGTCCACGTCGCATCGGTGAAGTAGCCGTCAATAATGGTCTCCTCAGCAGCACGGGTGCACTCCAGCGAGACGGGGTACTCCCCGTCTGCAGCGGCTGTGGCTGCGACAAATGCAGAAATCATGATTATGAGCGACCGTTGATATTTCACTTCTATTTCTCCGGCAGGCAAGAAATTGTATCGGACTGCCCGGCGAAAGCAACTGCAATATTGATAACGATGGACACAAAATTGATTAAGAGCACCTTGAGCGTTAAGATTGACTCGAAAACCCTCGCGGAGGATTTGCCCGGTTCCCGTCCCGAGGCCGATTGACACTCCCGGACATGGCAAGCAATGGCTCTGATACGCATCGAAGATATCCTGGAAAAGCTCCAGAAGGAGCACCCGCAGGCCGACATCAGCCTGGTGCGGCAAGCCTACGTCTTCAGTGCGCAGCAGCATAAGGACCAACTGCGCCAGAGCGGCGAGCCCTACCTCACTCATCCCCTGGAGGTGGCCAACATCCTCGCCGAGATGCACCTCGACGCGGTGGCGGTGGCGGTCGGGCTGTTGCACGACGTGCTCGAGGACACCCTTACCACGATGGAACGGCTCCACGAGCTCTTCGGCCCGGAGGTGGCCAAGATCGTCGCGGGCGTAACCAAGATCAGCAAAATCACTTTCACTTCGTTCGAAGAGAAACAGGCTGAGAACTTCCGTAAGCTGCTGATGGCGATGGTCGACGACATCCGGGTGATACTCGTCAAACTGGCCGACCGTTTGCACAACATGCGCACTCTCGGCCACCTCGAGCAGGAAAAACAGATCAGAATCGCAACCGAAACAACGGAGATTTTCGTTCCCATCGCCCACCGCCTGGGAATGGGACGGACGAAGGCCGAGCTGGAAGACCTCAGTTTCAAGCACCTCGAATCGGAGGCCTATGACAGCATCAAGCGCCGCGTGGAGCGGGAGCTGCCCGTCAACGAGGCTTACATTGCCAAGGTGCTGAAGCGCATGGAGGACGCGATGACGCAGAACTCCATCCCCTGCTCTATCGTGTGGCGCATCAAGGGCATACACAGCATCTACTCGAAACGCAGGCGCATGCAGAAGCTGGTAAGCTCCGATTACGACTTCCACGACTACATCGCCTTCCGCATCATCACCGACGAGGTCAAGCACTGCTACGCCGCGCTGGGAATCCTCCACAACCTCTGGAAACCGGTGCCGGGCCAGTTCGACGATTACATCGCCAATCCCAAAATGAACAACTACCAGAGCCTTCACACGGTTCTGGTCGACCGCGAGCACCGCTTCGAGGTGCAGATCCGCACCGGCGAGATGCACCGCATCGCCGAGGAGGGAATCGCCTCGCACTGGCGCTACAAGGAGGGCAAGAAGCCGGGGGAGCGCGAGAGCTGGATCGACCGCTATTACGACTGGCTGCGTCAGGTGCTCGAGCTGCAGCGCGATACCGACGACGCCCGCCAGTTCATGAACGCCCTGATGGTCGACCTGGCGCCCGACGAGGTTTACACCTTCACTCCGAAAGGCAAGCTGCTGGCCCTGCCGCGCGGTTCGACTCCGATCGACTTCGCCTACGCCATCCACACCGAGATCGGGAACACCTGCGTCGGCGCAAAGGTCAGCGGCCGCATGGTGGCTCTGGACACCGATCTGCACAGCGGCGACACCGTAGAGATCATCACCTCCAAGGGCCACGGCCCCAACCGCGACTGGCTGAGCATCGTCAAGACCGGCCGCGCCCGCAACAAGATCCGCCAGTACCTCAACCGCCAGGAAAAAGACAAGAGCATCGAGGTCGGCCGACGGCTGATGGAGAAAGAATTGAAACGCCACGGAATAGCTCTCAAGCGGCTCCAGGCGCAGGAAGGTTTCGATGATGCACTGAAAGACATGGGGTTGAGCAGCATCGACGACCTCTTCAGCAGCGTCGGCTTCGGCAGGGTCTCCGCGCGCAGCTTCCTGGCAAAGATATTCCCGGAACCGGAAGCTAAAGAGCCACCCGAGGCGCTCACCGAGAAAATCGCGAAGACTATCAGGCGATCTCTCGGCCTCGGCAAAGGGGCAATCAAGGTTAAGGGGGCCGACGATCTCCTCACGTACATTTCCCCCTGTTGCTCTCCCGTCTTCGGCGAGCCGATCATCGGCTACGTCACGCGCGGAAAGGGCATCGCAGTCCACCGCGCCGACTGCCCAAACGTCGAGGACTTCCATCCCGACCGCCAGATCACCGTCGAGTGGGCCGGCGCCCGCGAAGGCACACTGCCCGCGAGGGTGATCATCAACGCGGAGGACAAACAGGGAATTCTGGCGAAGATCATGGCGCGCATCGACGGCTCCGGTGTCGACGTCCGCGGCCTCACCGCCGAAATCTACGACGACAAGACCGTGGAAATCAGCCTGACACTCGAGGTGCGCGACATCAAGCAACTCAACTCGATCCTCAAATCGCTGAAGGAAATATCAGAAGTCCTCGAAATACGCAGGCAATAAAAAAGCGGCCGCGCAACTTGCGGCCGCATAATTTGATTCAACCTGATCAACTCTTTTCAGGTTGGCTAGGGAATCCTTAGCGAATCCCCCACTAGCGAGGAGAAACAGAAATGGCAGCGGAGGCCGTGGTAATGCCCGACGTCCTCCTCTGCCATTATTCGGCCTGTAAAGACCAAATCTTCCACTCTTTCCCGTCCGCACGGGGCATGCAGACAGAATCGGTTAACAAAACCGACATCCAAAATATATAAATTTATCGTTTTTTGGTCAATTGGGCTCGCCTTTAAGTTTATCTTGTTATTCTTGTAAATTTCTCTTCGTTTTGTTTCTTGCAGGCATTAGGGATTGTTTTAGGAGCGGTTGGCGTTAGACGGTTATCAGTCCCTCGCGAATCGCGAACTTGATCAGCTCGGCAAGGTTCTTCAAGCCCAGTTTCTTCATCAGCTTCCAGCGGTGAACCTCGATAGTCTTGACGCTGAGGAACAGCTTCTTGGCGATCTCCTTGGTGCTGTGGCCCTCGGCCAGGAGTTGAAGCACCTCGCGCTCGCGCTCGGTCAGAGGGGCGGTTGCCGGCTCTCCCTCCGACACCCCCCGCCGGAGGAAGCCGTCGACGACGGCCCCGGCGACCTTCTGAGAGAGGTAGAATTCCCCGGCGGCGACCATCCTGATCGCATTGCTCACCTCTTGGAAAGCCACGTCCTTTAGGATATAGCCTGCCGCGCCGGCCTTGATCATACCCAGTACATAGCTACTGCCTTCGTATGCCGAGAGGGCGATTACCTTCGCCTTGGGCAGCCGCGACCTTATCTGCTTTGCTGCTTCGAAACCGTTGAGATCGGGCATGGCCACATCCAGCAGGATGATGTCCGGCTTCTTCTCGATGGCCAGGTTGACCGCATCGCGCCCGTTCTCGGCTTCGCCGACCACGGTGAAATCATCCTCCTTCTCCAGCAGGGCACGCAGCCCCTGCCTTACAACGTGGTGGTCGTCGGCGAGAAGAATCGTTATGGCCATACCTTCACCAGCAGTCACGGAAGAGTCACATGAGGGGAATATATCACCTGAGCCCCCGGTTTTCACGCTTTAGATTTGGCCCCGCTCTCACATCCGTGCCAAGCGGCCACAGCTCGCGGCCCGGCAATTGTCCCCTATCACGAAGACGGGTTGGCGCCTCCCGGCATCTGTGCCATCATATTTCACGGAGGTCCGCGATGTTGAATGCCAAGACATGTCTCCTTGCCGCAGCAGCCCTGACACTCTTGTTGCTGGTCGCTTGCGACCGGGACCACGATCCCCGTTACTCCGGCTGGAACCGCTACACCGACGAGGACGACGGCTACGTGATCCTCCTGCCCCCCGGCTGGGTGGTCGAGGGCGAGATGATGCAGACCATGCGCGGCGTCCGCCTCTACGACAAGGACATGGTCACCCCGCCGCTCGCCGGGCGCGTTTACTGCTCAATCTACGCCAAGGACCGCGATGCGGATGCGCCTCCCTTCGCCGAGCGAGCAACGGCTCTCGTCGACGAACTCCTGCGCGGCCTGTGGTGCGACAATCAGATCACACAGGAGAGCGGAAACCTCGCGGGCCTGCCCGCAACCCGGTTTGCGATCGCCGGCTACGACTGCGCCGTCGGCATCTCGCAGAGGGCACTGGTGATGGTGCTCGAGGCGGAGGGCAAGGATTTCATTCTCTTCGCCACGTCGACCAATGAGAGCTGGCTGGTATTCGAAGAAACATTTCAGCTGATGTATTCGAGCTTCGAGCTCGTGAAATCCGCTGAATCCGAATAAATCCTGGATGAAACCGGAAGCTGAGCCGGGACGCTCAGACCTTCTTTTCCTTCAGGGCATTCTGGAACTTCTCGAGGTCTTCCAATAGACCCAAGACGTAAAGCAAGTCGCCCTTGTCGAGCGGCTTGGTGGGATCGGGATTAAGAATGCTCTTATTACCAGGCTCGTCCATCACGGCCACTACACTTACCGAAAACCTGCGGCGGAGATCGAGTCCCACCAGGCTCTTGCCTATCAGTTCCTCAGGCAGACGGACCTCGATAATGCCGAAGTCCTCGGATATGTTGACGCGCTCGATAATATTCGGCTGGCTCAACCTACGCGCCATTCTTTCCGCCATGTCGTGCTCGGGGAAAATCGTCTCCGTTGCCCCGATCAGGCGCATCAGCTCGGCATGGTCCTCGCTGATCACCTTCACCCAGATCTCCTTCACGCCCAGTTCCTTGAGGTAGAGCGTGGCCAGGGCGCTGAGGTCGATACGATCGCCCAGAGAGACCACCGCCAGATCGGCATCCCCCACTCCGATAGCCTTCAGCACATCCTTCTTTGACACATCGGCCTCGACCGCCTTTGCCAAATCGCGCCCGATCGACTGCACTTTGTCACTGTTCCTGTCGACCGCGATCACCGTGTGTCCGTGTTTTGCAAGTGCGCGGGCAGCGTGGAAACCGAAATTCCCGAGGCCGATCACCGCGATAGTGAGTTGCCGCTTCATTGTCATCCAACCATCACCGACTCGCTGTAGAGCCGGTATCTCGGGGCCCGCAGGAAGGCGCTGAGCAGGGTGAAGAAGGTCAGCGGTCCGAGGCGCCCGATGAACATTGTTAAAATAATAATCACTTTGCCCGCCGGCGACAAGGAAGGCGTGGCGCCCATGCTGAGGCCGACAGTACCGAATGCGGACACCGTCTCAAACGACAGCTCCAAAAATGCGCCGCGGCGCTCCGAATGAGAGGTAGGACCCAGTTCGCTGACCTGCAACAGCAGAGTTACGCAAATGATAAAGACAACCACGATCACCGTCAGCGTGATCGCGTCGGTCACCGAACGGCCCGTGATGTTGCGGTTGCCGAACCGCGGTTCCTGCTTCCCGCTGAGGCGAGCGAGCGCGGTGAGAAAGATGATCGCCGCCGTGGTCGTCTTGATCCCGCCCGCAGTCGAGCCCGGCGAGCCGCCGATCACCATCAGCAGCATCGTCAACAGGAGTGTGGCGTTGGAGAGATCGTAATACTCGACAGTGTTGAAACCGGCGGTGCGGCAGGTAACCGAGTGAAACGCGCTCGCCAGCAGCTTTTCCCCAAGCGGCTTCCCGGCCAGGACGTTTTCGCTCTCGAAAAGTAAGAAAATCACTGCACCGAACAACAGCAGAACCGCGGTCGTGGCCAGCACGATCCGGGTTTGCAGGGTCGTTCTTTGCCCTCTCCGGAAGATGCTCTCGAAATCAATCACCACGACAAAGCCTAGACCACCCAGCACAATCAGCAGCATCATCGGCACCAGCACAAAAGCGTCGCCCGAGAACGCAGTCATGTTGGTTGTGAAGGTGGAAAAGCCGGCGTTGCAGAACGCGGAGATCGACTGAAAGGCGGCGTGATAGAGTGCGATGTCGACCGGGAAATAGCGCAGAAAAGCCAAAGCCAGTAAGATAATCCCAACGAATTCGGCAATCGCCACAAAGGCCAGGATCCGCTTTCCTATCTCGAGCGGCTCCAACTCCACCTCGGCTCCCACCTTCTGCGTCTGCAGCACCTCCCGCTGCACCAGGCTGGCGCGCCGGCCCAGGAGCATCACCACCATCACCGAGAAGGTAATGATCCCCATTCCGCCGAGCTGGATCAGGGCCAGGATCACTATCTGGCCGAATGCCGAGAAGGCCGTGGCGGTATCGACGACAACCAGGCCGGTGACGCATACCGCCGACGTCGCGGTGAACAGGGCATCGAGAAGATTGAGCGGGGCTCCCACGGTCGCGAACGGAAGGCAAAGCAGAATCGTGCCGGCGATAATCAAGCCGGTGAAGGCTGAGAGCATTATTGGAATCGCTCTATGCAGCACGCTCTGCGCTTACCCCCGCATTTCCCGTTTCCACATTCTAACCGAGAATACCTCGTCACTTCGAGTGGCACTGCAAGCTCACCGCTGCGCCGGCTACCCCTCGTAATCCCAAAACCAATATTGACTGTCTGCGGTCTACTCCGTACCGGCGGGAACGCCCGTCTTGGTCGTGATTGTCTCCAGGCCGTGGGCCTTGGGGCCGCACTCCACCCTCCAGAGGAGGAAGGCGAAGAGCAAGGCCATGAATCCAAGAATGGTGAAAAACCACATTCCCAGATCGTAGCCGCTCGGGTTGGCCGGCCCGGCGAAAGAAATATCATTCGACCAACCGATCAGCACGTTGAAGCCGAACATGCCGATTTGCTGGATAGCAGTCATCAGGCCATAAGCCGTTCCCAGGCGCTTCTCTTCGACGATATATGCAACCGAGGGCCACATAACCGCCGGAATCAGCGAGAACGAGATGCCCATCATCGCCATCGGGATGAAGAGTGAGACAGTGCTATAGGCAACGATCAGGTAAACCGGGATC
>DATKUA010000224.1:0-3764 GCA_035530855.1 Acidobacteriota bacterium | reverse complement strand
TTCTGCTTCAGGTCGGGACGGTGCGGGCTCCGGCTCGTCAGAGGCTTTCAACGCCGCAGCTATCGCAGGCGAGCAGTTCTCTGCGCCACAGGCTTATGGAAAAAAGGGATCGCCTTAGACTCAAAGGCACTTCATGAAGGCGGTTGTTTTAACACGGCCTCATCATCGACGCTCCTTGCTCTGAATAGCATTAAAATACCGGTACAGTGAAAAAGGGGTGCCGCCCCGGCAGTGGGCGGCAGCCCCCTCATTCGCTTCGAGTGCCTCTGAATCAGAAGCTGTAGCGAAGCATCATCTGGGCAGACCGTGCGGACAATAAGTCATACGGGCTGTCCTGACCGTAGTAGGTGCTGTTGTAGGTTCCTCGGGTGTCCGGCTCGAGCGAGGTCGCGGTGTTGAACAGGTTGAACACGTCGAAGCTGATCTCGAAGCCATGGTCCTTGATCTTGAACTCCTTACCTACGCGGATGTTGACCACGTGGAGCAGCGAGCTGCGCCACTGGTCGGCTTTGCGGTCGCTGCCGGTAGCCCTGACGGTTGTGCTGAGCGGATTGTATACCCAGTAACCGTCCTGCAGCAGCCACGACGGTCCGTGGCGTGTGACGTCGGGATCGTTAGAGCCGAGATATTCGAAAAGGTAACCGGAACGAGGACCGCTCTGGCCCATGATCTGAGCTGCAAGCTGGATCCCCCAGGGGGCCAGGTAGGTGGCGTTGATGCGGTAGGTCAGGCCCCTGTCGCCGCCGCCCCAGCGTCCGCCGGCGTCGCTGTAGTTGTTGAATACGTTCGGCTGCAGGTAGGCGAACCAGTCGTCGACATCGCCGTATGACGGCGGACCGTACGGCCCCCAGGTTCCCTTGAGGACGCCGTGTTCGTACATCAGGCTGGCGAGGATAGTGATCGGGCTGGCCACGCGCGAGAAGGTGAAGTTGATCGACTGGTACTCCTTCCAACTCCACTTGTTGTTTCTCGTCGTGATCCACTCGCCAGACGGCCGCGTCGGGTCGACAACGCCCACGAACACCCCGTTCTCGATGATCGGGTTGATGTTGTACTCGGTGAGCATGTTGCGGAACTGACGGTAGCTGTAGTCGACGCTGAGGGTGGAGTTGAAGGGCAGCTCGCGGCTGTAGCCGAGGATGATGTCGTGGGAGTAGCCGAGGGAGACATCGTCGAAGAACGAGCTGGGATCGGGATCCCTCAGCACCTCGTTTACACGCACGATCGTCTCCAGCGTGCCGTTCAGGTCGGTGTCGTACTCTGACGTCGAGCCGTGCTGGATACCCAGGTTCGACGACGGGAAGGTGTAGGCGGTGACGTTCTGGTGCCGCAGTGAGTAGCTGGCGCGCAGGATGTTCTTACGGTCCTCCGTCAGCGCGTAGTTGAGGCCCAGGTTCGGCGAGATGGCTGTCGTGGAGATGTAGTTATCGGCCTTGACGTCGTAGAGTTCCTCCGACTGGCTGATTAGATCCACGCGCACGCCGGCCTCGATCGTCATCCGGCTGTTCGGCCGCCAGGTGTCGTTGACGAAGAACGCATAATCCTTGCCGGTCGTCTGCGGGTACTCCTGCACGGTGCGGTCCCGAGACTGACGGTAATACAGGATCTTTGCGCTGGAGGGATCGTTGGGATCGCTGAGCGTGTAATACTCGAGTAAGGGGCTCGTCGGAACGTGGTACATGAACTGGTTCTTGTTCGCAGGCTGGATGGAAGTGCCGATCTTGAGGTCGTGGGTGCCGTAGAGATCGTCGAGGAAGTAGTTGGCGGTGGAGTTGATGTTCAACATCGACTCGACCACCTGGAACTCCGTCGCGTAGTTGCCGTAGTAAACGATCGGGCTCTGGCCGTAAATCAAGCCGCCGCTGACGTAGGTGTTCTCGTAGACTTGCTTGTGGCTTTGATTCCGGGTCCGGCCGAAGCGGTCGCGATCCTTGTCGAAGAAGCTCACCTGCGTGAACACATTCAGGTTGTCATTGACGAACCAGTTCCAGGTGCCGTTCATCATCGGGCCTACAGTGCCCTCGTCGATGTAAGCCTCGGGGGCCCACTGGGCGAAGGCAAACGTCTCGTAACCCCAGTCCCTCTGGTAGCCGAAAGTGAACTGGTGGTCCTCGGAGTGCATATAGGTCCCCTTGATGAACAGGTCCTTCATGTTCTTGTCGATGCGATCAGCAGTGAAGCCCGGGTAGGCCGCCACCGCTTTGGCGATGACATCGGGCGTGCGGCTGAGGCCCTCGTTGATCTTGGTTATGCGGCCGGTGCCGAAGAACCAGAGCTTGTCCTTGAGCACATAGCCGCCGAGGCTGAAGCCGTATTCGGTGAAATCGTTGTCGGCGGGCGAGCCGCCCTCGATGTTGTTGTCGTTAAAGCTCGTCGGCTGGTAACGGAATGTCGCCGTGCCGTGGAACTCGTTGCCGCCGCTCTTGGTCGTCAGGTGCACAGTGCCGCCCTGGCCGACCGGATTCGAGGCGTTGGAACCGGCGAGGCCGATCTCAACGTCTTCCACCGAATCGAGGTTGATGCGCGTCGACATGTAGCTGTATTCCCACTGGTTCATCCGCGCGCCGTCGATCGTCCAGTTGTTCTCGTAGTAGGCGCTGGCGCCGCCGACGGAGTAGTAGCTGTACTGAGGGCGGTTGGGATCGTTGAGGGTCGCACCGGGGCTGACGCGCAGCACCTCGGAGAAGTTGCTGCGGATGGTGGTCGGCAGCGCGCGCTGCAGCTCGCCGGTGATGTTGATCTTCTGTTGCGATGACTCGACGTCGATCAGCGGAGCGTCGCCGATCACGGTGATCACCGCCTCGAAGGAACCGACCTCGAGAATGATGTCCAGGCCAGTGGTCTTGCCGACGCTGATCGTGATGCCTTTCTGCTCGTACTGCTTGTAGCTCTCCTTGGTGACTTTCAGGCTGTACTCGCCGGGGGGGAGGGTTATGAATCGATAAAGGCCCTTCTCGTTTGTCTCGGTGGTTCGCCCTCCCATCAGCGCCGTGCTGGTGAGAGTGACTTGGGCACCAATTACGATAGCTCCCTGCTCGTCATAAACATAGCCTCTCATCTCGCCCATATTCACCTGCGCGAGTGAAAGCGGAGCTAAAACCAATAAGGCCAATATGCAAAATGGGATTGTCTTTTTTCTCATTGTATTACCCAACCAATTCTGGATTGTTTGTTGATCGGTAAATCATGAAACAGAGGTTGCGGAAGGCCTCAGGGCGGTTTGTGGACCTCGCTTACCAGCGAGCTGAATACTCGCGAGACTGACTCAAACGGGGGGTTGTTTTTGCTCATATAATTATCCACAGCAATTAATATGCCGGATTGTTGGCTAAACGAATATTTGTAACTCCAGCATAATGAGCAGGTTAAACAAGCATTAATGAGCGAGTAATCGGCGCCGGGCCGGCGCGGCACGATATTTTGAATTTGTTACAAGGAAATGAATTGAAACTGTTTTTGCCACCAATCTTAACGAAAATGAACGATCGGCCGTCGAGGCCGCTTTGCAACCGGCGCGGCCCCAAAAGCGAAAAAAAAGAAGCGATCCCGGTGTGGGATCGCTTCCGTCATTTGCCTTTAGTTACAAATAGTTCGTTTTGATTCGCAAGCCGGCAGCGACGCTATTGCCGGGCCTGGAAACTTATTTGATTTTCTTCATGTAGTAGCTGAACGATTTGTACCACTTGACGTTGCCGTCGGCGTCCAGCTCGAAGATGTGCTCCTCGCCGAGATTTCCGTCCTTGCGCACGCGCCGGAAGACATTT
>DATKUA010000223.1:0-37559 GCA_035530855.1 Acidobacteriota bacterium | reverse complement strand
GAAGGCTTCCGCCATGCCCCGCACCGTCGCCCTCAGCATCGCCGGCGACGTCGGCTCGTAGTTGAGGAACGCGTGCTCGGTCTGCACCGTCAGCGCTGTCACTGCCCCCACGGCCCTCACCCCGGCACTCTCTATCGCCCTGAAATCGGCGAAGATGCCGGCCCCGCCGGAGGGGTCGATACCGGCGATCACCAGCACTACAGGAGTTTCAGAATCCATCTTGAGATCCCTCCCACACAAATAAAATATAGGAGATTCTAACCGATTTTCACCGCTTGGGGGGATGGGATTAACGCCGGAAGGTCTCCGGTGGTTTGTAGCCGGGCGGGAAAACAAATTCCAGCACGTCCCCCACTTTCAACCCATGATCCCCCGCCGTTCGCGCCGCCAATTCCACAACGTAGCGGCCGGGCTTGTCGCCGGGACCATAGCTCGGGCAGTCCCAGCCGTCGGGATCGGGGCACGGCGGCACGTCAGCGGCGATATGGATTATCCGCCGCTCCGAATCGAGGAAGAGGATATCCAGGTTAAATTTCATCGTCGGCGGCATCCAGAATGAGAGCCCGCTGTCGAAGGGGTAGACGAACAACATGCCGCGATCCGGGGCCAACGACTCATGCCGGCTGAGGCCGGTGGCGTGCTCCCGGTCGGTGTCGGCAATCTCGCAGGTGAATTCCGAGCCGTCGGGCAGCCGCACCATCGCCACCTCCTCCTCGGGGCACGCGGCGGACGTGATGAACAGCGAAATCAGTATTAACGCCAAATGCATGGCTTTGCCTATGGGAACACGAACTCGAGCGAGTCGCCCTGCTTCAAGCCTATTTCGTCGCAGAGACCGGCGACGACCTCGACGACGAACTGCACCTCGGCCACCGGCGGCCCGTAACCCGGGCAATCGCTCTGAAGATTACTTTCGCAGATCGGCACCTGCTTCTCGATCATCACCACCCGTTTCTCACCGTTGAGAAAAATCATGTCGATCTGAAACTTCATCTTTGCGGGCATCCAAAAGCTGACTCCCTGGCGGGGGCTCGGATAGATGAAGATCATCCCCTGGCCGGGCGCCAGATCCGAGTAGGTCGTAAGCCCGGCTTCCATCTTCTTCGGCGCATCGGCGATCTCGCAGCGGACCACGCGTCCGTCGGGGAAGGTAACGGCAATCGTTTCTTCGATGCCGCAACTTGAAAAGGCGAAGGCAGTGAGAATCAACAGGCCAAGAAAAACCGTACCTTTCATCAATAGCTCCCCCTCCGAGGCCGGGCGCCGAGGCCCGGAGCATCGGTCTATTCCAGGTCGATTGACCTGCTGAGCAAGCTGACTCCCCCCCCGGGGCTGTCCTCGATCCAGACTACCAACACGTTGTCCTGATAGAGGCCGTAGGCCATGGCGGCGGCGCCGATCGGCTGGGCTGACGCGCGGACAACCTGCGGCTCGCCGAGCAGATCCCCCTCCTCGGTGACGGCCTGCAGCTTCAGGGTGAAAGCGCCGTTGAGGCGCTCCAGCCAGAGTATGCGCGCGAAGCCGTCCTCCGCTCCGGGCAGCAGCCGGCTCTCGCCGCTGAAGTCATCACGTGACGTGACGCGCGAGGGCCCGGTGGCCGTCCGCCCATCCTCATTGACCAGCAGCACCGCGAGCGCGCTGGTTTCGTACTCGAAGCCGGTCTGATCGTACGAGACCAACGTCTCCGCCTTGTCCTCAGCCGGAGCGGCTGAGATCACCATGCTGCGCCTGATCTTTTTACGGGTAAGCGTTCTGCGCTCGCCGACCACACCGGTGGCGGGATTGATATCCTGGCCCATCACTGCCACGCAGCGCTCATTACTGGATCCCACCAGGCAGCTCACGAGCCTGAAGACGTTACCGGCGTTGACCAGCGCTTCGCCCACCTCGAAGCGCCCGTTCGCCCTCTGGAAGTAGAAGCGCGGGTCGGTAAGGAAATGCGGCTCTCTCGGATCGAAAGAGGTGGCGACAGTCTTGATTACGCCGCCCTCCAGCTTTGTCCAGGCGGCCATCGCGCGCTCGCTGGTCGCATCGATTGCCAGCAACGGCGGCGAAATCAGCGTGGCATCATGGCGGGCTATTATGGCCGCGCGCTGATCGATGACACCGAAGTCGTCGAGTGTGGTGAGAAACAGGGTCCTGTCTTCACCGTTGATCTCCTGCCAGAGGATGAGGAATCGGCTCATTCCCTCGTGATAAGCGATAGCCGAACCGGGTGCCTGGCGCTTCTTCTTGCTGGCGCGCGAAATCCGCATGGTGCGTAATAGTCTGATATCTTGTTGGACCCGCAAGTGCGCGGCATTAAGCCGTGTCAGATCATATGCAAACAGGTCATCGGTGGAGAGCCATACGACCATGAACGAGTTTGATACAGGGCTGAAGGCCACGCTCGGGTTGATGTTGTAGCCCTCTGAGCTGATGCAGAAAACCCCCTGCTCCTCCTGGGCGTAGACCGGCGGCGAGAGCAGGAAGATCATGGCAACTATTGCGGTTCTAAACATGTTTCCATCCGTTTTTCATTGTACGCCAGGCAAACAACCTCGGCAACCTCGGCCGACGTTGCGGACAGCCTTGTTGATGGGATACGATTGTAGGACGAACCCGTGGCAGTTAAAATTGCCTATAATGATTTATTAAGAGGGAGTCTAAAACATGCCCCTGATCGGATGTGCTCCCAACGTCAGCGAAGGGCGTCGCCAGGACGTCATTCAGCTGATCTCCACAGAGATTGCCTCCGTGCGCGGAGTCAAACTGCTAGACGTCTCTGCCGACGCCGAGATCAACCGCTCCGTCTTCACATTCGTGGGGACCCAGACCCCCCTGAGGCGCGCGGTCTACCGTTTGATGCGCGCCGCATTCGAGAACATCGACATTTCCATACACAAGGGTAAGCACCCGCGCATCGGCATCGTTGACGTCATCCCGTTCATCCCCCTGCGCGCGACGACGATGGAACGCTGTATCGAGCTGTCGAAAACGGCGGGCAAGGATCTGGCCGAGAATTTCGGCGTGCCGGTCTACCTCTACGAACAGTCGGCCACGGCCCCCGGCCGCGTGTCGATCAACGACATCCGCTCGGGGGAGTACGAGGGGTTCTTCGAGAAGATCCAGAGACCGGAGTGGCAGCCCGATTTCGGGCCGGCGCGCGTCCACCCGACAGCGGGCGTGGTGGTCGTCGGCGCCCGCCCGCCGATCATCACTTTCAACATCACTCTGAAGCACGCCACTGTGAAGATCGCGAGGCAGGTCATCGAGAAGATCCGTGCCGTCGGCGCGAGGCCGCGCCAGGTGAAGGCGATCCTGCTCGACAAGGGTCGCAGGAATGAGATGAAGATCGCCGTGAACCTGTTCGATTATAAGAAGACTCCGATGCACGTAGTGCTCGAAGCCGCCGAAAAGGCAGCCCGACGCGACGGGGCGCAGGTGGTCGGTGTCAAGCTCATCGGCCTGATCACCGCCGACGCTTTGATCAAGAGCCTCAATCACTACATGAAGGTGGAGGAGTTCGACTCGGCGCAGGTGCTGGAATTCCACCTGCCGCAGCGGCGCAAGGGTGCTCTATAAAAGCGTACGGGCCGGCCCGATATAATCGAAAACGATACCAAAGTCTGATGCCGGAAGAGAGAGTAAAACTGGATTTTCCGAGCGGCGAACCGCAACGGCTCGACCGCTTCCTCGCCGCAGCGCTGGGGCAACTGAGCAGGTCGTTCGTGCAGAAGTTAATCGCGGAAGGCCTTGTCGAGGTCAACGGAAAGCGGGCAAAGGCGTCCAGGACACTGCACGGGGGAGAAAGAATCGAGGCGATCATCCCCGCGCCCGAGCCGATTGAAGCGGAGCCCGAGGATATATCTCTCTCCATCCTCTTCGAGGACGAGCACCTGATAGCGATCGACAAACCGGCCGGGATGGTCGTCCACCCCGCCCCCGGCCACCACACCGGCACTCTCGTCAACGCCCTCCTGGCCCACTGCGGCGATCTCTCGGGCATCGGCGGCGCCCTGCGGCCGGGCATCGTCCACCGCCTCGACTCCGGCACCACCGGAGTGATCGTCGCCGCCAAGAACGACCGGTCGCATCAAGGCCTCTCTCGACAGTTCAAAGACCGAACTGTGGAGAAAACCTACAAAGCCCTGGCCTACGGCTGCCCCCGCAGCGATGAAGGCGAGATCGAGGTGCCGATCGGCCGCGACCGCAGGAACCGCAAGAAAATCAGCACGGCAACCGACAGGCCCCGCGAGGCGTTGACCCGTTTCAGGATCGAAGAGGATTTCGGCGACTTGTCCTATCTCACGCTCCGGCTGATGACGGGGCGAACTCACCAGGTCAGGGTCCACCTCGCGCACATCGGCCATCCCGTGTTAGGCGATTCGCTCTACGCCGGGGCGCGCTGGCGAGGGATTACCGACCCGCAGCGTCAAAAACTTGCCAAAGACTTCGGGCGGCCTGCGCTACACTCTTTCAGCCTTAGATTCCGTCATCCCCTCAGCGGGGAAGATATCCGGCTGGAAGCGCCGTTGCCGGACGACATCGCAGGCTTCTTGAATGCTCTCAGGAAAATTCCGTGATTTGCTCCCGGTGCAAGACGCCGATGAAAGAGAAGAAGCGCAGTTATCATAAGCAGCGCAAGTGGGTGTGCCCGACTTGCGGCAAGGTGCGGATGCAGCAGACTCGTAAGCAACGTGGAAAAGGAAGCGCATGAAAGTCATCATCGTCGGCGGAGGGCCTGCAGGCAGCCTGAGCGCGATCCGCCTGCTGCAGGAGGCCGAGGACCTCGGCCGCGAGCTTCGCGTAATCGTATACGAGGCAAAACCGTTCAAACGCCGCGGGCCGGTGGGCTGCAACTTCTGCGCAGGAGTGATAACAGCGCGGACGGTCGAGAAACTGTCCAAGCTCGGGATCGAGCTGCCGCAGGGAGTCATTCAGCGTCGCATAGAAAGCTTCTATTACGTCACAGAGGGCGGCGAGACGGAGCTGATAAAAAAGAACCACGGCGAGATCTACAGCGTGTTCCGCGGCGGCGGCCCCCGCCACCTCGAGCACGGGCCGGAGAGCAGTTTCGACAGGCACCTGCTGCTGCGTGCGGAGGAATTGGGGGCGGAAATACGAGAGGAGCGCGTAAGCGCGATCGAGCAGCGCGGCAGGGATTCCATCGCGGTGATCGGAGCGGATGAATCGGAGGAGACCGCAGACCTGGTCATCGGCGCTTTCGGCGTCAACTCCTCCCTGGCAGGCAAGCTCAAGGCGAACCTTGGATATTCACCGCCGCAGTGCGTGTCGGTGGCGCAGGCGGAAATCGAGATGGATGAAGCCCAGATCGAGCGCGTCTTCGGCAACAAGCTCTTCGCCTTCGCCTTGCGGCACCCGACTATCCGCTTCCTGGCTGCGACGCCGAAACGCCGGTATCTGACGATCACCGCCGTCGGCAAGGATCCGAGCCTCGATCACCTCATCGAATACATGCGGCACCCCCGCGTCGCGCCATTCTTCGGGGGAATTGACCCTGAGCAGGCCCTGAACTGTAACTGCCACCCGCGGATGCCTGTCGGTTTCGCGAAGGGCGCGGCCTCAAGCCGCTTTCTTGCAGTGGGCGACGCCTACGCCAGCCGCTTTTACAAGAACGGGCTCGGCTCTGCGCTGTTCTCCGCCGACGCCGTGGCAAATCTGGTCATGCACGGGAGCCCCGGGAAAGCGACGGCGAAGGCTTACCGCTCCAAGATGGTGCGTAGGTTTTACGCCAGCAATCGCTGTGGAAAAATTCTCTTCGTTCTCAACGACATCACCCACAAGAGCCGTTGGTCTTCCCGCGCCACGCTCGCCTTTCTCGAACACGAAAGATCCAAAAAGAAGGGAAAAAAGCGCCGACTCAATAACCTGATGTGGTCGCTGTTCGCCGGCGACCGATCCTATTGCCGCATCCTGGTCGACGCACTGAGGCCGGGTCTGGTGTCGGGCCTCCTGCTATGGCACACTCGCTCCTTATTGAGGGGGGGAATCAATTGGCTCTCGGGACGTCGCTAGGGCCGCTGCAAGACGGCGCAACCGCCGTTGTCATAGGCGGCGGCCCCGCCGGCTGCAGCGTGGCGTTGATGCTCCTGCGCCTCGGCCGGGAAAGCGGAAAGCGTTTCAAGGTCCGCCTCTTCGAGCCGAAGCATTTCGGCATGCATTACAACCAGTGCCTCGGTGTTCTCTCGCATCCCCTGCTTGACATCCTCCGCGACGACTTCGATATCAAGCTGCCTGATAGCATGATCCAAAGGCGGATCTCAGGCTACGAGTTGCTGACGTCGAGAGACCGGATCGTGCTGGAGGAGGGCGAAGAGGACACGTTGGCCGTCCGCAGGGTGGAATTCGATAAGTACCTGCTCAAGGCGGCGGGCGAGGCCGGGGCGGAAATCGTCCGTAGTCGTGTAACCGCCCTCGAACTCAACCCGGACGGAGTAAACATCTTCAGCGAGGGCGAGCATACCCGCGCCGATGTGGTCTTCGGCTGCTTCGGCCTCGATCCCGGGATGATAACAGCGCTCCGCAGGCACTCCTTTTACCGTCCGCCGCGGGTGATAGAAACGCTGATCACCAAGTACGACTGCGATGCCGAACTGCTGGCCGGATTTGACAATCGAATTCAGACCTTCCTGCCGCGCCTCGAGGGCGTTGAGTTCGCCGCCATCACTCCCAAGGCAAGGCACGCCTCGGTAGTGCTTGCCGGCAGGCGGGTTAGCCTCGCTCAGCTCGGCCATTTCCTCGACCTGCCACAGGTTAAGCGGTTCCTGCCGCGGGATTTCAGTATCGGCGACGTGTTCAAGGGTTCTTTCCCCGGGAGCCCCGCGCGCCATTACTTCGAGGATCGCTTCGTGGCGGTCGGCGACGCAGCGGGGATGATCAGGCCGTTCAAGGGCAAGGGAATCAACAGCGCGGTCATCACGGGCGGCATCGCGGCGTGCACGGCGGTGAAACACGGCATCTCCAGGCGCGCCTTCCGCAATTATCAGATAGAATGCAATTTCATCATCCGCGATTACCCTTATGGGCGGTTTGTCAGATTCATGGCCAAGCTGCTCTCGAAGAAACTAAGCCTCGGGCCGGTGATCCGCTATGCGGGGAGAAACGAGGAATTCCGCTGGGCGCTGACTAAAAGCATCTCAGGCGGCGCTACCTATCGAGACATCGTTCTGCGCTGCCTCAGACCGGATATTGCGCTGGGTCTGCTGGGGGCGTATCTGTCCGCTCCGTTCCACAGGCGGCATGGCGGCTAATATCTTCGCCGTAGAGACCCCCGGCTTTAATTCGCTTGCTTTCCGCCACGCTTCTGCTATGATATCTCCCCTTTTGAGCTATCCGAGCTTATAGTTTCGATAATCACACTATTCGCTCAGCAATAAACGGTAAAATTATGAGTCCGAAAGAGGAAGATTCGGCTGTCCTTCTGACCGAATTAAATGAGCAACAGCGCAAGGCGGTGTCGCACGGCGAGGGTCCGCTCCTCGTCCTCGCCGGAGCGGGCAGCGGCAAGACACGTGTGATCACGCACAGGGTGGCCCATCTTATCAGCGAGCGCGGCGTCGATCCCTCGTCGATACTCGCCGTCACCTTCACCAACAAGGCGGCCGGCGAGATGCGCGAACGCGTCGAGTCGCTTGTCGATGATCCGCAGGTCCAGCCGTGGGTCAGCACATTCCATCGCTTCTGCTCGGCGACGCTGCGCAGGCACATCGCGGCCATCGGTTTCCCGCGGGGATTCACGATCTACGACACCAACGATCAGGCAGCCCTGCTGCGCAAGGTGCTGTCAGATAAGCGCATCAACGAGATCCGCCCGGCGGCCTTGCAGTCGCGCATCAGCCACGCCAAGAACAGCAAAGCGGGCCCGCTGCAATCCCTCGAAGGCTACGAGGACGCGCGTATGACCGATATCTACAAGGCCTACCAGGCGGCTCTGAAGTCCGCCGGCGCCCTGGATTTCGACGACCTGCTGCTGCACACGATCGAGCTTTTCGAGTCGCAGGATGAATTGCTCGAGCGCTACCGCAACCGCTACGAGCATATTCTCGTCGACGAGTACCAGGACACCAACTATCCCCAGTACCGCTTGATACGCCTGCTGGCCCCGCCGCACAACAACATCTGCGCGGTCGGCGACGACGACCAGAGCATCTACCGCTGGCGCGGTGCAGACATCGAAAACATCCTCCGCTTCGAGCGGGATTTCCCCGGCGCCACGATCATCAAGCTCGAGCAGAACTACCGCAGCACGCAGACGATCCTCGATGCCGCCCACGGAGTCGTATCCGGCCTTTCATTCCGCCATCCGAAGAAGCTGTGGACCGATCACGGCGCCGGAGAGCAGGTCACCTATTACGTTGCCGACAGCGAGGAATCGGAGGCCAGTTTCGTCGTTTCGCAGATCGACTCGATGCTCGGCCGCCGCGACGCTTCCGAATTCTCGGTCCTCTTCCGCACCAACGCCCAGAGCCGCTCCTTCGAGGAAGCGCTGGCGCGCCACCGCATCCCCTTCCAGCTCATCGGCGGGGTGAGATTTTACGAGCGCAAAGAGATCAAGGACGTGCTCGCCTATCTGCACCTGGGTATGAACCCCAACGACATTGTCAGCCTGCGCCGGGTGATCAACACCCCCCAGCGCGGGATCGGCGACGCCACAATCGGTAAGCTCGAACTCCTCGCCCGTGAGAAAGATGTCAGCATCTGGGATGCGCTCGACAAACACATTCCCTTCCTCGGGGCCAGCGGCAAAATCAAGAAAGGTCTCTCGCTGTTCAAGGAACTGATCGCCGCGATCGGGGAGCATTTCGCGCATGAGGAGCCGCCCTCGGAGGTAATCGACTTCATCCTCAAGGAGAGCGGATACCTCGGCTCCCTGGTCCAGGAGCAGACCGACGAGGCGATGGGCCGCATCGACAATCTAAAGGAGTTGATCGCCGCGGCGAAGTCGTTCGAAGATGCAAATCCCGGCGTCGGCGCCGAGCCGTTCCTCGATCAGGCCGCGTTGGTGTCCGACGCCGACAGCTACGAGCCCGACGCGCCGCGCGTCACGCTCATGACCCTGCACTGCGCCAAGGGATTGGAATTCAATGTTGTCTTTATCACCGGGCTCGAGGAGGGGCTGCTGCCCCACAGCCGCAATTCCGATACCACTGAAGGGTTGGAAGAGGAGCGCAGGCTCTGCTATGTAGGCATGACCAGAGCGCGCGACAAGCTCTATCTCTCCTCAGCGCGCGTGCGCCGGCGTTTCGACGGCTACACGGCCAGCAGGTCCTCGCGCTTCATCGAGGATATCCCTGAATCCGTGCTCGATCTGCGCGGCGGCGAGCGCCGCAAGCTCAGGAAGACCACTATCGGCGCCAACGTCGAGAACATCGGCAAGTTCTTCAAGGACCGCAAGATCGACATCGACGTGAATAAGCTGGCGAAGCACGGTGTGGCTCCGGCAGGCGCGGACTTCGCCGTCGGCGAGAAGGTGGAACTGAGCAAGTACGGCTCCGGCAAGATCGTCGGCATGGAGGGCGAGGGCGACGACCTGCGCTACATCGTCCACTTCCGCGGGGTCGGCAGGAAGAAGATACTGGCCAGGCTGAAGAAGCTGAAGAAGGCCTGAGGGCCGCCGTCCGGCGCACGGAAGATCTGGGGGGAAACCGATGGCGCCACAAAAAGGGCGTGGCAACTCTGCGGCGGGAATTGCCCTGCTGCTGGCGACTCTCGCGCTTGCGCTGTTCATTGCCGGCATGGGCGACGGCATCCACCTCTTTCAGGACCAGTTCGGCGACTACCAGGTTGTCGTTTCCGTCGACGCCGGCGGCGGCCTGCCCTTCGCTCTGCTCCTCTCAGCACTACTGATCGGCGCAACCTGGCTCTGCGGCTCCTACATCATCTCGAGTCTCACGGGAACCGAATTGCGGGGCGTCCTGAAGCGCGATGCGCTGACCTTTCTGCCGCTGGCAATCCTGCTCATCGTCGCGTTGCGCTACATACCCGGCGCCGCCAGCTTCAGCAGCGCCCTATTCCTCGCCTCTTCCACTCTGGCGCGGGGCTTGCTCCTCACGGCGCTTCTGCTCGTCGCCTGGCTCAAATACGACCTCTACAAAGACCTGAAGCCTGCAGAGAACGGCGAGGGCAGGAAGCCAGTGATTTCCGACCGAGCCGCCGGCTGGATTGTGTTCCTTATTTTCGTTGTGTTCTTCGCGCTAGCCATTCCGCCCTTCAGCGCCGAGTGGCCGTTCGGCGGCGACGAGCCGCACTACCTGATGGTCACGCACAGCGTGCTCGAGGACGGCGATATCTACTTCGGCGACGATTACGATGCGGGCGCCTACCGTCAGTTCACGCAATGGCAGCGCCTGACACCCCAGTACCTGCGCAAGACCCGGGATAATCAGATCGCGCCGATCCACCGCATCGGCGTGCCGGTGCTGGCGGTTCCCTTCTACGCGCTCGCGGGCAAGCTGGGCGCGGTGCTGATGATCGGCCTGATGGCGGCCCTTTCGGCCGCTAACATCTACTGGCTGGTGATCAAGATCGTTCCTCACCGCCTCGCCGCGCTCGCCGCAACCGCCTGGGTCACCCTCTCGGTGCCGCTCCTGCCTCTGTCGTTCCTGTTCTACACCGAGGTCCCGCTCTCATGCTTCACGCTCCTGGCACTGAACATGATTTTCCGGCGCGGCGACGAGGCACCGCGCTGGCCTTGGCTGATCCCGTTAGTCATCTGGATATTGCCCTGGCTGCACCAGCGAGGATTCATGACGGCGGTTGCGCTCTCGCTGTTGCTGGCCTTCCGCCTGCGCAAGCGACTTCCCGTGTTGATCTGGGTCGGTTCACTCTGTCTGGTACTGGCGTTGGCGACGCCGGCGTGGAACTGGCATCTCTACGGCGAGTTCAGCCTGCTGGCCGAGATGGGCGGAGCGCAGCACAAAGATGTCAGCCTCTGGAATATTATTCCGGGATTCGCGGGCCTGCTGTTCGACCGTAATTTCGGGCTGCTGCTCAACAATCCCGCTGTGGTTCCGGCGTTGATCGGCCTCGTGCCGTTGTGGCGCAGGCGGCGCGATGCGGTGGTTGGGTTGATACTGGTCGCCGGCTTCACGATCGGGCCGGGCCTCGCTTATCACATGTGGTGGGGAGGCGGCAGCGTGGCCGCGCGCTACGCGGCGCCGGTGATCGCGCTGGCCGCGCTTCCGATGGCGGCCCTGCTCTGCGAGAAGCGTTGGAAAAAGTGGCGCTTTGCCTCGGTTTTCCTGGGGGCGATCTCGATGGCCATCGCCGCGTCAATGCTGCTTCACAGCGATCTGCTGACCAACTCCAGAACCGCGACGTCGCGAATCCTCACGGCTGTGTCAGCCGGCCATTTCGACGCGGTCGAGTGGTGGCCCTCGTGGTTCGATCCATCAGGGCAATTCTGGGGAGGTGTTGCGTTGCTGTTGGTTGCCGTGACCATCACCGCTGGAATCGTGCTGCTGTCGGGTCGGATTGTACGCAGCATTATCGGCGGGGGCCCTGCCGCCAAGCCGGTTTCGGCAGTCGTGGGTATGGCTGCTTTCCTGGCTTGCCTCTGCCTTTACGGCTGGGCCGCGGAGGCATTGACTCCCGGCGAGCCCAACGGCCGCCAACCCCATTCCCGGGATCGCGATCTCCTCTACCTACAGCGCTATCGCCATGGCGATTTCGCGATGATCGACCAGGGCGGCTCGCTGCGGCCCGACTCGCTCCCGGCGCGCGGTTTCAGCGCACAGAGGCTTTTCTCAGGCTGGGCTCTGGAGAGGGATGAGAAGGTGCCGGGCGGGCGATCGTTCCGTTTACCCGCCGGCGAAAACAAGATATCACTTCGGCCGACCACACCGCTCTGGGCAGGCAGTTACGAAATAAGAGTCGGATTGCGAGCGGCGGACGTCCCCACAGACCTGCGTATCACACTTTTCGATATTTCCGATGTCAGCAACGACTTCAAAGCGCAGTTGACACAGAACGCCGTTCGAATCGACACGAAATTCCATGAAGTGTGCGTGCCTATAGAGCTGCCCCACAACAGCCTGGGTATCGACATCGAGTTCGACTCGGGGAACGAGATTCGCTTCAGTTACGCCACTTTACAGACGCTCGCGCTGGAGAGCATGGGCGACTGGCCGCTTCCCGCCGAGCTTTTCGACAAGGCCGCAATTCAGTTCAACGAGTACGCACTCTACACCGATCCCAGAGCGATATTCGAGCCTGAAAAGCGCTGGTTCTGGACTCGCGGAGACAGCGAGGCCGAATTGACCGTGGTCTCGCGCCGCCAATTCTCAGCGCTGCGAATCAGCCTCGTGGGGCACCCGCCGGTCAGGGCCGTGGTCTCAGCCGACGGCGTTGAGGAAGCAGTGACATTCGAAAAGGACCGCAGGAATGTCTCGTTCGAGATTCCCGTCAATCCCCGTGAGTTCGGCGGATACAGTATTGCCACGCTGCGGATCCGCTGTTTCGGGGCATTCGTGCCCGCGCGGATGGTGGAGGGATCGAGCGACGAGCGCGAACTCGGCGTGCACGCACGGATCACGTTAATACGGAATCGTTGAATCGGGAATCCGCCGCCTCAGTCCATCTCGCGCCGCGTAGCCAGCGAGCGGGTCATCGTCACCTTGTCGGCGTACTCGAGGTTGGAACCGACCGGCAAGCCCTGCGCGATCCGGCTGACCTTAACGCCCAGGGGCTTGAGCAGTTGCGCCAGGTAGAACGCCGTAGCTTCCCCCTCGACAGTCGGGTTGGTGGCGATGATTACTTCGCCGACTTCCCCGCCCTCGAGGCGCCTGACCAATCCCTTGAGAGTGAGCTCTTCCGGGCCGACGCCGTTGATCGGCGAGAGCGTGCCCATCAGCACGTGGTAGAGGCCGCGAAATTCGCCGGTGTTTTCGATCACCACCAGATCCGAGGCCTGCTCGACGACGCAGATGATGCCGCGGTCGCGCTTGGCGTCGCTGCAGAAATGGCAGGGATCGACGTCGGTGATGTTCCAGCAGATGCTGCAGTGGCCCACCCGTTCCTTGAGGTCGACGATGGCTTGGGCGAGGGCCAGCGCATCGTCCTTCGGGTGGTTGAGCAGGAAGAACGCCAGCCTGGCGGCGGTCTTGGCGCCGATGCCCGGCAGCTTGCCAAGCTCGGCGACGAGGCGGTCGATGGGGCTGCCCTGTCCGCTCATCCCTTCACTTCCTTCTTGTGTTCCCGGGCCGCTTTCATGTGGCGGATCGAGCAGAATTCGCCGCACATCGAGCAGACATCGTCCTGGTGGCTGAGTAGCTGCTCGCGGATCGCGCCGGCCTTCTCGGAATCGATGGCCAGCTCGAGCATGCCCTTCCAGTCGAACTCCTTGCGCCGCCTGCTGATCTCGGCGTCCCACTCGGCTGCGCCGGGATACCCGCGGGCGATGTCGGCGGCGTGGGCGGCGATGCGTGCGGCGACCACTCCCGTGCGCACATCCTCCACATCGGGCAGCCTGAGGTGCTCGGCGGGCGTCACGTAGCAGAGGAAATCGGCGCCTGCCGATGCGGCAATTGCCCCGCCGATTGCCGAGGTGATGTGGTCGTAACCCGGTGCAACGTCGGTGACCAACGGCCCCAGCACGTAAAATGGCGCGCCGTTGCAGAGGTCCTTTTCCATCCGCACATTGGCCTCGATCTGGTGCATCGGCACGTGCCCCGGACCCTCGATTATCACCTGCACCCCGGCCTTGAGCGCCTCGGCCTGGAGTTCGCCGAGCGTTATCAATTCCTGTATCTGGCTGCGGTCGGAGGCGTCGGCCAGGGCTCCGGGGCGGAAGCCGTCGCCGAGCGAGAGAACCATGTCGTAGCGCTTGGCGATCTCGAGCAGCCGGTCGAATTGATCGTAGAGCGGATTGTCGCGTTCGTTGGCCATTATCCACTCGACCAGGAAGGCGCCGCCGCGGCTGACGACGTCGAGGATGCGCGGGTGGCGCTCGAGTGCGTCGATCGCCTTGCGGGTCACGCCGCAGTGGACGGTGATGAAATCGACGCCTTCTTCGCCCTGCTCTTCGATCGTGTCGAAAAGTTGATCGGGATCCATTTCGGTGATGCTCTTGCCTGCCTGCACAAGCTCGGTGGCGGTCTGGTAGATCGGCACCGTACCGACAGCAACGGGGCTGTGGCGCAGCACTTTGTGCCTCATGCGCCGTAGGTCGCCGCCGGTGGAGAGGTCCATCACGGCATCGGCTCCCATGGCGACGGCTACCTCGAGTTTGCGCATCTCGAGGTCCTCATCGGGGCTGTCCTGCGAGGTGCCGAAGTTGGCGTTGACCTTCACGCGCAGCCCGGAACCTACGGCCAGCGGTTTTGCGCCCTCGTGGCCGGGATTGCGGCAAATGACCACGCAGCCGCTTTCGACGCCGCGGCGCAGTTGCTCGGTGCCGATATTCTCATCGGCGGCGACGGCCTCCATCTCGGGAGTCGTCCCGCCCTCCCTGGCATGATCTATCTGGGTTTTCATCACGTGGCTCCGAATCTATAGGTCATTTGAGTCCGAAGTATCGCTTAATCCGGGCCAGGATCTGTCTGGTGCGATCCTGATGCCCGGCCTTCTTCCTGATCTCACGGCCTTCGGCCTCCAGAGCTGAAAGCTGTTCGTCAAGCTCAGCCTGGCGCGAGCTCAATTTTTCGCTGAGGTCCTCTGCAATCGCCGGGTTTTGCTCAAGCACCTTCTTGAAAACCGGTTTGCCGAGGACGTAGCACTTGCACTCCGACAGCGCGGTGATGGTGGCAGTGCGGCGCTCGCCTGTCAACAGAGCCATCTCGCCGAAGTAATCCCCCGCCCGCAAGACTTTCAACACGGACGGGCTGCCGTCGTCCTTGCGGATCGACACCTCGGCCTCACCGGTCCAGATCACGAAGAAACTGTCGCCCTCATCGGCCTGGCGGATCATCGCCTCGCCGGCCGCATAGATCGCCATCTGCATCCCTTCGACCACTTGGTGCAGTTCCTCGTCGCTGAGCGATTCGAACAGGTGGATTGAGCGGAAGCGCTTGCCCATTTCCACCAACCTCTCCTCGCGGTCCACGGTCTCCGGTCTTACTTCGTGCAGATAGACCTCGCGCACGGGAATCGGGCTGTCGACGCGGGCACGGCGGAAGTGGTACCAAACCTGGCGCCTGATCTCGCCGTCTATCTTCTCCAGCTGCTCGTAGTCTCTGTACCAGTAGCGCGCCTCGTAGTCGATCCAGTGGTCGCCGAAATCCCTTACGAGCACATTCGGCGCCGGGCTTCGCTCCACATTGGGGTGAGTCTGCAGGATCGGCAGGATCGCGCTGATGACGTTGTCGGGCGAGCCGGAATAGGGGGCGCGCACGATCAGCTCGCGGCGGTGGGGCGTCGGGGGGTCGTTGTAATTGATGATCCGCTGTGAAGCGACCAGCGAGTTGGGCAGGATGTGGTAATTGTGGCCCAGCGTGCGCAGCTTGATCGAGCGCCAGTCGGTCTCGACAACCTTTCCGACCGAATCGCCCACCTTGATCCAGTGCCCGACCTTGACCGGCCTCTCGAGGTGCAGAGCGAGGCCGCTGAAGAGGTTGCCAAGCGTGTCCTGCAGCGCGAAGCCGAGCACGACGCTGATCACCGCCGCCGAGGCCAGCAGCGATGTCAGGGGTACTCTCTCGGCTTCGGGCAGGCTCTCATTGAGAATGAACAAGCTCAAAATCAGCAGGCCGAAGAAAACGATGCTCTTGATCAACGCGGGCGTGACGATCTCGCGCCGCCGGTCGACTATCAGGTCGAAAAACACAAACACGATCACCCGGGCTGCGAGAAAGGCAATGGAGAAGATGAAGAGGAGTGTGATGATCGCCGATGCGCGCTCGATGTCGAACACCGTGACCGCGCGCGATAATGTGGAGCTGAGAACCAGGAAAAATATCGGGGCTCTGAAGATCCGCAGGCGCGGCCTGATCCGGGTGAAAGCATAGATGAGCAAGAACAGCAGCCAACTCAAGAGGAGCAAGCCGTCCTCGAGAGTCACGAAAGCCGGCAAGAATGACTCACCCTGTGCGGCCAAGGCCAGAGTCTCGATCATACCTCACCCTCCCAATGTCTTCCTGATCTGCAAAACCAACAATTTTATATCAGCCGCCATTTGAAAAAGCGAAATCGCGGCCAGCCCGGCTACGGGCTGACCCAGCAATTCGGGGTAGCTGCCACTATCTATCCCTCCGATCGGATACACGGGAATCGAGGCCTCGCCGCAGGCTGCGGCGAGCGCTTCGAGGCCGACCGGGGGGCCGTACTTCGCCTTCGAAGCCGTGAAGAAGACGGGGCCGAAGGTGATGAAATCTGCTCCGCCGTCCACCGCCGCCCGCACCTCGTCGGGAGTGTGCGTGGACACGCCGATCAAGAAACCGGGTGGCACGATTTCCCTGACGGCGGCGGGCGGAGCGCTGTGATTGCCCAGGTGCACGCCGTCAGCCCCTGCAGCCAGCGCAATATCCACTCGGTCATTGACCAGAATCGCCGTCCGGTACTCGCTTGCCGTTTCCACCGCACGCCTGACCAGAGCAAGGAGATCGCGTGCGACCATGTCTTTCTCGCGGATCTGGATCATCTCGATTCCGGCAGCCGAGGCTCTCCGAATGTAATCCAGCAGGCTACCCTCGCCGCCGGGCAAGGCATGGCGGTCGGTGACGGCATAAAGCCTGAATTTATTGTTTTCGGGAGATGGCATCTCGAATTTCGAAGATGGCACAACCGATTAGCACAATACCGAAACCGCTGACCGCTCCGCGAAGCAGTGAATGCGAGAGAAACGATGCAATCCAGGGCATGCTGCGCATCGCGAGCATCCACATGTCAGTCCAGGGGACCGCGATCAGGAAGGTTCCGGCGACAAAGAAATAGACAAGCAATGCCAGACGGTTGACCAACTTACGCTCTTCGCTCATGTGCATAATCCTACCATATCACAGATAATCAGACCATCAGATCCGGCCGGCCGCAAATGAGCTAACGCGTTGACACAACTAGATAAAGAACTTATCCTCAAAAAAAAGTTATTCGGGGGAACTCGAGGATGTGCGAGGAAGAATCCGGCTTCAAAGTATCTGACAAACGGAAATTCGATGCGGACGGCAATCCGCGAGAGGAAACGGCAAAGGAAGAAAAAGCTCGAGACAAAACAGAAAAGCCGCGGGTAGAGCCTGTGGCCGAGCCGGAAGGTCTTGGCAAGGCCCACGCCGAAGCTGAGTCAGAGGCAGGTTCGCACACCGAGGACAAAGAGCCGGCCGCAGGCGAGATCAATTTCACAACCTTCATCTTGAGCCTCGGCACGCAGGCGATGATCTCCCTCGGCCTCATCCCCGATCCCACCACTAATGAAACATCCGTAAGCCTGGCCAACGCCAAACAAATGATTGACATCCTTACGATTCTTAGAGAGAAGACTCAGGGAAATCTCGACGCAAGCGAAACCTCGTTGATGGACAGTCTTCTATACGACCTGCACATGCAATTCGTGGAACTCTCGTCGAAGCAAGAGAACTGATCGGGAACCGCGGTGAGAGCTGCTAAAGCCATCCTACTTTGTCTCGTGGGCACCTTACTTCTCTTTAGCGCCCGTGGGGCAGCCTCCGGCAGACAAGTGAGTGAGCCCGACGTAGGAATCGGATCGGTACCCGCAATGGTGGTCGACATGCGCGACCACTGGAAACGCTACCGTGAACTGGCCGACGTGGGCGACAGCGAGAGCGCCGAGCACCTGGCCGGCAGAATAATCGAGCTCAGCCACCGCGCCGGCATGCTGGGCAACACCGCCATGGCCCGCGGCTTCGCGATGAGGGCCTGGCGCCAGCAGCAGGAGGGGAAGCTCGACGAGGCGATAAAGGAATTCCGCTATGCCGTCGAACTGGAGCCCTCCGCCAGGGAGTACCGCGTGGCGCTGGCCGGCGCCCTCGCGGCGCGGCAGCCGCTGGATTTCTTCACCTACGTACCGCAGTACTGGGAGGCGTTCCGAGGATCCTTCGATTCGGTCAGAGGCCGCTACCTGCAGACAGTCGACGGGGCCTTATGGATCGGCTTCACGCTATTAATAGGCGCCGCAATCTGGTTCTTCGGCGTCCTCCTACGCTACATCCCGACACTGCACCACGCCATCACAGAACTGCTGGCCACGGTATTCACCCTCGACATCGCGACCTTGCTTGCCACGGTGGCGATGTTCGCGGCACTTGTCTCCGGCGTCGGGCTTCATTGGATCGCCCTCGGGCTGGCCGCCGCCTGTTGGAGTTTCCAGAGCCGCGCAGGCAAGATTGTCTCGATTCTCGCCCTTGCGGCTTTGTGGCTCGGCTCCGGCCTGATTGGTCTGTCGTCGCAGATGACCGCGGGCATGACCACCACCGAGGCCCGCGCCGCGTTCGCAGCGGACCGTTTCGATGCCGACGAGACGGTTCTCCTGGAACTCGAGCGCCGCCTGGAAGCAGACTTGTTCTCACCCAACGGTGGCTTCAGGGCTCCCAGCGATAACAGCTCGCGCGCCGACCTTTTTGTTTACGCCTGCGGCCTGCGTAAACTTGGGAGGTCGAGAGGTCTGCACGGAATCGACGTCATGGATGTCTTCGCCTCCCTGCAAGGAAGCGACGACATCGGGCGCCTGGCCGCAGTCAATCTGGCGAACATCCAGTTGGAGAGAGAAGATTTCGTTTCGGCTCAGAACAATTACCAGTTCGCCATGCAGGGCTACGATTCGAAACCCTTTGCCATGTTCAATCTCTGGCGGCTCAACTACGCACGACGAAATCGCACCGCCGCCCGCGGGATCTGGGAAAGCCTCGTCAAGGAAGAGCAAGATTTTTTGAAGCGATTCGAGATCGAGGACGAGCGCATGCAACCGTCGCTGATAGATGCCGCTCCGAGCCCGCGGATGCTCGACTTGATGATTAATCGCGGCCTCACCGAGACGGCCGACCACGCCTCCTCCGCAATCGGCCCGCTCGGCATTCTCTCAAACAACCTCACCGGTTTTCATCTTATCTGGGCCGCGGCGGCGTTGGCAGGGATGTTTGTTGCGCACTTGATTTTCAGTTTCTTCGGTAAAGCCCTCATCTGCCGCACATGCGGCAAGGTATATTGCAAGCACTGCGATATCGACCCGAAGACTTCCTCACGCTGCCAGGCGTGCAATTCGATTATAAGTGCGAGCATCCTGCTGGACGCCGAGCTGAGGCGCTCGCAAGAGAAGAAAATCAAGCGGCATCGGAAATGGTCCAAAGTCAGGCGGTTGGTCGGCAATCTTGTCGCGCCGGGTCTGGGCAGCGCCTGGGCGGGCAAGCCGCTGATTGCCGCCGGGCTGATGGCACTCTGGAGCGCAGCGGTCGCGTTGCTTTATGGTCTTGACCGCTTCCCGATGACCGAAGTGCTGCCGTTTTTCTCGCATTGGAGTTTTCTCTCGGGCGCGTTCATCCTGATCGTCGGTATCGGCGCCTACGCGTTGGCCGTCCTGGACGCACTTCTGGAGGAAAAGAAGCCGGATGGAACTCTCGGGAAATCTTAAGAAGTTCGCCGTTTCCAACGTCCTCCAGTTCCTGCGGATGGAGGGAGCGACGGGTGTGTTGACGCTCAAGCGGGGTCGGACCCGCATAACTCTGACGCTGGATGGGGGGAACCTGCTCGACGCCGAGCATTCCGAAACTCCCAAGGACCAGCGCATCGGGGCAGTTCTGATCGAGTCGAACAGGATTTCCGAAGAGGATTTAGAGTCGGTAATGGAAGAGCGTCGCCGGGGGCTCGCGCCACTGGGCACCATTCTGCACGGCAGGGGGCTTATTTCGGACAACGAGCGGCAGCGAGTCGCAGCGATGGTCTGCACCAACATGCTCTTTGAGGTGCTGGCCTGGCGTGAAGGCACCTATGAATTCAAGCGTTACGATTTGGTCGAGCCGACCGAATTGTATGAGCCGATTTCGACGCAAACAATCATGCTCAACGCAGCCCAGCAGGAAGACGAATTACCCCAGATTCGCCGCTACGTCCGCTCCTGCGAGGCTGTCTTCGCCCCCTCCCCGTCGAACACCCTCGGTCTGGAGAGCGTGATGACCACGCTCAGTGCCGAGGACCGCGAAATAGCGGAACACATCGACGGGCTGCGCTCGGTGAAGCGGATAATGGCGGAGACGCTGCGTTCCGAATTCGAGGTTTCCCGTCTGATTGCGGAGCTTTCGCGGCGCGGCCTGATCGTCGCCGTCCAGCGGGCGTACGATTTCGTGGCGGAAACCAAGCCGGGCGGCTTCTTCTCCATCGGCGTCGGAAAACCGGCTGTTTATGCGCTGGCGGCCGCCTTCTCCGCGGTGCTGATACTCTTCGTTTGGCAGTACTACATCTCGCCTGTCGTCGATTACCCGCAGAAAACCCTGGCACCGATTGTCAACGCCGGCCGCGACCCTGCGACCGTCGACCGGTTGCGGCTGCAGAGGCTGCTGCAGGCCTTCCAACTATACCGCAACGATCACGGCTCGCCGCCGCACTCTCTCGCACTCCTCGTGCGGATGGGTTACTGCACGCCGTCAGATCTGCAGACGTTCGATGGTAACCGCTTTATCCTCAAGGTGATCGGAGCGAGGGAAGACAAAGTGTTGATCGCCGCCGTGGACGACCGCGGTAATCCGTTGCCCTCCCTCGCAGTCGAGATATCGCTGCGGCGCGAGGCGACCGTCCCCCGGGAGACAGAGCCGGCCGAAACGGAAATTGTCGATCCCTCAGAAGAAGTTGTCGAACCAACAGACTGATTATTCTTGACCCGTCACGATTTCTACCTTAACCTCTTGTCGAGGTAAAGAATGTCGAAGATGCGCAAATCCAATTCCGCTAGCTGGCTCTGGTGGTGGTGCAAGCACCGGCGGGGAGGATCTGTGCTCTGATATAAACAGAATCCAAGGCTTACCATCGGCCCGCCGGTTGTGAAGACCGGCGGGCCGTTTTGCATGTGGGCAAATGAGAAGAAGACGGAGATACAGAATGGAGCGCTGGAAACGCTCGGCCAAGGGGTGCTGGCGTTCGCGACAGTCTCAGCTCTGTTTCCATCAACCGAAGTCGAACCTACAGGAGTAAGTGATGCGAACCACCAAGTACCTTCTCAGCGAGCGCGAGATGCCGCGCAAATACTACAACCTGCTTGCCGACCTGCCGAGCGCGCCGCCGCCCGTGCTCCATCCGGGCACGCAGCAGCCGATCGGCCCGGACGATCTCGCGCCGATCTTCCCGATGTCCCTGATCGGGCAGGAGGTGACCACCGAGCGCGAAATCAAGATTCCCGAGCCGGTCCTCGAGGCTTACTGCCTCTACCGCCCCTCCCCGCTGTTCCGCGCCCACCGTCTGGAGAAGGCGATCGGCACCTCCAGCAAAATCTATTACAAGTACGAGGGCGTCAGCCCGGCGGGCAGCCACAAGCCCAACACGGCCATCGCGCAGGCCTACTTCAACAAACAGGAAGGCGTGAAGCGGCTTGCGACAGAGACCGGCGCCGGGCAATGGGGTTCAGCCCTCAGCCTCGCCTGCAAAATCTTCGGCCTCGAGTGCAAGGTCTACATGGTGCGCGTGAGCTTCGACCAGAAGCCCTACCGCCGCTCGATGATGCGCACCTGGGGAGCGCACGTGGTGCCGAGCCCCAGCCCGGACACCGAGTCGGGCAAGGCGATCCTGGCCAGCGATCCTGACACCCCCGGCAGCCTTGGCATCGCGATCAGCGAGTCGGTGGAGGATGCCGCCGGGCGCGACGACACCAAGTACAGCCTCGGCAGCGTGCTGAATCACGTCCTGCTGCACCAGACGATCATCGGGCTGGAGGCGGAGAAGCAGATGGCCCTGGCCGGCGACGATCCCGACGTGGTGATCGGCTGCGTCGGCGGCGGCTCGAACTTCGCGGGCATCGCCTTTCCCTACGTCCGTCGCGTGGTCAACGGCGAGGACATCCGCATCGTGGCGGTCGAGCCGGAGGCCTGCCCCACGCTGACCCGCGGACCCTACGCCTACGATTTCGGCGATTCGGCGATGCTCACGCCGCTGATCCCGATGTTCACCCTCGGCCACGGCTTCGTGCCGCCCGCGATCCACGCCGGCGGCCTGCGCTACCACGGCGTCAGCCCCCTGCTGAGCCACCTCGTAAAGCAGGGCCTTATAGAGGCCATCGCGCTGAAGCAGACCGACATCTTCCAGGCGGCATTAACCTTCGCGCGTTCGGAAGGGATCGTGCCCGCGCCCGAGAGTGCGCATGCCATCCGCGCCGCAATCGACGAAGCGCTGCGGGCCGACGAGGAAGGCCGGGAGAAGGTCGTCTTGTTCAACCTCAGCGGACACGGCCACTTCGACATGTCGGCTTACGACGCCTATATCGACGGCGGGATCAAGGACTTCGCTCTGCCCGAGGAGTCGATCAACGCTTCACTGAGGGAAATAGCTGACTTGCCGCGTATCTAATTACATCTGGGCGGCCGTCTCTGAACCCGGGCGGCCGCCCCTTTTTTATACGTTGCGGGAAAGAGCAGGCTGCCGGCGCTGAGATAAAGCGAACATATAGGAGTATCTACCGCAGAGTGCCGAGAGTCAGATAATTCTGGAGCGCGGACATTCCTGTCAGCGTGACAAGCCAAACAACGCGGATAACACTACGGGAAAGAAAACGGGTGCCATAAAGGGCACCCCTACAATTATTTGGCAAAATCCCACCTATCCGAACATGGCGGTACCTGTATCGACTGAGTAGGGAGCATTAAAGGGCGGCGATTATTTAATCCCCGTCTTGAGTATGTCGTGGATGTGGATGACGCCGCGGGGTGAGCCGTCGGGGTTGACGGTCAGCAGCGAGGTGATCGCGTGGGTCTCCATCATCCGCAGTGCTTCGGTGGCCAATGCATCCTCGGCAATCGTCTTGGGGGAAGCGCCCATGATCTCCAGGACGGGAAGATCGAGTGGCTGATCGGCCCGCTCGAGCGCGCGGCGCAGGTCGCCGTCGGTGACGATGCCGCGCAGCTTGCCGCCGCCGTCGACAACCACGGTCATGCCCAGGCGCTTGCGGCTCATCTCGACGATGGCCTCGCGCAGAGTGGTTTCGATGCCGATCACCGGCAGCTCGTCGCCGCTGTGCTGCAGGTCGAGCACGCGCAGCAGCAGTTGCCGCCCGAGGCTGCCGCCGGGATGGCGGATGGCGAAGTCCTCTTTCCTGAACCCGCGCCGTCGCAACAACGCCATTGCCAGGGCGTCGCCCATGGCCAGCGTGGCGGTGGAGCTGGTGGTGGGCGTGATGCCCAGCGGGCAGGCCTCCTTGTCGACGTGGATGTCGAGGAAGAGGTCGGCGGTGCGGCCGAGGGTCGACTCACGCACGCCGCAGATGGCGACGATGGTGACGCCGAAGCGCTTGAAGAATGGCAGTATCGCCAGCAATTCGTCGGTCTCACCGCTGTATGAGATGGCGATGGCGACGTCGCTGTCGGTGATCACGCCGAGATCGCCGTGCAGCCCCTCGGCGGGGTGGAGAAAGACCGTCGGCGTGCCGGTGGAGGCCATCGTCGAGGCGATCTTGCGCCCCACCTGCCCCGACTTGCCCATGCCGCAGACGATCACCCGCCCTTTGCAGCGGAAGACGGTCTCAACCGCCTTGGCGAAATCCTCATCGAGACGATCCGCCAAAGAGCTGACCGCCTCACCTTCCTCTTTCAGCACGCGGCGGGCTTCGGCCAGCGCGTCGAAATCGTTACTCTTGGTATCTTGGCTTTCCATGGCGCTCAATTCTATATGAGAGGCCCCCGCAGGCAAAGCCCCGCGTTATTCTCCAAAGAGCTCATCCAATCTTTCCAGGGCCGCGGCGGTCAGCGCGGGATCGAAATCCCCCAGGCGCACACGCACCCTGGCACGCTCCACTTGCAACAGATCCCGGTGCGGATGCTCCAGTGGCGGAATCGTCCGCCTTGCCTCTGGCATTCTCTCGAACCAGTGCGGGATCATCCGCTCCAGAGTCGCTGCGAAGCACTCACCGCCTTTTTTATCCGGCGGCGGGATCACGGATACCGGCGGCATCTCGCTGCCGGCACCCAATGCCCGCGCCACATCGAAGTCCTTTACAACCACAGCCGCCGAGCGCACGGCCAGGGCGCGGCCCAACGGCACCATCTTAGCCAGGACACCCGGTGCGATTCCCTCCTGAGCCAGGCGCGCCAGCGCATCAGCCTGCCGCGGGCAGGTGACGCCGAGAATCCAGCGGTAGCCCCAGCCGTCGAGCGCGCTGTGGCTCATAGCCCTTGCGAAACGATGGAGGTATATATCCCCGAAGAAGAGGACGCCGTGGTGCCCGGCGATGTAGGGAAATGCCGCGGCGAAGCGCGCGCCGTCGTCGACGTTGTGAAACAGCAGATCGAATCGCTCTTCACGATCTTTGGCCCAGAAGCGCAGGTAATGCAGCTCGCCGTGATCAATGTCGGGTGTGTCGCTGAAGATCACCGCGCCGGCCCGCTCTCGGCCGAACCGCCGCAGGGCTTCGCGGTAAAGCGACTTCTCTTCGCCGCCCCAGATAAAGACGGCGATCCTCACGGGAGATCTCCCGCCCACTGCAGCAATTCGTTGAGGATCGGGTCCCAGGCGATGACGCCCGCCGTTTCCTTACCCCGCTCTCCCAGTTTGAGGCAGAGTCCCAGATCGCCCATTACCCGCGCAATTGCTTCTGCCTGGGCTTGCGGTTCCGGCGCGGCGACTAATCCATTCTCGCCGTCGCTGACAAGCTCGAGCGGCCCTCCCGAGTCGGTGGCGGTGATCACCGGCTTCGAGGCGCTCATCGCCTCGGCAGCCACCAGGCCGTAGTCCTCGTCAAGCGGCGCGTAGTGCACCGCCCGGCAGTTGTTGTAGAGCGAGACGAGAGTGTCGTCGTCGACGGCCCCGAGGAATCTGACGCGATCGCCGACTCCCAGCTCGGCGGCCAGGGCCTTGAGGTTTTCCTCCTGCGAGCCCTCGCCGGCGATCTTGACCTCGAAATCTCCCTTCGACAAGGCCACGGCTTGCAGCAGCAGGTCGAAGCGCTTGTTGGCTTCCAGCCGACCGACGGCCAGGAGGAAGTCGCCGTAGCCGATGCACTTCAGGCGCTCGGCGTTCATCGGAGGAACCGGCATCGGTGTGCTGTCGAGGCCGTTGAACTTCTGCAGCCGGCTCGAGACGTTGCGGCTGATCGTGTACATCGCTTTGCTTTCGCCGAGGCAAAGGTTGTCCATCTCGACCAGCCTCTCGCGCAGTGCATGGTCGGGCGGCGTATCGGCGAAGGCCGAGAGCTCGGTCCCGTGGAAATCGTAGAGCTGGCGGAACTGATGGGCGAGCCACGGCACCTTGTGGGGATGGTTGACAAAATATGCCGGGAACTTGAGGGGGATCACTAAGTCGGCTTCGAGATCGAGCAGCCGCCAGGCCAGCGCTTCGCCGATCACCACCTCTTTCGGCTCCCAGCGGAAGGGGATCATCACGACGTCAGTGCGAACGCCGCGGTCGAGCAGCCGCCGGCACAGTTCGTCGGCAAGGCGCTCGACTCCTCCCCTGACGAACGGCACCTGCGGCAGCAGGATCAGGACTTTCGGCTCACCGCTCATTTCTCGGCGATCACGGCGTATTCGAGGTTGCCGTAGAGGAAATTATTAAGCCGCTCGATATCCGCGTTTATCCCGGCGAAAGCGTCCTCGAGCGCGGGCGGCAGGCCGATGCCCGGCTCGATCGGCTGCAGCATTTCGGCTTCGGGCAACCGTGAAATCAGCCTTATTTCGGCTTTGGAGAAGCCGGTGCGCTCGGCGATAAACTGCAGCAGCAACGGCGGCAACGGCGCTTTGTGAGTGGCGTCGAGGTAGTAGAATTGCGTGAGGGCGAATACCGATTCGGGATTGACCGTCTCCGCCACGAGCACGCCGCCGGGCTTGAGGACTCTGTGTGATTGCACGAAGAAAGCGCGCAACTGCGGCGCATCGAGGTGCTCGACCACCTGGGCGGCGAAGATGCCCCCGAGCGAGTTTTCTTCCAAGCCGGCCAGGTGCTCGAAGAGATCAGCCCGCCTCGCGTCAAGACCTTGCGCGGCGCAGCCCTCGATCACCTGCTCGTTAAGATCGATGCCGCGCGCTTCGACCCCCTCCTGTTTCAGCAACGCGAGGAATTCTCCCCTGCCGCAGCCGACGTCCAGCACCGGCGCATTATCGCGGAAATGCTCGACGTACAATCGTTGGCGCCGCTGAATCTCTTCGGGTCTGCCGCGGAAGCGCTCCTGGTGAGCCGCGTAATCTTCGTCCGGCAGCGGTTCGAAACCGGCACCCGATACCTCGGCAACGGCTGGAGATGCGATCTCCCGGGCGAGCAGACGCGTCTGCTTCCGAACCGATTCGAGCCGTTCGCGCAATTGGCCCACTTCTTCGCCGAAGACTTCCAGGCGGCGGCTCGACGACGAGGACAAGCGTCCGACCTCATGCTGCATCGACTCTATCTCGCGCCCTATGCGGTCGGCAACGAGATCGGTGCGGCTGATCAAGTCGGCCACGAAGCGCCGCATCTCGCGCGCGGTTTCGCTGCGCTGCCGTTCCAATTCGCCCCGCACTGCGGCAAGCGCCTCGTCCGCTGCTTCTTCGCGTGCCTTTGACACTTTATCGTTGAATCCCGCGAGGATGTCTTCGCGCAGAGCGGCGACCGACTCGCCGTGCTTGATATATGCCTGCAGCAGGCGGTCCTCGGATGCCGTCAGGCGCTCGTCGGCCTGCTTCCAGAGCTCACGCAGGAGACGGAGACGCTCGAGCTCGAGTGCGCGTTGGTGCTCGACGAAGGGGCGGAGAGCGGGGCCGATCAGCCTGAAGAGGAAGCGCTTGAAGGCGGTGCGCAGCCCTCCCTTGGGAGATTTCAGTACCTCTCGCTCGCTGCGTTTGATTTGCTCTTCGAGGCTGTCGAAATGTTGATCGAGCGAACGGCGCCGGGCGCGGTCCTCTTCGAGACCCCTTACAAAATCCTCATCAACGATCCGATCGCTCAACCATTCCCCCCGGAGGCCAAGTCAGGAAGGGCGTCCAATGCTGGTGTAGCGGATGCCCTTCTCCTTCATCCTGGCGGTTTCGTAGATATTGCGCAGATCGACCACGACCGGCGCCTTGAGCCGCCTTTTCAGCTCATCGAGGTCCAGGTTGCGGAACTGCGGCCATTCGGTGATGAGGACCAGCGCGTCGCAGCCCTCCGCAACGTCGTAAGGATCGCTAAAATACTCCACGTCCTTCAGGACCTTCGCCGCCTCTTCCATCGCTGCGGGATCGTAGGCGCGGATTTTCGCTCCCTGCTTCTGCAGAACCTCGATTATCGTCAGGCTCGGTGATTCGCGCATGTCGTCGGTGTTCGGCTTGAATGCCAGCCCCAGGAACCCGATCGTCGTCCCTGCGACATCGCCGCCCATGTGTTTGATGATCTTCACGGCCATCTTTTTCTTGCGGTCCTCGTTGACCTTGATGACCGCCTCGATGATCTCCATCACGTGGTCGTGCTCCCGCGCGATGTGGGTGATCGCCCTGGTGTCCTTGGGGAAGCAGCTTCCGCCGTAGCCGGGCCCGGGATGGAGGAACTTCGGCCCGATCCTGCCGTCGAGCCCCATGCCCTTGGCCACCTGGTGAACGTCGGCGCCGGTGAGCTCGCAGAGGTCGGCGATCTCGTTTATGAAGCTGACCTTGGTGGCGAGGAAGGCGTTGGAGGCATACTTGATCATCTCGGAGGTCTCGACATTGGTGATCACGATCGGTGTTTCGATGAGGTAGAGCGGCTTGTAGAGGTCCTTCATGATCGCGACCGCCTGGTCGGAGTTGGCTCCGATGACGACGCGGTCGGGGCGCATGAAGTCGTTGACCGCCGAGCCTTCGCGCAGGAACTCGGGGTTGGAAACGATATCGAAGTTGCAGGGTGCCTTCTGCTCCTTCTCGATGATCTTACGGATGCGCTCGCCGGTGCCCACGGGCACGGTGCTCTTGGTGACGACCACCTTGTAGCCGTCCATGTTGTGGGCAATCTGGCGCGCGACCTCGTCGACGTAGCTGAGGTCGGCCGTGCCGTCCTTCTTCGACGGGGTGCCGACGGCGATGAATACCACCAGCGCGCCGTGAATCGCCTCGGACAGGTCGGTGGTGAATTCGAGGCGCCCCTCCCGCATGTTCTTGCGAACCAACTCTTCGAGGCCGGGTTCGTAGATCGGCATTTCCCCCTTTTTTAATTTCTTGATCTTGCTGCTTTCCTTGTCGATGCAGGTCACATGCAGGCCAAACTCGGCGAAGCAGGTTCCCGTCACAAGGCCGACGTATCCGGTGCCGACTACACTGATGTTCACGGTGCTCCCCTTTCCATGCTTTTCTATCTCCATCCCCCCCCCGGCGCTTCGCCCGGTCGAAGGGGTCAGCCGATTCTATAGAATGAGATGCTGCTGATCAAGCATCGCAAAACCCGGCGGTCAGGCGTGTTGCGCCTCCAGTACAGCGCACTTATAATCAAAAAACCGAAAAACTACCCTGCGAGAAGCGGGGAACGGTAACGCTAACAGCTAACCGCAAGCGAGGATGGTCAGATGATCAATATCGGAATAAACGGATTCGGGCGTATCGGGAGAATGGCCTTCAGGCACGCGCACAACGATCCCGAGATCAACTTCGTGGCAGTGAACGATCTTCTCGAAGTCGAGCAGCTAGCCTACCTGCTGCGCTATGACACGGTAAACGGCCGCTTCGGCGGGGCTGTCGAGGTGAAGGACGGCAACCTCGTTGTGGACGGCAAGACCATCAAGATAATCAGCGAAAAGAACCCGGCCGACCTGCCGTGGGCGGATCTCGGCGTAGAAGTAGTGATCGAGAGCACCGGCCTCTTCCTGGCGCCCGAGAAAGCGCAGTTGCACCTCGACGCCGGAGCGAAAAAGGTGCTGCTCTCGGCTCCGGCCAAGGGCGATGTGAAGACGGTGGTGTGCGGGGTCAACGACGACACCCTCACTCCCGGCGACAACATCATTTCCAACGCCTCGTGCACTACGAACTGCCTGGCACCGCTGGTGAAGGTGCTCGACGACAATCTCGGCATCGAGAGCGGCTTGATGACCACGGTGCACGCCTACACGGCGGGGCAGGCGATCGTCGACGGCCCTTCCAAAAAGTGGCAGGCGCGCAGGGGCCGCGCGGCGGCGGCAAACATCGTGCCCACCACCACCGGCGCCGCCAAGGCGGTAGGCAAGGTTCTGCCGCACCTGGAGGGCAAGCTCGACGGCATGGCTCTGCGAGTGCCGGTGCCCAACGGCTCGATCACCGATTTCGTCTGCCAGCTCAAGCGGGCGACAACTGCGGAGGAAGTCAACGGATTCTTCCGCCGGGCCGCCGAGGGTCCGATGAAGGGAGTGCTCGAATACGCCGAGGATCCGATCGTCTCGGCCGACATTCTCGGCAATCCTCACTCATCGATCTTCGACAGCCTCTCGACAAAGGCCTTCGGCAACCTGGTCAAGGTTGTGTCGTGGTACGACAACGAGTGGGGCTACTCTTGCAGGCTGATCGATCTTGCCAAGAAGGTCGCCGGCTAGGGGTGGCGCCGGCAGGAGCCTAGGCAAGCCATGGAACGCCGCCCCGAAAACATCCTCGTCGTCGACGACGAGGCGGGCATCAGGGAAGCGATCGGCGATTTCCTGGCCACCAAGAAATACCCCTGCGAATGCGTCGAGAATGCGGAGTCGGCTCTCCAAGTGCTGGAGGGCCGGCTCTTTGACATCGTTATCACCGACATGAAGATGCCGGGGATGGACGGCATCGCTCTTTCCAAGAGAATCAAGGATATCTCACCCGAGACCAGCATCATCATAATCACAGCCCACGGCAACATCCCGAGCGCCCTGGAGGCGATCCAGTTCGGCGCAGAGGACTACATCCTCAAGCCCTTCAACATCAAGGCGCTCGAGCACTCGATCGCCAAGGTGATCGAGAAGAAACGGCTTCAGCAGCAAAACATAGATTACCAGCAGGAACTCGAACACAAGGTTGAGGAGAGGGCAAAAGAGATTCGCACGACATCCATGGATATCGGGCAGACGTTTTTCAAGACCATCCACATCTTCGGCAACGCTCTGGAGAGCCGAGAGCGCTACCTCAAGGGCAGGACCGAGAGGATAACACTGCTGGCCTACCACACCGCAGTTGAGATGGGTTGGGATTCAAGGATTTTGGCTCAGTTGCTGTTGGGTGCGCCGGTATCCGACATCGGCAAGCTGGCGTTGTCTGAAGATCTCCTCTACAAAGAAACCCCGCTGAGTGAGAAGGAACAGGCAGTGATCCGCAGCCATGTCGAAGAGGGCCTGGACATCGTAGCCAACCTCGCCCACTTCAGAAACATCTCAGCCATAATTCACTTCCATCACGAACGCGTCGACGGATCGGGCTACCCCTTGGGTCTGAAGGGTGATGCGATCCCCGAGCAGGCCCGCCTCGTGGCCATCTGCGACTCCTACGATGCCATGACCCACGCCAGACCCTGGAGGCCCGCCAAGCCTGCCGCGAGGGCGATGGAGGAAATCATCGCCCTGGCGGGAAGCTCCTACGATCCGGAAATAGCGGAGGCGTTTGCCCGCACGGTGCGCGAACACAAGCTGGACCTGCTTATCGGAAAAAAGCCTACGGAATTGTTCTACGAAGTAACGCTTCCCATCCTCGCCTCCTCCGATACCTGGCCGGAATGATTGAGTCAGGCTGACAAGAAAAAAATCATTTTTGTGACATACCTCGCAATTTACTGATAGCACAGTGTTTAAAATTGACTGTGAAGCCAAATTGTAGTACGATTGGGTGACTGAACGGTGATTGTATTCCATTCACCACTCTAGTAAGGCGGGGCAAAATGAAACGGCTAACCCTTACGCTGGTTCTAGCGACCCTGACACTCTGGGCGGTTTGCGTAGCCGGGCAGGAAGAGGCAGCCGCCCGGCAGACACAAGTCGTCGAGCACTGGTCGCCCTATGATTACCCAACGACCTTCCCTCCCGGAGCCCGGGGCTATATCATCATCAGCGGGGACACGCTCTGGGACATTGCGCAAAGGGAGTACGGAAATCCGCTTCTCTGGCCGCAGATCTACTCCGCGAATTCCTACATCGGCAATCCGCACTGGATATATCCCGGCGACCCTCTGGTTCTCCCCGAGCTTGCCGTAGCCGAAGCCGGGCGGATCGCCGAGCCGGGCACGCAGCCGACACCTGTTGCAGAGGCGAAGCAGACTCTTCCCGTCACCCCGGCCGAGGAGGCTGAGCAGCCTGCCGGGCAACAGGAGATAACACCTCCGGAGGAAGCGCCGTCGTTGGAGGAGGGGGTGATATTCGAGACGGAGCCCCGCCCCAGCCGGCAGTACCAGGTTGCCGCGACCGAGATGGATCTGTATTGCTCCTCGGTCATATACCCCGCGATGCCGGATACCGGACTGTGGATCGCCGACCGCGAGTTCGATAATCAAATCGAGATCTCCACCGGAGACATCGTTTACATCAACGCCGGCAGGGGCTATCTCGAGCCCGGCGATACCTTCATCGCGGCCAACGAGCAGAGGCCCGTGCACCATCCGCACAACGGAAAATTCATCGGCATAGCTTTCCAGGAAGTCGGGCAGGTCAGAGTGATTATCGCCGCCGACGACTATTCGGTTGCGGAGGTGATCACCGCCTGCGACGGCCTGGCAGTCGGCTCAGTGCTCGTCCCGTTCGAGCCCCGCCCCAATCCGATCGCCCCAATCCGTCAGACAATGCCGGTACTCGAGAAATATCAGGAGATCACCGGAGATACCGTCGGATGTATTGTCCATACTAACTACGATACGCAGGAAATCGGCGTCGGCGAGGTCATCAACATCGATCTTGGCGCCGAAGACGGGATAAAGGTCGGCGAGCGCTGCTACATCCTCAAGGAAAAGCCGGTCCCATTGACTCTTAATGGCCGCAAGAGCATCGCCAACGGCGCAAAGAGGACCACCAGCGTCCAGCGCATCATTGGCGAGGCAATTGTTTATCTCGTGCTCGAATCGACATCCTGCGCGAGGGTCACTTACGTGGACGACTTCCCCCTCATCGGGTACTACGTGGTTCCCGTTCCGGAGAGCTGACACAGGCCGGAACCTGCTCGTTGTCACCTCGATAGCAGATTCTTCAGATTCCGCTCAGCCACAGGATTATTTGAGCCCGGGCCGGTTGCGGCGCTTAAATTTGACGTTGCAACAATTATCATTATTTCTTGATATTACTACGATATTTCGCCCCTCTCGCTCAAGCCGTACCATTGCGTTCCATCTTGACTTTGGCCAAATTTGTTCTACACTTTAATTGAGGCGCCAAGCAATCGTCAGCTCCGCAGTAAACGGGAAAACCTAACGGAAGCTTTCGGTGAGACCGAGGACAAAGCCGAACGCGCCAGGTGGTGAAGCTGAGTGGATCTTGGCGGAAAAATTGTTGGCGGGGAGACGTAAAAGTTTCCCCGCCTTTCGCTTTTATATCCATGCAAGGTAAAAACGACCAGCGCGCAGGCAAGATTGCTCCCGGACTCCAAGGTTGCCGCATGAAACCGGATTACTTTTCGGACGGCGTTTGATCAACGGCCGGCTTGCGCTTTGATTTCGCCTGCTTCCACCGAGAGCTGAACAGACCCAATTGTAACAACTCCGCGCATGACCATAAGAGTGTAGTTCCTCTGTCCCCCGTCCGTCGCAGATGAGACAACAAAACTGCCGCCCTCCAATTGCTGCCGCTGGTTTTCGGGGCCGATGAGCAGGTAACTCATACCCGTTTCGTCGGGCGCGCTGGAAAGGGCCCCCAGGATAGTCAGCCTGTCTCCCGCGTTGACGCTCCAGCGCTCACCCTGTTGCAGCACGACGGGGCGCTCGCCGTTTTTTCGAATCACGAGGCATTCAAGTTTCGGCGCCAGTAATCTGATTGCCATTTTCGCCAGCTCGCGGTTGCCCAGCTTCACGGCCACTCCGTAGAGCAGGCCGTCGCCGTCGAGTGACCAGTTGCTCATCAGATCACGCGCGGTATCAATAGTGTAACCACGGTCTTCTCCGCGATTGTCGCTGGGGTTGCCCACGAAACCGAGGACATTGACGTTAATTCCCCCGGGCAGGTCCGGGGCAAGGAAATCGAGGACGCGGAGCTTGTCTCCGCGGATTACGCGCAGTTCGTCGTCCGGCGGCACGAGTCGCCGCCTGCCGTTGACTTCCACGATAAAACTCGAGCTAAAGGCAGGCTCCCACATCGCTGTGGCTGAAGCTTCTTCGGCAAGCCCCGAGCTGCGCGGAACCACCTTGAAATGGCCGCAGATTCTGTCGTCCTTGCGAACCGCCACACTCAGCGTCTCCCGCACTTCGATCTCGCGGCCGTTGTCATTGAGGCCGCCGTAACCCTGGAGGTCGGCAAACATGTGCCGTTCGTAGTTGCCGACGAGGTGGTCGACTCTTATCCGGTCTCCCGGCTCGACGTAGATGGTGCCGCCGTCGCGCACCACAAGCGCCTGATCATCGTTGATCTCGACAACCGCATATTCGAGCTTCGGCGTCACCACCGAGCGGTCGGGCACGTCGATCACGACTCCGAACTCCTCCAGGAACGCATTTATCACCATCACCTGGTGGGCCAGCTTGATCTCGGTGCTGGGCAGCGACTTCGACGTCTCGATCCCGAAAGCGGGGATCTGGTGCCTCGTGAGGGCAAAGTACGTGGCCGTTTTACGCATCTCTGGGTATCGGGTGTCCGGCGAGGTTGAATCGTGGTTGCTGAAGTGGAAATGGTACTCATTTTCGCTGATCTGGGCATTGACACTTGCCACCACCCTGCGCGCAACGTCGCCCAGCAGCAGTTCCTTGCCCTCTCTCGTCGAGAAGTAGCTCTCGCTGTCGGCAATCACCGACTGCCCGAAGCGGTAGGGGTTGTGCGTACTGTCGATGTAAGTGGCTCGGTAGAAGCCGCTGCCGTCGTGCAGGTTCAGCAGCAGATCGCTCTCGGTGATCAACTCTTTGAGGATGGCGATTATCTGGTCGTCGTAGCTGTCTTTCCTGAGGTTGGTGTTGAATTTGCGGTTGTAATCGCCGCTGCCGTTTCGCTCGCGGGTGAGGATGGAATTGAGATTGGCCCGGGGCACGACTATCAGGTTGCCCTGCTTGAGGGTCAGATCGACATACTTGTCGGCAGCGAGATACCCGCCCGGTTCGTTACCGTGGATGCCGCCGATGATCATCACCGTGGCGCCCGGCTCCCGCCCGTAAATCCTATAAATATGCAGCTCGTGATCGGTCTGAGGGAAGTGAATTTGGTGTTTCATGGAAGGCGAATCAAATGCGGCTGCCGGTGCGGCAAGGGCCGCTGAGAATAGCGCACAGATAAACGAAGCCCCGACAGCGACGGCCGTCAAGGATCGCATGAAGCTCATTCTCTGATGGGTTCTATCTTTCGCCACAGTAATCTATTCGGGTCGTCGATATCGAACACGAAGAGCGCCAGCGCGGCGTAATCGTCGAGATCGGCGCCGACAAATTCGACGGAGATATCCCTTCGGTACGATATCCTGAACAGCAATCCCTCATCGGGATTGAGGATATCGTAGGCGTCGCTCTCCACATCAGAGGGGTACTTCGGACCGATACGACCGTCGTGGGTGACCAGGGCGGCGACGAACTTGCCGCTACTCGAGCTTCCCAGCTGATCAGGGACTTTCTCAACCCGCACCGAATACCTAATGCGGCCGTCGGTAACCGCAGGACCTCTCACTAATATCGTCAGGAATGGGGAATCGGAAGCGGCCCAGTCCTCGAGCGCCTCGGCAGGCTCTAACAATTCGCCGGCATCGCCCGCGACCTCCGCCGTATCCTCTGTCTCGTCTTCAATGGCAGGCTGCTCCGCCGCCTCGGCGGAGTTATCACTCTGATCGGGGCCTTGATCCGTCGCAAGCTGTTCTCCCTCCGCCAGAGGCGGTACCCGGCTTTCGCCGGCCTCGGCCTGGTCGACCAACATCATGTTTCCCAGGATCGAGAACGTCAGCAGAGAAACCAATGCGATGACTGAGAAAACCACCAGTACGATCAGCGATGAGGAAAGGATGATAGTGTAGGGTTTGTCGGTATCTCTGAAGATGATAACCTTAAGTGATCTCATCACACCTCCTCGGGGCTACTGCACCGAAAGCGGGGCGTCCAGCAGTAGTCTGCCGTCGCGTGAATACGCAATACAGCGGATTTCCGCCAGGCGGGCGCCCGGAGCAGGCTTTTCAATCGTGCCCCGCACGATCTTGAACCACCTGATGCCGAAGGAATCGCCGGCGGAAGCTGCGTGCGGCCTTCCGTCGGCAAGAGTGCCTTCGGGGAACGAGGTATAACCGTAATCGCCCTCCCAGCGCGCGATGACGAACATCCAACCGCGCAGGCGCTTGCCGTCGCTGGAGGTGTTGCTGAGCTTCATGCTGAACTCCAGCCGGCCATCCCGCTCCGATACGATCTCGAACTCTTCGGCCTGGACCAACGGTCCCGTGACCTGAATCTCTTCCCCCCCTCCGCTGCCTTCGGCTGCTTTAATCTCCGCGCTGGGAAGCATGAGTTGCGGTCTGCTCAACGCCACGCGGCCGCCGCGCTCCAGCACCACGTCGCCCAGATCATCGACGACGCTCGTCAGGAGCGGCCTTTTCACACCCCACCTCTGGGCGGAGAGCGCATTGCCGACCGAGAACCACTCCTCGCCCACGATCTTGAATCCGCCGTAGTTTTCCTGCAGGTATACCCACTTGATCCCGGTGTCGTCCATCATGTTGGAGCGGTAACGCTGGAAGAACGTCACGACGTACTTTTTCTCGCCTCGCAGCATTTTCATGTCCGCGATTTCTATCTTTGCCCAGCTGGTGGCGTTGAAAACGTTCCTCTTGCGGGAAAACCAGGCGTCCCTTCTATTACCGCCGCCGCGGAACTCCTCGCTGTAGCAGGACTCGTAATCGGAGTAGTTCTGCGTTGACCAGGCATCGAGCCAGCGGCTGACAAAGTCGTTGACGCGGCTGCGCTCGGCTTTCAAGTGTTCCAGGTTACTGTAGGAGGAGTGTTCGGAGATGATGATCGGCGTGCGGTAGAGCGTGATAAATTTCGATATCTCCCGAATGTCCTCGTTGCTCACAACGACGCAGCCGAGCGTTGTTCGCGGCTCGTTGAGGCGCTCGGGTTCGTCGGTCGCGTGCAGCCAGATCCCGTGGCCGTCCTTGCCCTCCAGCTGGTCGAAGTAGTTGGGGTAATTCATGTCGAACGCCCGCAGCCCGTACTTGGAAAGCAGCTCGTCTTCCTCGCGAATCCGCACGAAGTAATAAATCCCCTCGGGTGTGCGCTCGTCGCCTTCCCGTTGCTTGTCTCCACCGTTGAGGCCGGTTGAGGCGCGATAGGTGGCGACGCGGATAATGCTGTCGTTCTCGAGCTTGCGGTATATCTCCAATCGTGACTTAGATTTATCAACCACCAGGGCGAAAGAATTGCTGCCGGTGCCGAGATCGAGCAGGGACGAGGGCAACTGCGCGGGAGGCGTGTCGTCAGAGAAGAGAGTCACCGCACAGCAAAAACAGATGAATATCGAAATTGTTGCTGTCAATTCTACCCGCATTTTAATCCAACGCTCACCGAGTCAGCACCCGGGCAATCATCCGGGAACAATATAACTGCATAGCTTTCCCGCCATAATACACAGTATAAATGGCTCTTTCTCTCAGTGTCAACTATACATAGCGTTTGCAATGACTTACCGATATCAGTCCAAATTGTCAGTATCGATATTTGCTAAATATCCGATTCCAATTCAACCCTACGAGCGCCCGGCTTCTGTGCCGCCCTTCTCAGTTTCTTGCAAATGTACTGAATCGCGGGGATGGCCGCAAGGACGACGAACGTGCCGATCAGCAACACCGGCGGGAAACTCACCTGCTCGCCGAGCAACGCCACGAGGTAGTAGCGCGGGGCGCGGCCGATGAAGATGGCCAGCACATACTTGTATTTGTCGTAGCGCGTGGTGGCGGCCAGCAGCTTGAAGGGGTCGAAGGGGATGAAGACGAGGAATCCGCTGAGCACGAGGCTGAGGAAAGCGATCTTGTTGAAGAAGCGCTCCATCGTCCGGTAGTGGCGGTGTTGCAGAAACTCCTCCACGCGCTTGAGCTTGCGGATCTCGGCGACAATGATGTAGTCGATCAGCCCGGCGGCGCAAGTGCCGAGGCCGCCGATGAGGGCAATCAGCCAGGCGGGGTATGTGCCGAGGCCGGCGAGATGGAGGATGACCGGGAAGTCGGGCAGTGGGACGAAGGACGTCGCAATCGCCATGAAGACGAAATAGGCGACCAGGTTGTCCACCAGCCCGATTATCAGGTCCACCGCACCGCTCCCTTTGTCGGAATCTTAGCCGAGCATTCAAGCTGGGACAAGAGCACCCGGCGATGTCAGCTTCCTGATCTTACGCGCTTGAATCGAGCGGAGTTTCAATTTAGAATCTTGCACCCGTCTCGGCGGAGAGGTGACCGAGAGGCTTAAGGTGCACGCTTGGAAAGCGTGTGTAGGGA
>DATKUA010000222.1:0-4938 GCA_035530855.1 Acidobacteriota bacterium | reverse complement strand
CCCTTGCTCGGCGGCGACACACTGCATCAACTCACTGGCGGTTTCCTCGTCAATCGCGATGCGACTGATGAAATGGTCCGGATAGCGAATGCAGTAATCACAGCAACTATGATTGTCCACCTGAGCATCTTTATTTCTCGGGTTCTTCTGTCGAGAGTCTCTCGTCTCTTTTTATTCAGGTCGTCTGACGCTTGTTGCAATTGTGAAATAATGGGTCGAATCGCAGCCAGGTGGGGTTCTAGCTTTTCATAGTAATCTTCACGATGATCCCGGTCAGTGTCTCTGGAAAATTCCGCATAAGCGCCAACCGCCGCTCTCCAGTCCGATATTGTTGGAACAACCTCCCCGATTACTAGGTCGATATGTTGTTCTTCAAAAGCCATAAATTTCGTAGAGAGGAACTGAGCTTCCGCATCGTAAGCATCAAATAGTGCGCGTCGTGCATGTCGATGACTTTTTTTCCATTCCTCTTCATCATCTTCTGCTAAATGACAAAGCAGATGATGAAGGGTGTAGCGCAATTCATTTATTGTCGGAATCTCTGTGCCACGAGCATATTGTCGTACATGAGCAAGTTGTTTCTCGGCCTTTGCCACAACATTTTTAATTATTAATATGTTTTGATTGCTCGGCATCAGACGCTCTCCTGGGGCAAAAAAAAGCCCCTAGGGAGGGGCTTGCTGGACATCTAATGTTTACGCTGCTGGGCGATATGCCATAATTTTTTGGCGACGAGCCTCGGCCTGTTCTTCGGTAACATAAAGACCAAGCTGTAGACATGTGTCACCGCGTGAAAGGTCCATGACTATCCCACGAACAATTTCTTCATCACTTTTCACCAGAGGCGTACAGTTACTTTGGGGTGGGTCTTGGTGAAAGGCCCACCGATACAAAACTGAATCGAATCTATTCATGTCGATCCCCTTTCAAACGTATTGCAGCGAAATGAGCAAAATGAGCACGTCCTGACCGGGAGGACGACGACCTTCTTAGGCCACGTGCTCCCCGTACATATCTAAAATGAATTCTACCATGGGACACATATAATTGTGTGTTTTACCGGCTGATGTCGATATGGTCATACCGACTGATCTTGTCCGCGAAGATACCGCGACAGAACCTGATCCACCGGAATTTTATGCTCTGATAGAGCTGATAGCAGAGTAACAACAACCGCCAAGTGCCTAGGTACCTCTCCCTTTCCCCCGTCCTTGTAATTGGTTATGGAGGTGGGGTTCATATCCAAGATGGCAGCAAGCGTCTTCACTGGGATACGCGCTTCCTTCAGGATGCTCTTGAATTCATGGTACCTCATTAGGTGGCGGAGGGTAGCACAAAAATCACCATAAAAACATGTGTATTGTGAATCTTATGTCTCTATAACACATTATAATATGTGTTTTGCGAGAGCGCATTGAAGTAAGGAGGTGTCCATGAGTAAGCAAGCGACTGATGGGAAGCGGGTCGGTATCTGGATTCGGGTCTCAACCGAGGATCAAGTAAGGGGCGAAAGCCCGGAGACGCACGAGCGACGCGCCCGCCTCTATGCAGAAGCCAAGGGCTGGCAAGTAATCGAGGTATACCGGCTTGATGCGGTTTCGGGAAAGACGGTCAAGGACACCCCGGAAGCGAAGCAAATGCTCGCCGACGTCAAAAGCGGACATATCACCGGCCTCATTTTTTCCAAGCTTGCCCGCCTCGCCCGCAATACCAAAGAGCTCCTCGAATTCGCAGATCTGTTTCGGGAATATGACGCGGATCTCATTTCTCTCGCCGAGTCCATCGACACCTCGACTCCCGCCGGCCGTCTCTTCTACACCATGATCGCGGCGATGGCCCAATGGGAGCGGGAGGAAATTGCTGCCCGCGTTTCTGCCTCAGTCCCTATCCGCGCCAAGATGGGGAAGCCCCTGGGTGGCCAGGCTCCGTTCGGCTACCAATGGAAAGACAAAGCGCTTATCGTCGATCCGGCAGAAGCGCCAGTGCGGAAGCTAATGTACGAACTCTTCCGGGAACATCGGCGCAAGAAGACGGTTGCGCGGATACTTAACGAAAGCGGCTACCGTACCCGTAACGGATCGCTGTTTTCTGACACAACCGTAGTCCGTCTGCTCCGCGACTCTACGGCCAAGGGCATTCGCCGTGCGAACTACACCCAGACAAATAACAAATCAGGTGCGTGGGAACTAAAGCCCGAGAGTGAGTGGGTACTTCATGAAGTGGATGCCGTTATCAGCGAAGACCTTTGGAACGAATGCAATGCGATTCTCAATGCGCAGAATAAAGGGAAGCCCCCGACGAAAAAGGTAGTCCACCTCTTCACCGGCCTCGCCTTCTGCGCTTGTGGGGAGAAAATGTATGTGCCTTCCAATTCGCCGAAATACACCTGCTACAAATGCCGCAACAAGATTCCGGTGACCGACCTTGAGGCGGTATTCCACGAGCAGATCAAGAGCTTCTTCTTTTCAGATGCCGAAATAACGACGCACCTGGAAAAGGCGGATGCCACAATCGCAGAGAAAACCGAACTACTCGGGGTTCTCGAAGCAGAACGCAAAAAGATTACCGTCGAGACGGACAAGATATATAACCTCTACCTGGCAGGAACCATCGACAAGTACGGATTTGGCGACAAATATCACCCGCTTGCCGATCGGCGGCGACAGCTTGACGAGGAGATACCCCAAGCCCAAGCCGGCATCGATATCCTCAAAATCTCCCATCTCTCCCAAGAAGAGATCGTTTCTGATGCACGCGACCTCTATACCCGGTGGCCGGATCTGCCAACCGACGAAAAGCGCCAGATCGTCGAAGCCATCACTGAGCGCATTATCGTCGGCGACAACGAGGTCGAAATTAACCTTTTCTACGCCCCTCTAGGTTCAGCCCCGAGCGGAGGTGGAGGATCGGCAGATCCCAGTACTGGCGGTACTTCTCCCCCTTCAACCCCCTCATTAAGTGGTGGTTGTTTGGCAACGTCTCCTCAGGGATTCATCGCCGCCAGCAGCTGGAAGCGGGCCGGGAAGTCGCTGCGCCGCGCCGCCCGGGCGATGCTGATGCGCCCGCTCTCCAAGGGTTCCCTCAGCGCCTCGAGGACGCTGCGTTCGAACTCCGGCAGTTCGTCCAGGAACAACACGCCGTGGTGGGCGAGCGAGATCTCGCCCGGGCGCGGTATGCCGCCGCCGCCCACCAGCGCTGCGGCGGAGGCCGAGTGGTGCGGCGCGCAAAACGGCCGCCGGCCCCAGTGCTCGACCCGGAAGCAGCCCGCGAGCGATTGCACCGCCGCGCTCTCCAGGGCCTCGTCCTCGCTCATTTTCGGCAGGATGCCGGGCAGGCGGGCCGCCAGCATCGACTTGCCGGCGCCCGGCGGGCCGCAAAAGAGCAGGCTGTGGCCGCCGCAGGCGGCCACTTCCAGCGCACGCTTGGCGAGCGCCTGGCCGTGCACCTCGGCGAGATCCGGGTAGGTCGCCGGCGTCGTCAGGGCGGCGCCGGCATAGGGCAGCAGCCGGGCTCGCCCGTCGAGATGGGCGCAAACTTCGAGCAGGTTGGCCGCCGGGAGGATGGTGGCCGAGGGCACCAGCGCCGCCTCGGGGGCGCTCTCGGCGGGCAGCACGAAGGCGCGGCGCGAGTTGGCCGCGGACAGGCACATCGCCAGCGGGCCGCGGATGGCGCGCAGTTCGCCGCCCAGGGCCAGCTCGCCGGCGAATTCATAGCGATCGAGATCGGCGTCCCGGACCTGCCCCGAGGCGATCAGGATGCCCAGGGCGATCGGCAGATCGAAGCGACCCGACTCCTTGGGCAGGTCCGCTGGCGCGAGATTCACCGTGATCCGGCGCTGCGGGAATTCGTAGCGGCAATTCTGGATCGCCGCGCGGACACGGTCGCGTGCTTCCTTGACCTCGGTGTCGGGCAGACCGACCAGCGCGAATGCCGGCAGGCCGCCGGCGAGATGCACCTCGACGGTGACCTCGGTGGCTTCCATGCCGGACAAGGCCCGGCTTTTGAGGACGGCGAGCGCCATGACACTGGCATTTTACGGCAGAAGCGGCCCGGCTCTCGATAAACCTCAGGCTCGGACTGGGCCGCCGCCCAGCAACGCCTCGAATTGCGCCGCCGGCACCGGTCTGGAGAAGAGATAGCCCTGGCCGTAGTCGCAGCCGGCGGCGGCCAGCAGAGCGCGCTGCGCCGCGCTCTCGACGCCCTCGGCGATCACCTGCAGGCCGAGCTTGTGCGCCATCACGATGATCGCTTCGCACAGCGCCAGGTCGTCCGAGGCCGGCGCCAGATTGCGCACGAAGGACTGGTCGATCTTCAGGTAGTCGATATCGAACTTCTTGAGGTAGGACAGCGACGAGTAGCCGGTGCCGAAGTCGTCGAGCGAGACCTGGATACCCTGGTCGCGGAAGGCCAGCAGCTTATCCTTGACCTCGGGACGGGCATCGAGCAGCAGGCCCTCGGTGATCTCCACGACGATGCCCTGACCGGGCAGGCCGATGTGCTGCAGGTGCTCGAACCAGGCGGCCTGGCTGCCGTCGTTGTTGTGAAACTGCACCGGCGACATGTTGACGCTGATCTGGAATCCCGGTTGCTGGGCCCGCCATCGCCTGGCCTGGCGGGCGGCCTCGCGGAATACCCAATTGCCGATGTCGGCGATCAGGCCGGTGTCTTCGGCGATGGCGATGAATTCCGCCGGGCCGATCAGGCCGCGCGACGGATGCTGCCAACGGATCAGCGCCTCCGCCTTGTGGATGGCGCCGGTGGTCAAGGCCACGATCGGCTGGTAGTGCAGGCAGAACTGGCTGCCCGCCAGGGCGCCGCGCAGGTCGCGCGCCAGCCGCATCCGGGTCTGCGCCGCTTCCTGCATCGACGGCGTGAAGTAGCTGCAGCGGTTGCGCCCCTGGCTCTTGGCGGCGTACATCGCCTGGTCGGCGTTCTTCA
>DATKUA010000221.1:0-2895 GCA_035530855.1 Acidobacteriota bacterium | reverse complement strand
CGTTGTCGGCTCGCGCTGCGGCCCCTTCCCGCCGGCACTCAGGCTGCTAGCCGAGGGGCTCGTCGACGTCAAACCGCTGATCGAAAAAACCTTTCCGCTCGACAAAGGAGTCGAAGCGCTCGAGCACGCCGCACGCCCCGGCGCGCTCAAGGTCCTCATCGATGTCGCCTGATCCGCTGGTTTCCTGAAAGTCGAGTGGCGGTCCTCCGCCGCGGCGGATCATCTGGCCCGACTTTGAAAAATCGGGCGGTATGAATACCGCCCCTACAATCTCCGGGCAATGTAATTGGCCGCTCGAATGCCTGATAAATGTCTCACGAAGATTGTGGGGGGTGGATTTATCCACCCCGCAATAATAAACCCTCGACCTAATGGGAGGGGCCGGATGAACTTGTCTGCCTGTGGAGGGTCCGCCCTCTTCATGCCCCGGCATTCAATTTTCGGCATACCGCCCTCCAAATATCATCTGGAGGGCCGCGCAATCATGTGCCATACTTTCATGCGCTCCTGATCGAACCGCCTTGTGACGCAGCCGTGATATCCGCACCGAATAGAACTTTTAATTATTAAAACGGGGGAGGACACATGTACTGGACACGCAGACAAATGCTGAAGACCTCGGCCCTGGGAGTCCTGGGGGCCGCCGCCTTCGCGCACGCCGAAACCACCATCCCGATGGACATTATAACCCAGGGCACGCTCGAGGGCGCGCCGCAGATCGACGCGTCCGACTATCAGGCCCGCCAGGAAAAGGCGCGCAGGCTGATGGGCGAGAACGGCATCGACGCACTGCTGCTGACGGGCAGCTCTTCGCTGAGGTACTTCACCGGGATCAACTGGTGGCGCAGCGAGCGCATGTTCGGCATGATCCTCTTCCCCGACCATGATCCCGCCGTCGTCACCCCCGCCTTCGAGGAGCAGAGAGCGCGCGAACAGCTCACCGAAGAGTGCGGCGTCTACCCCTGGCACGAGCACGAGTGCCCCTACGGCCTGACGAAGAAGATCCTGGCCGACGCCGGCGTCACCGGCGGCAAGATCGGCATCGAAGAGACCGTCAGGTTCATGGTCTTCGACGGATTGCGCAAGGCCGCGCCCTCGCTGGAGTTCGTCTCGGGCGATCCGGTCACAGGCGGCTGCAGAATAATCAAATCCGAAAAAGAGCGGGAACTGCAGCGCATCGCCAACAACCTCACCGTCCAGGTCTACGGCAAGGTGCTCACCAATCTCTCCGAGGGGATGAAAGAGGACGACGTCTCCGACGCCATCGCCGCGGGATTCCAGGAATACGGCTTGCCGGGCGGGGCGATGGTGCTGCACGGCGAGAACTCCGCCTTCCCGCACGGAACTAAAAACCGCCAGCCGTTGCAGCCGGGGATGACCGTGCTCACCGACGGCGGCTGCCGCGTCAACGGCTACCCCTCCGACATCACCCGCACCGTCGTCTACGGCAAGCCGTCGAAGAAACAGGTGGAAGTGTTCGATGCCGTCCGCCACGCGCAGGACGCAGCGCTCGCCGCCGCCAAGGTCGGCGCGCCCTGCGGCTCAGTCGACGACGCCGCCAGGAAGGCGATCAGCGACGCCGGCTACGGCCCCGACTACAAGTACCTCACCCACCGCCTCGGCCACGGCATCGGCATGGACGGCCACGAGTGGCCCTACCTCGTCCGCGGCAACAAGCTGCCGCTGGCGCCGGGCATGGTGTTCAGCGACGAGCCGGGCATCTACATCTACGGCGAGTTCGGCCTGCGACTCGAAGACATCATGTACATCTCCGAGGAGGGCGGCAAACTCTACACCGAGCAGAGCCCCTCCCTGGAACATCCCTTCGGCTGATACACCTTCACAGCAAGAGAAAAGGCGGATGATTTCGTCCGCCTTTTTTTATCTCTGGTGAACCTTTACGTCAGCATCCGCTCCGAGCTATGGTGTCTTAGCTGCTCCCCGAACGCAACCTCTTCAACAGCCTCACCAACCTCTTCTGATCTTTATACACCTCCTTGCGATCGCCTATCCTGACGATCAGGATCACAAGCTCATCCCCATTCCTGACTTGATAAATTATGCGGAAATCGCCGACTCGCAACCTGTAGCAGTTCTCGATGTCCTTCCCCTTGAGCTTCTTCACGCCGCGCGGCCGGGGATCACTCCCGAGCCTGTCGATTGCCCGTGCAAGCTGAGCGCGCGTATCGCTTGCAAGCTTTTTTAACTGCCTCGCCGCCTGCGGAGTCAGCTCAATCGAATACATCTCAGAGACCCAGCTTTTCCTTGATATCCTCCCAGGAAATTGTGCCCTTCGCTTCAGCCTCGGCCAGAGCTCGATGGGCCTCCTCGATATCGATCAGGTCCTCGAGCAATTCGATCAGTTTCAAGTCGTCAAGCGGCACGATCGCCACAAACGGCTTGGAGCGGCGCGTCACCACCACACGCTCCTTCCCATAGTGAACCTGGTTTGTCATGTCGGCAAACCGGTCCCGCGCTTCCAGGGCCGAAATACTCGTTGTCATCACCAGGCCTCCTCTCAAACTGCCATAATATACTTAATGTACGTTACGTAAAGTAATTTAACGCCCGGGGCCGCAGTTGTCAAGCCGACGAGGTGCCGTTATGCGCCCTGATCCCGCCGGAGCGGGGCAAGAGGGGATCAGTCCTGGAATTACAGGACTGATCCCTTTTACACACGTTGTGCATCAACGCTCAGATCACTATCATATTGAAATAAAACAGATCTCACCGACTCCGATGAGCAACTCTAATTACTACGCGCAAAAACTCTCCGCCGAGCGGCTGCGCCGCGTCTACGAGATCGCCCCGCCGCGCGTGCGGCGATATCTCGACGCCGAGATCGAACACGTCGTATCGAGGATCAGGCCGGGCGACCGCCTGCTCGAGCTGGGC
>DATKUA010000220.1:0-28316 GCA_035530855.1 Acidobacteriota bacterium | reverse complement strand
TCGGGCGGTGGGATCAACCCTGCCGGACGTCGCAGAAGGCGGCAAGGTCGGCCGCAGCCTGCTTCAAAGCCTCGGCATCGGCGGTTTCGTCGAGATGGAGAGTGATCTCTGTATCGCCCATGCGGCAGAAGAGGCGCCCGTCCTCGGCGCCGAAGCCGTCGATCATCCCGATCGGTATCGCCTCCTGCCGGCCGCGCTGCAGCACGTGCTGCTCCTTGTCGATCCAGAACAGGACGCGCGAGCCGTCGCCGAACTGCGACCGCTCCCGCTGGAGCGTGAAGGTGAGTAAATTCTCGTCGCTGCTAAGTGTGAACATCGATTCTCCTCGCTGAAATGGTCGGAAGAATAACACGCGGAATTATTGGTGGGCAAGGAAGCGTGCCGTCAGCTTTCTTTCTCCTGTTCGATCAGCCCCGTCCAGAGGTAGAAGGTGGCGAGTGCCTTGTACGGCCCCCAGCGCTCGCCGATGGCGTGGACTTCGTCGGACGTGGGCTTGCGCTCCATACCGCGCCAGCGCTTGACGGCGTTCTGCAGGCCGGCGTCGCCGCAGGGCAGGACGTCGAGTGTGCCGAGGGCCTTGATCATGCTGTAGGCGGCGGTCCAGGGTCCGATGCCGCGGAATGAGGTGAGGAGGGCGGAGATCTCCTCGCTGCTCTTGCCGGCGAGTTTGCGTCGGTCGAGCGGTTCGGAACGGAAGCTCTCGGCCAACTCGAGGATGGCGCGCGACTTGGCGTTGGAGATTTTCTGCGCGCGTAGGTCGGGAATCTGCGCTCCGTCGAGGTCCTCCGGCGTGAGCGCGGCCAGATACTCCTGCCCGTCGATAATCGCACAGCGGGTGTAGCCGGCCTCGAGGGCGGCCTTGCAGTGGTAGGCGAAGGTGAGGTTGACCTGCTGGCCGACGATGGCGAAGACGAGTGTCTCGAAGAGTGTGGGCGAGAGGGGGGTGCGCAGGCCGCGGGCGCTCGCTGCCAGCGGGAACGACGGGTCGGCGGCGGTGATGTGCGAGTAGAAATCTTCCAGCGGGCAGTGGTCGTGCAGGATCCAACGGACTGTCTCGGCGGCCCAGTCGCGATCCTCTTCGCAGACTTCGCCCGACAGCGTTACATCGCAGGACGGCTGCTCCAGGTCGCCGCATTGCTCGACATGCACCAGGACCGGCCGGTCGCCGTGGAAGAAGAGGCGGGTGTAGCTGTTGCCGGGCCCGACGAGATCGACCTGCTCCTCCGGCCGCCGCAGCCAGAAGGCGAGGGAGAGCTCGGGGTTGAAAGGTCCCTTGAGTTCCAGATGGAAATTGATAGTCGTTCTCCCCCGGTCTGAAAAAGTCCGGCCTGTGTGCGGGATCAGTATCCCTTGGCGATCAGAGGTCTGACCTCGATGACGTCGAAGACAATCGCCGCGACGATCTTCTTTGCCGCTTCCTCGCTGAAGTTCCTGGAGATGTTATCCCTGATCGCTTCGAGAATCGGCCCTTCTTTCCAAATCTTCCTGACCTTGAGATACAGGCGGCAGCCGGGCGTTGTGGGCTTCACCGGCGCCTCGTCGACACAGAAGAAGACCGCCTGGGGATTCTCGTGCAGATTGTGGAGAGTGAGGTTGTCGCCGGAGCCGACCACCAGCGTGCCTTCCTCCGTCAGCCGGGGGCTGCCGTAGTAGGCGGCGTCGGGCTTGCCATCTTTATCGGCCGTGCCGAGCACGCCGACGCGCCCGGGGTAATTCACGATGTCGTAGATCTTTTTTGTCAGTTCCGCCATCTTGGTTCCTCCTGCGCTGCGCAAACCGTCATAGCTAATATTTGATTCTTTTTACCACATTTGGCGCCGTCGCGTCATTTGAATAATCGCTCAGGACATCGGCCCGACGACGATTTTACCCATCGTCCCGCGCCGCAGGTGGCGGAAAGCCTCCTGAACCCGGGTGAAGGGGTAGACCTTGTCGATCAGCGGCTTTGCCCAGGTTTTTCTCAACGTTTCGACGATCTGCGACCAGGCACTCTGCACGCCCGGGTCGGTGTAGTCGCCGACCTGGATGCCATGCACTTGCAGCCGCTTGAACAAAATCTTCAGGGGGTTGATCTCCGACTTAATCCCGCCTAGCGCGCCGATGATGCAGATGCGGCCGTGGTTGCCGGCCATCTCGATGCTTTTGGCTAGGAAAGGTCCGCAGATGTTCTCGATGACCACGTCGGCTCCGTTTGTGGGAGATGCTTGCCTAACCTTGGCGACTAGATCGGGATCGTCAGTGTCGAGCACCACATCGGCCCCGAGTTCCAGCAGTTTCGCCCGCTTGCCTTCATCGCGCGAGAGGGCGATCACGAAGGCACCCATGGCTTTGGAGAGCATCAGGGCGGCGGTGCCGATGCCGCCGGATGCGCCGGTGATCACCACCGTCTCAGCTTGCCGCAAATCGGCAGCCAGTTTGAGCGCTTGCCAGCAGGTGAGATTAACCAGGGGTCCCGCGGCGCCCTCCTGCGGCGTCCACCAGTCGGGTATCGGCGCCAGGCACGTCTCCGGGATGGCCGCGTATTCGGCCAGCATGCCGTCGCGGGTGATGCCGATATCGCTGCGCAGCAGAACCACGCGCTCGCCCTTTTCGAAGCGCCCATCCGCCACCGGCGTCTCGATGATGCCGCAGCCGTCGCGGCCGACGGAAAACGGCGGCTCTCCCGCCTCGGGATAGCGACCCATCACAACAAAGGCGTCGGCGGGATTGAGCGCGGCATACTCCACCCTGACCAGAACCTCGCCCTCTGCTGGTTCGGGTACCGGGATTTCCTCCAACTGCAGGTTTTCAATACTGCCGAATTCGTTGAGGCGCCAGGATTTCATTGTATCCATCGCAAAGTCCTCCCGGACTTGGGAATAATCATGATAACAAATTGAAGCGGCTGTTTTCAGAGCAGGCCCTGCGACTCGTACCAGCGGGCGGTTTTTTCCATGCCCTCGCGCAGGCCGACTTTGGGCGAGTAACCCAGAACTCGCTGCGCCTTTGAGATATCGAACCAGCGGTCGTGGGTGAAGAAGTGAACTGAGCGGCGGTGCAACGGCGGTTGCAGTCCGAAGGGCTTGAACAGTAATTCGAGCACCGCACCGGCGGCCAGGAACGGCCAGACGGGCAGCCGCATCCCCACCGGTTTGACGCCAAGCAGCTCGGCGATCGTGTCGTACCACTCGCGCAGCGTGGGCGCGTCGGGTCCTCCGAGGATGAACACCTCACCGACGGCATCATGATGGGTGCCGCAGAGGATAATGCCCTCCACCAGGTCGTCGATATATGTCAGGTGGTAGTGCGGCTTGCCGTTGCCGATCAGCGGGCGGCGCTTGCGGGCCATGCGGAAGAACTTTAGCAGGCGCAGGTCACCGGGGCCGTAGATGCCGGTCGGCCGGAAGACGGAGACGGGAAGGCCGTGCTTGCGGTGGTATTCGAGCGCGAGCAGTTCTCCCTCCAGCTTGGAGCGCTGGTAAGCATCGCCCGGATGGAAGGGGGCGTCCTCGCCGCCGGGTACCTGCTTCAGGTGTCCGTGGACGCCGACGGTAGAGCAGTGGACAATCCTCCCGACGCCGAACGCCTTGCACGCCTCGAGGATGTTGCGCGTGCCGTCGACGTTGACGTCGAAGAAAGCCTTCGGATTCTTCTCCTCGCGATAGAGGGCGGCAATATGATAGACGGCGTCGCAGCCTTCTACGGCCTTGTGGCAGTCGCCGGGGCGGGTGAGGTCGCCGTCGATGCGCTCCGCCGATCCGGCAAGATCCTCGTCGAGGCGGCTTTGGGGTCTGACCAGCACCCGCACACTATGATCCTGTTGCAGCAGTCTGCGCGCGAGGTGAGAGCCGGTGAAGCCGCTGGCGCCGGTCACGAGGATTTTCATTTCCGCTTAACCTCAGCCTGCCAAAAGAAAGAGGGTTACGGGTAACTGGATCAGCGAGACAAGCAGTGTCGCGGACAGAATAGCAATGGAAGCCGACGTTTTGAATTCGTCCTTTCCTCTGGCGATGAAGAACATGTGCGCCGAGAAAGCGAAGAGGCCGGATAGGGCGAGGATCAGCGAGAAGATCAGGCCTGCCCACACGTTGAGGAACATCAGGGCCAGACCCAGCTGTACGACGAACAAGAGGGGGAGGTGGATTATCAGGAATCCGGCAATGTCCCCGGGCAGCCTGAACAGGTTCCATTCCTTCCAGTAGGCTGAATCGATCTCGTGCACTATCAGCAGGACGGAGTTGATCAGGTAGATCCAAGCAAGGAAATCGAACATTGGTAGACCTCTTTCGGCCAAGCTGGTTGTTGAATTCGGGACAGCAAAGCAGCGCTGCAGTCAGACCTGCATGATCTCTTCTTTTTTGGTTGCCGCCAGCTTGTCGATCCGCTCGATAAACTTGTCGGTCAGTTTCTGGACCTCGCCGAAGTAGTGGTGTTCATCGTCTTCGCTGATCTCCTTGTTCTTCTCCGCCGCCTTGACCAGGTCGTTCGCCTCGCGGCGGTGGTTGCGCACGGAGGTCTTGGCTTCCTCCGCCACTTTGGCAACGAGCTTTGTCAGCTCGATGCGGCGCTCTTCGGTGAGCGGAGGTATCGGCAGGCGGACCAGCCTGCCGTCGTTGACCGGGCTAAGGCCCAATCCGCTGCGGTGGATGGCTTTTTCGATTTCGCCGAGCGAAGAGGGATCGAATGGGGCAATCACCAACAGGGTAGACTCGGGAGCGGTGATCGTCGCCAACTGATTGAGGGGAGTTTCGCTGCCGTAGTAGTTGACCATGATGTTGTCGAGCAAGTGAATGGAGGCGCGGCCGGTCCTCATCCCCCCGAACTCTTTCAGCATGTGCTCGATGGACGTTTCCATCGACAGTTCGGTGTTGTCCAATAAATCTTCCATGTTCCCCCTCCTCCTGGCTCGCTCCCAGCGCTCTTTGGTTGCCCGATACGCGATTATAACAAAGAAAACTATTTTTTTAAGCAGAAGAATGGAGGGCCTTTGAGCTGGTTCTACGGAGCCCATCGAGACCTTGATGGCTATGCATAGTGTACTGTTAAGAATGTTACATACTCCCGCCCCAATCGGCCGTTTCACTACCCTTGAAGGGGAAGCCATCGTTCTTGAATTCTGAACAAAGGGGGTCATTTATGTGCGCAAAGAGGTGTTTGATTATCCTATTGTTATTGTTCTCTGCATCTCACATGGTCTTCGGTTCCGAAGAGAATGATAGTACAGCCGCCGGCCGCATGATTCTCTCACTGGAGAGGCACGACAATAATCTCATAGCGACGGGGGTGAAAATCGTCGAAGGCGCTGAACCGATTCCTCTGCAGGAGGGAGGTTATTGCATTTCCATTCAGGGTTCGGATGGGCGCGAGTTGTTTTCCAGGAACATCATCCTGCCTGATGAGATCCTCTACGACTATCTGGACGCGACGGGAAAACTAAGGGGCGGCCGTGTGCGTAAATCCGATTCCTTTTGCCTAGTCCTCCCTAATTTCATCGAGGCTCGGACGATAGAAATCCGTTCTTCCGGCGGCTCGCTTTTACTTCAGCAGGAGATCGGAGAAATACCGCTGCTTGGCAATAAGCACAATTTCTCGTCAAGACCCGCCGGAGTCGAAGGAAACGGTCCGGAGCTCGGGGAATACCTGCGCGTGATAACCCGCGATAGCCGGCCGCTAGCGGATAAGGATTTGAGCATTGGCTGGCGAGACGCCCAACCTTCGGCCAAGAGCAAAGCGAAAGGCAGGATAACGATTCCGGGTGTCGTCGATTACTCGCTTGTGGAGCTCAACCTGACCTTTTACGAGCGGGAAAGCGGCAAAGAAGTCGACAAGATCCAGATAGGTGGACAGAAGGGAGGAAAACTTGGGAGTGACGGTTCATTCTCGATCAGGGTCTCTCCGGGGGAATATGTGGTTGCCGCGAACTGCGTTTATTTCGATCCCGATTATCAAGGCCGGAAGGTGCAGTATCCGCCCGATCCGCTGTTCGTAGACCTTTTCGATCCCGGCAAAGACGAATTGAATCTCGCGTGGGGGCCGAACAACCTGTTCCGGGGCAGGGTCATGGAAAAAGGCGGTAGGAGCATCCGGGCTGAGATCTGGATCTTCGAGACGAAGCTCGGCAAGTCAACCTGGGATCGCTGGTTGCTCACGGTCGTCCAAACCGACAACGAAGGGAACTTTGCCGCCCGCCTTCCCAATAAGAAGCTGGTTTTCGTCGTGATCCCGAACAGCCAGGAAACGTCGGGGGAGATAATCAAAATCGTTAAGGTGAGGAAAAGACAGCAACAACCCTTCAAGTTCGTTTGCCGCAAGAATAAGAAGAGAGGTGGTCCGCAACTGCAGAGAATCTGGGGTGAGGGTTCCAGCGAAGGCAAGTTGAACATCCTGATGATGCCGGAAGCCTATACCGAGTATCATGAGACCTTTACCGACAAGAACGGAAACGGCGTTTGGGATGGCGATCTCTTCTTGGATGCCAATTTGAACGGCAAATACGACGAGGGTGAAGACTATTACGATAGGAACTGGGATGGGGATTACGACGCCCCCGAGCCGTTTGTCGATGAGAACGGCGACGGCATCTGCAATCGCTACGAGAGAGCTGAATTCGAGTTCCTCTGCGCCTATAACGCGCAAGTGCTGCTGAATTTCGCGCCGTTTGACAGATTCTCCGACCGCATCCACATCTACACCTGCTGGATTCCCTCCGAGGACGGTAATCATACGTTTGTGGATTTAGGACTGCAGAATTCCACGGTCTTTAACATGTTCCAGATCGGCGCCAAGCGCTATCAAGGTGGAGCCGGCAGTACTGCGAGAGTCTACGAGGTTGCCGCTGAAGCATTTCCTAATTTCACTATCCCGGTCGTGTGGATTCACGATCCCTTTTCCGCGATGAAGGGTGTTGGCAGCTACAATTTTGGCCGTATTGTTCTTTCGTCCCAATACTTGAATACCCGCGGCGGGGGTAATCTGATTCATGAGCTCGGCCACGGCGTCGGGAATCTATGGGATGAATATATCTACTACGATTACTTGGATTACTTCGATGTACCGCCGCCGACAGAAGAACCTGATGCTGCCAACGCCACCATCGAGACCGATCCGAGAAAGGTTAAATGGGCCGGATATATAAAGGGGAATCCGCCCGTACCGACTCCCTATCGCTACGAAGGGTATGGTTTGTTCAAGGGCATGGATATGTGGGAGGAAGGCTTGTACCGTCCCACGTATACGTCGATGATGCGCGATGCAATCTCCCCCTTCTTCAAGGTGAATGAAAAGGCTTTGATCAAGGTCCTGAAGCAATTCAGGAAATGAGGAGTATCCAGCGCAGCCGGGAAAGGCAGCTCACAACGCATTATCGAACCGTCAGAGAGTGACCAGTGTCCCGATGTCCTCGCCCAAGACGGCGCGCATGATGTTGCCCTCCTCGCGGATGCTGAAGACGAGGACGGGAGTCTTGTTCTCCATGCAGAGCGAGATGGCAGTGGCGTCCATCACGCGCAGGTGATCCTCGAGCACTTTCTGGTATGTCAGCTGTTCGTAGCGCGTCGCGTTGGTGTTGATCTCGGGATCGCTGTCGTAGACGCCGTCGACCTTTGTGGCCTTGAAGATTACCTCGGCGAGTATTTCGTTGGCGCGCAGGGCTGCGGCGGTGTCGGTGCTGAAGTAGGGATTTCCGGTGCCGGCGGCGAAGATCACGACGCGCCCCTTCTCCAGGTGGCGGGTGGCACGGCGGCGAATGAAGGGCTCGGCGATGTTGGAGATCGGGATGGCGGTCATCGTGCGCACATCGGCGCCCTGATTCTCCAGGGCATCCTGGAGCGCGAGGCTGTTAATCACCGTCGCCAGCATGCCCATGTGGTCGGCGGTGACCCGGTCCATCCCCTGCGTGCTGGCTTGGAGGCCGCGGAAGATGTTGCCGCCGCCGATCACGAGGGCGACTTCGACGCCGAGTTGCCGCACCTGTTTCACTTGCAATGCCACGGAGTTGACGGTTTCCGGATCGAGAGTCACGTCCTTGCCACCCATCAACGCCTCACCACTGAGCTTGATCAGGATGCGCTTGTACTTCGGTTTAGTCTCCGCCATGATCGACTATCTCCTCTGATTGACGGCATTATATGTATTCTTGCGGAGATTAGGCAAGTGAAGTAAAACACATTCTGACTGAAACGATTAACCGTAACACACTGATATCACGAAAGTTGACAGTATTTGTGCCTTGTGGTACGATTGTAAAATCATTAATAGCGTGCCTCGCAGCAGGCCGATTAGCAGGCGTGGTGCGAGAGCCGACCTGCGCGACACGGTCGTTATCGTGGACGCGGAGTGGAGGGCTGGATGAGCGTCAAGGTTCTTCTCGCCGATAGCAGCGTCTCTAATCACAAGGTTGTCGAACTGGCGATATCAGAGCGCGATGTCGACCTCAGCGCTGTCACCGACGGCAATGCGGCCTTGGAAATGGTTCAGGAAATCAAACCGGATATCGTGCTGGCCGACATCGAGTTGCCCAGGATGGACGGCTATGCATTGTGCGAGGCGATCAAGAGCGATCCGGAGTTGGCCCACGCGAAGGTGTTTCTGCTGAAAACCTCTTTTGCCACCTATAACCAGGAGCGCGCAAACAAGGCCGGCGCGGCGGGCATGCTGGAGAAACCTTTCAGCCCGAGCGCGCTGCTGAACGTCATCGATACCGGGATCCAGGATTTTGCCGGCAAAACCACTTCCACGGTCGAGCCCGGAGATATGGAGAAATCCGAAGAGGGGCCGATGATTCTGGACGTCAGCGATGAAGCTTCCTTTGGCGATCTTGAGTTAGGTGACCAGGCTGCCGCAGGCGAATTTGCTGGAGCGCCTCCAGAAGCCCCGCCGGTTGAGGAACCCTCCGAGGCGCTTGATCTTTCAGACACTGTTGATCGGATGGAAGACCTGGCTCTGGAAGAGGCCCCGGTGATTGCCGAGGTTGAGGAGGTTCCCCCGGCAGAGCTGGCGCCGCCTGAGCTGACGGAAATCGAAACCCCCGTGGAGGCGATCGGACGGAGGCCGCCGGAGATCGAGGATGCCATTCCGCTGGCCGTCGACGAAGAGCTTGCCGAGACGCCATTGGAAATCTCGCTCGAGGGGGCGGAGGAGGCGGTTGCGGTCCCTGCACTGGAAGAGGAAGCCGTAGGACCGGAGCCCGAGCCGGCCGCGCCAATCCGAGGGGATCTTGATCCCGTAGTCGAGAGGGTTACACGGCAGGTGGTGGAGCGCCTGGGTCTGGCGGGAATACATGCCGTGGATGAAGATACCGCCGAGAAGCTCGGAAGGGATCTGGTTGAAGAAATCGTCAGGAAACTTAGCGACGACGTCGTCCGGGAAGTAGCGTGGGAAGTAGTGCCCGACCTTGCCGAGCGGATGATCAGGGACGCGATCGAAGAGATAACGAAAACCTGACAGCCTGTTTTTAACATCCTTCAGAAGAGTGTTTACACTGCGGCCGGCATCTCCGGTTTACCCCCCGGATTCGTTGACTTTACCGATTGCCTGGGTTAGCATTAGTGCTTGTATTTCCTTGGCCGGAAATGCTTTTTTTACAATAAGTTACGGTTGTTTTAACCGTGTTTTTCGCGAAATCGAAAAACAGTGACAGCCATTTCCTGAGTCCGGTTTGAGAATGAACGACGAACTACCAAAACACTACGAAACAGCCGCGAACGAGGAGCGGGTAAGAAGGCATTGGCTGGAGTCGCGAGCCTTTGCCGCCTCCCCCGACGAGCGCGATGAGCGCTACGTAATCATGATGCCTCTGCCCAACGTCACCGGTGCGCTGCACATGGGCCACGCGATGGACAATGTGATGCAGGACCTGCTGATCCGCTGGCACCGGATGACGGGCGATAACACGCTGTGGATGCCCGGCACCGATCACGCCGGCATCGCGACCCAGGCGGTGGTGGAAAAGCGCCTGTTCGAGCTGGAGGGCAAGACGCGCCGCGACGTCGGCCGCGAGACCCTGGTAGCCAAGATCTGGACGTGGAAGGACGAGTACCAACAGCGCATCATCAAACAGCAGCAGAGCATGGGCTGCTCGTGCGACTGGGACCGCCAGCGCTTCACGATGGACCGAGTCTGCGCCCGGGCGGTGAGGGAGGCTTTCTTCCGCCTCTTCCGCGACGGCCTGATCTACCGCGGCGACCGGCTGGTCAACTGGGACTGCCAGTTACAGACGGCCGTCTCCGACGACGAGATCGTCTACGAGAAGATCCAGGGGCACTTCTGGCACATCCGATACCCGGTGATCGATCGCAGGCAGGGCGAGCCGGAATTCGTGACGGTGGCCACCACGCGCCCGGAGACGATGCTCGGCGACACCGCCGTGGCCGTCCATCCCGACCCCGAGAGAGCGCTCGATCGGCTGATCGCCGAGATGCCGTCGCGGATCAAGGCGGCGGCTCGCAAGGAGAAGCAGCAACTGACTGATGAGCTTGAGAGCTTGAAGCGGCGCAAGGAGGAGGTCCTGCCCAACCTCCTGAAGCTGAGGGAGATGGCCGAGGCAGGGCGGCGGGTGATGCTGCCGTTGATGGAGCGGGAACTCCAGCTGATCCTCGACGAGTGGGCGAAACCGGAGTTGGGTTCCGGGTGCGTCAAGATAACGCCCGCCCACGATCCCAATGACTACGACGTCTGGACCAGGCACAGCGCGGAAATCGACATCATCAACATCCTCAATCCCGACGGCACGCTGAACGATAACGCCGGCCGCTACGCCGGGCAGGACCGCTTCGCGGCCCGCGAGAGCGTGGTAGCCGATCTGGAAGCGCAAGGCTTGATGGAGGCGATCGAGGATCGCGAGATCGAGATCGGCCATTCCGACCGCTCCAAAACCGCCATCGAGCCTTACCTCTCAAAGCAATGGTTTATCATGATGAGCGATGTCGATGGAGGCATCCTTTGCGGCAGAGGAACCGACAGAGAATTCAAGACTCGGGGGCTGGCGCAAACCGCCATCGATGCGATTGATCACGAATACAAATCGCCCTCGGGCCGGAGGCTGACATTTTATCCCGACCACGCCCGTTACGGCGGAACCTACAGGAGTTGGCTTGCCGAGAAGCGCGACTGGTGCATCAGCCGACAACTCTGGTGGGGCCACCGGATTCCGATCTGGCATGGCTCGTTCGCACACAGTGAGTTAATGCCGGTCCTGGAGAAGCTTCCCCAATCAAACCCGGAGGAACTCTCAGTCTGGGTTTCCGATGCCGGCGGCGCCCTGTTCAGCCTGGACGGTTTGCAGGATCTGGACAAGGGCGAACGCTTCGACATCCTCGTCTGCCTGCGCAACGAGGCGGCAGAAGGCAAGCACGCGGAGGTCCTCGAAGCCGCCGGCCTGGCTCAGGACCCAGATGTGCTGGATACCTGGTTCAGCTCAGCACTTTGGCCCTTCAGCACTCTCGGCTGGCCCGATCCCGATACCGCCGTGATCGAGGAGGGGCAGTCGCCGCTCGGAGCGGTCGACGGACGCGCCAATTGCCTTGATTACTATTACCCCGGCTCCTGCCTGATCACCGGGCGCGACATCATCACGCTCTGGGTGGCGCGGATGCTGATCATGGGGCTTTACCTGCTCGGTGACGTCCCCTTCACCGCGTGCTTCATCCACGCCAACATCCAGGACGGCAAAGGCGAGCGGATGAGCAAGAGCAAGGGCAACGGCATCGACCCGGTGGACATAATCGAGAAATACGGCGCCGACGCAATGCGCTACGTGCTTTGCGACATGCAGACCGGCACGCAAGACATCCGCCTGCCGATTCAGGCGATATCGCCCTTCACCGGGGAGGTGGTGGACCTGGCGACGGCTCGGCACGGCCGCACGATCTTCACCTACATCTGCCCCGGAAGCGGCAAGGAATTCGACGTGTTGGGGACAATGCCCGATCTGGCGATGGCCAAGATCATCAGCGACCGCTTCGACGTCGGGCGCGCCTTTTGCACCAAGCTCTGGAACGCCGCACGCTTCGCGCTGATGAATCTCGGCAGCCACGAGTTCGAGCCCGTTTCCGACAGCGATCTTGCCGAGGAGGATTGCTGGATACTCTCGCGGTTGTCGCGCGCGATCGACACTGTCACCCGGCAATTGTCTAACTACAACCCGTCCGCGGCGATCGGAGCCGCGCGCAGCTTCTTCTGGGGAGAGCTTTGCGACTGGTATCTCGAGCTGATCAAACCGCGTCTCAAGAGCGAGGAGACCGCTCCTGTCGCGCGGACGGTTCTCGCCTTCACGCTCGACCAGGTGCTGCGACTGTTCCACCCGTTCGTGCCGTTTATCACCGAGACACTCTGGGAGAAGCTGGGTCAGCAGTGCCTCGTGCGCGGGCTCGAAGGACCGCTCGAATCTCCGGAATTGCTGATCCTCGCTTCCTGGCCGGACCGGTTGCGCGAGCGCGAAGATAAAAAGACCGAAAACGACTTCGCTTTGCTGCAGGATGTGATCCGTTCGATTCGCGAAATGAGGGCGCGGCACGGCGTGTCGCCGGGCAAGACGCTCTCCGCAGTGATCAAAGCCGGCGGTCAAGCCGCCTCGTGTATTGAATCGCTCAGGCATCTGGTGGTTCAGATGACCAACCTGTCGGCGTTGGAGATCGACTCCGAGGCAGCACGGCCGGCGTCGGCTGCGTCTCAGGTCATCGGCGACATGGAGATATATCTGGCGGGAGTGCTGGATCCGGTTGAGGAGAAGGCCAAGTTGGACAAGAAACTTGAAAAGCTACGCACCGAGATGTCGAGATCGGAAAAGAAGCTGGCGAATGATAAATTTGTGCTGCGCGCACCACAGGAGGTCGTGGAAGCGGAGCGGACAAAACTTGCGGAGTTTCAGGCCCAGATATCTCTGATCGAGAAGAACCTGGAAGCCTTGGACAAGGGCGAAGCATAGCTTCGCGGCATCAAAGGGTGTTTGATTTTGCCTGGTGAGTGGTTTTGGCAAATCATTCACCGAGAGGGTCGATGGGCGATGTTGTCGAGATGCGGGAGCACAGGGTCAGGGAGTTCCTGCGCGGGAAGGTTGGCAGGACAAGAGTCGGGCTTGTAGTGGGATTTGTCAAAAGCGGTTCGGTCTGCGATTCGTTTGTCTATTCAGCCGGCTCCGACCTGGTCTATATTGAGCCGGAACTGCTGCGACGCTTCATGGATTCCCGAGATAAGGCGCAGTTACTCGCGCTTGACCTGGTGCTGGATGCGCTGCAGAAGGCGCCCGGCGAGATAAAAGATCTGCTGGCGACCGATGCCGAGTACGAAAAGAATAGGGGATGCGGCCGGGGGTAGAACGGGATGGGGGAGCAGCAACTAGTCCCGAGCGGTTTGTTGCCGCGATTACAGCACTCAGGACCCGTTTCTAATATAGTTTGATAGTCGGTAAAGGTGTATTTACCGATGGATGGATGGGCGCAGGATCAGCATTTAATACAGTTATGTCAGCTATATCAGGGAAAACCGGACTTTTGATTGCCATCCTCTCGGCATTGGGCATCCTTGCGCTCTATTCCGCTGCCGCCGCCGACGTAGATTTCACAAAGTGGCTCGAAGAGGAAGTGCCCTTCATCATCTCGGATGCAGAGCGCGAATATTTTCTCTCACTGAAGAGAGATAGCGAGCGGGAGCGTTTCGTGGAGGCGTTCTGGGAATTTCGTGATCCGACCCCCGAGACCATCACCAACGAATTCAAGGACGAGCACTACCGGCGACTCGCACGCGCAAGGCAGGAATTCGGAGTCCACAACAGGTCGAGTCTGCAAGCCACCATGGGAGAGGTTTATGTCCTGCTGGGTGAGCCGCTCAAAAGCCTGTCACTGGGCGATTCCAAGCTGAACGGTCCGATTTATGCCTGGTACTACCCGCCCGACAAGAGTTGCGGCATCAACTACTATTTCTTCGTGGTTTTTTTCAAGCCGTCAGGCAAAGTCTACAGAGTCTACAATCCGGCAACCTATAATCCTTCGGATCTAATCTCCGGTGGCACCGGCCGCCTATCATCAGAGGAAAAAGAAGAATTTGCCCTGAACAGTTTGCTCCGCATCGATCCCCTGCTGGGGCAACTGTCTCTCAGTTTGCTGCCGCGGGAACACAGCCCGATTATGAAGGATAACAAGGCCGAGTTGCGGCGCGCTCTGGCCAAACGCACCAAAGCCAGCAAGAAGGTCCTCAGTCTAGTGCTTAACAGCCGCAACTATCGCCAGAAGGAGATGCTTCAAAAGCTGAAGACTATGATGGGCGGGTGCTCCCGGGAATCCCGAGCGGATACGTGGATTCGCGGTGAGTTCGGCGGGCGCTGCAGTTTCGATGCCTTCTGCGACGATGCGGGCTTGCCGAAGCTCTATTTCGCCTTCGTGGCCGGAAGCGAAAACATCTCGATGTCCAATTATCGCGGACGCTGCTATGCCGTTCTGCATGTGGAAGCCATCGCCCGTGATGAGAGTGGTCAAATTGCCGGGCAGTTGACCGAGACTATTTCAGCCGGCTTCAATCACCACGAGCTCGGGCGCGGGGGGACCGCGGCCGTCTCTTATCAAGGGAAATTGGATCTCAGCCCTGGACGCTACAACGTTGAGTTAACCCTTCGCAATCCCGTTGATAGGCGGTATTTCGAGATAGAAGAGCAGGTGGAAATCCCCAGTGCAGTCGCGCGGGTGATGCGGTTCGGCCCGGCGATTTTGGTGCATAGCCGGCAGGATGCCCCGGCAGTAGATGGCGAGGGATCCTTGCAATACGAATTCAATGGAGAACGATACTCACCGAACGTTGCCAGAGTGGTTCAGCTCGGCGATGACAGCGAGGTTTTATACCAACTGCACCTGACCCAGCGTCAGAGGGTTTCCGACATTACCGTGCGGCTGGAGGTGATTTCGATGGGTCGAGTCATCTGGCAGACGAACGCAAGACTCGACAGGAAGGATCTGCTATCAAGGGGGTTGGTTTCCAGCTCGATGAGGGTCGGCACCGGTAAACTGCGAGAGGGGCACTACACCCTAAGGTTAAACGCCACCGATGTCTCTCCCCCGATTGTGCGAACCTCGATCGAGTTCGATGTCGTTGCCGGCTGGAACGTGCTGTCGATGCCCAAGCCGGCACACAAAACGCAGTAAATCAGCCCTTGCTACTCGAAAGCGATTACCTTATACTCTGCGGTCCGTTGCTGAGAGTAAGGCTGAAAGGAAGCATTTAAGATGAAAGCGGATATACATCCCAAGTACGTGGAAGCCACGGTGACCTGCGCCTGCGGGAACACCTTCAAGACCCGCTCCGTCAAGGCGGAGATCAAGTTGGAGATCTGCTCCAACTGCCATCCCTTCTTTACCGGCAAGCAAAAGCTCGTGGACAGCGCCGGGATGGTCGACCGCTTCGAACGCCGCAAGGCCAAGACCCAGGCGGCCAAGGAAGCGGTGGAGAAGAAGACGCGCAAGCGCCGTTAGTCTTGTTAAATCAATAAAAGCAAAATTGTGGGCAAGATGCCGCGCGAATCCAACAACCAGGATTTTCTGCTGGGTGGTCAGGCGGTAATTGAGGGCGTGCTCATGCGCTCTCCCAATTACTATGCTGTGGCCGTGCGCAAGCAAAACGGCGATGTGGTTCTGCGGCGCAGCCATCAACCCAACGTGACAAAACGCCACAGGCTTCTCGGCCTCCCTTTTATCCGCGGCATTTTCCTGCTTGGTCAGACGCTGATGATCGGCATCAGCGCGTTGAATTTCTCCGCAGCCGTACTAAGCGAGGAAGAGGACGAGAAGAAGGAAAAAAGCAACGTTAAAGCCAAGGCAAAGGGCGAGCTCTCGAAGTGGTCTGTCGGCTTGATGTTATTGCTCGCTTTCGCGTTTGCTTTTCTGCTGGTTGTTTTTCTTCCCCTCTGGCTGACCGATCTGATGAAGATTCTGCTGCCGGGGCTCGAGAATCCGGTTCTATACAACTCGGTTGACGGCCTCTTCAGGGTGGCTGTCTTCCTTGCCTACATTCTGCTCATTTCGTTGCTGCCCGACATCAAACGCGTGTTCCAGTATCACGGCGCCGAGCACATGTCGGTCTACGCCAGCGAGGCGGTTGGCGCCGATGAGAAAGTCTCGGTGCAGAAAGCGCGCGAGCACAGCCCCTACCACCCCCGCTGCGGAACCAGTTTCCTCTTGCTGGTGATGATGGTGGCGATCCTCGTATTCTCTTTCACGCCGACCCGCGAGAGTTTCTGGATCAAGCTGCTGATCCGCACGCCGTTGATTCCCGTGATTGCCGGAATCTCCTACGAGCTCCTGAAGCTGACGTCGAAGCTCCGCAACGGCGGACTTTTTGCCTTTCTCAGCGCCCCGGGGATTTGGCTCCAACGGCTCACTGCGCGGAAACCGGATGACAGCCAACTCGAGGTCGCTGTCCTGGCGCTCAACGAGGTCAGAGACCTGGAGCGGCAGTTCGAAGGCCGCCCCATCCCTCAGGAAATGGAACAGTCCATTCTGGCCGGCAGCACCTAGCGGCTCTGGCCGCCTCACTTGTGCCGCGGGTGTTTACATCCGATAATTACTAAGGATTTCTCAACAGTGCGAGCGTCTTTCTCGCTTTGCGGCCTTTGCGGTGGGAGGCGGACCTGTGGCAGGAGATTTTTCGGGAGATATGTTTGGCCAAGCTGTCTTGCATCTGATCGGATTTAAATATGCTTGAGAAACTGAGTGAACTGGAGAAGAAGTACGAAGAGCTTACCGAAAAGCTCAGCAACGCCGCTTCCTCGTCCGACCGCTCGCGTTACAGTATGCTGGCCAAGGAGATGGCCGAGCTGGAACCGATATTAAACGGCACTCGCGAGCTGAAAAAGGTTGAGCAAGAGCTGAAAGATGCCACTGAGTTGCTCAACAGCGGTGACGACAAGGACCTCAAAGAGCTGGCCGAGGAAGAGATTGAAGGATTGGGCGCCCGCCGCGACGAGCTGATTGAGGAACTCAAAACCCTGCTGGCTCCCAAGGATCCCAACGACGAGAAGAACGTTGTCCTGGAAATCCGCGCAGGTACCGGAGGCGAGGAAGCAGCTCTGTTTGCCGCCGAGATCTTCCGGATGTTTAGCCGCTACGCTGAGCTCAAGGGCTGGAAAGTGAAGACGACCGACACCCATGAGACCGGCGCGGGCGGCATCAAGGAAGTCACAGCATTGATCGAGGGCCGAGGCGTTTACAGCCGCCTCAAGTACGAGAGCGGTGTCCACCGCGTCCAGCGTGTTCCTCAGACCGAGGCCAGCGGCAGGATCCACACCAGCGCCATCACCGTTGCGGTGCTCCCCGAGGCGGACGATGTGGAGGTGGAGATCAACGAGGCGGAGCTGCGGATCGACCGCTTCTGCAGTTCCGGGCCGGGAGGCCAGAGCGTCAACACGACATATTCAGCCGTGCGCATAACCCATCTGCCGACAGGGCTCGTGGTCAGCTGCCAGGACGAGAAATCGCAGCACAAGAACAAGGCTCAGGCGATGAAGGTGCTGAAGAGCCGCCTCTACGACATCAAGCTACGCGAACAGCAGGAATCGATCGCGGCCAACAGGCGCGGCCAGGTCGGCTCGGGCGACAGGAGCGAGAAGATACGCACCTACAACTTCCCGCAGAATCGGGTGACCGATCACCGCATCGGGCTTACCATTCACCAGCTCTCCGAGGTCTTGGAAGGCAAGCTCGATGAGATTATCGATGCCCTCTCCACCCATTTCCAGGCCGAGAGGCTCAAGGAGGGGGTCGACACCCTGGGTGGTTGAGGCGCCGGGTGAAGGGGCGGAAAACCAATGGGGAATATTCAGTGGCCGATCCCACGATAGCAGAAGCCGTTGATACGGCTGCGAAACTTCTCGAAGAACAGGGTATCGCCGAAGGCCGCAGGACTGCTCAGTTGCTGATGATGCACCTGTTGAAGATCGAGATGGCAGAGCTGCTGAGCCGCGGTAAAAAGCGGCTGGCGCCGGATCTTCAAGCCCAGTACTCCGGTCTGCTCAACCGCCGCCTCCGGCATGAGCCGCTGCAGTATATAATCAGCCGCGCTGAATTCTGGTCGCAAGAATTCTATGTCGATCCGCGCGCGCTGATTCCAAGACCCGAAACGGAGCACATCGCCGAGGAAGTGCTTCGCGATTTTCCCGATAAGAACAGCAAGCTGCGGATCGTCGACGTCGGGGCTGGCACTGGCATCCTGGCGATAATACTCGCGCTCGAGTATCCCAAGGCACGGGTGATCGGGGTCGACCTGGCCCACGGCGCGCTCGAGGTTGCGGCCATCAATGTGTCGCGAATGAATGTGAGCGGGCGCGTGGAACTAGTCCATGGTGATCTGTTGGCGCCGGTGATAGAAAAACTCGGCGGGGGTGCGGCGGATATCATCGTCTCCAATCCGCCCTACATCAGCTTGGGCGAGGCCTCCAGTCTCGCGCCCGAGGTCATCCAGGCGGAACCGCGCGAGGCGTTATTGGCGGGTCCCACAGGTCTGGAAATCTTCAATCGGCTGGTCCCTCAGGTGGCGGTCGCACTTGCGCCCGGAGGGAGATTCTATCTCGAATGCGGAGCAGGCCAGGCCGGCGATGTTAAGAGAATTATCGACGCGGAAGAAGCGGTCAAGCATCTTCGCGCGGTCCCCGATCTGCAAGGTATCGAGCGGGTCGTTATCGGCGAAAGGCGGTCGTGAAGGATGGATCGTTTTCTGATTCACGGTGGGAAAAAACTCTCAGGCAGCGTCGGTGTCTCCGGCGCAAAGAATGCCGCCTTGCCCCAGATGGCGGCGGCGTTGCTCACGGCGGAGCCGGTCGTGCTGAAGAATGTGCCCGATCTGCGCGACATCGATTCGATGATCCTTCTGCTGGAACACCTTGGCGCGGAGGTGCGGCGCGATGGGCAGTCGCTTGAGATAAGGGCAGCCGAGCTCAACGGCTGCGATGCCCCGTACGACATCGTGCGCAAGATGAGAGCTTCGGTAGTGGTCCTCGGACCCCTGCTGGCGCGTGCCGGGAAGACAAGAGTTTCGCAGCCGGGCGGATGCGCGATCGGCGCGCGACCGATCGATCTCCACATCTCCGCGATGCAACACCTTGGTGCCGACGTGCGCCTCGAGCATGGTTACATCGTCGCCGAAGCCGAGCGGCTTGTCGGCGGCGAAATCATGTTCGACAAGGTTACGGTCACCGGCACCGAAAACGCGATGATGGCCGCGGTGCTCGCGCGCGGGCAGACAAATCTGCTCAATTGCGCGATGGAGCCCGAGGTCGTCGATCTGGGGCGGCTGCTGCAGAAGATGGGAGCCGGGATCGAGGGCCTCGGAACCCCCACGATCAGAGTCGAGGGTGTGGAATCGCTGCGCGGTGCGGAGCACGGCATCGCTCCCGACCGGATTGAAGCCGCCACTTACGTGGTCGCCGGCTTGATCACGGGGGGGGAAGTGGAGGTTACCGACTGCGACCCGCAAATCATGCGCTCGGTGCTGGACAAGCTTATCGACTGCGGCGCCCGCTTGGAGATCGAAAGCAACAGCGTCACCACAAGACCTTCGCAGATTTTTTCTCAGGATGTGCGGACCTCGCCCTACCCGGGCTTCCCGACCGACATGCAGGCCCAATACATAGCGCTGATGACACAGGCCCAGGGCAGCGCGGTGGTCACCGAGAACATCTTCGAGAACCGCTTTATGCATATCCCCGAGCTCAATCGCATGGGGGCCGACATCCAGGTCGACGGCAAAAGCGCGGTTGTTCGAGGCCCCACTCCACTCTCCGGAGTGCGCGTAATGGCCACCGACTTGCGGGCTTCGGCGTCGCTGGTGCTGGCTGCACTCGTGGCCGAGGGCAGCACCTCGGTTAACCGCGTCTATCACATAGACCGCGGCTACAGCCACATAGTGAGGAAGCTGCGGGCCCTGGGGGCGGACATTGAAAGAATTAAAGAATGAATGGCCTACGCGGCGGTTGAGGCGTATGCCGGCCCAGGCTCCCAAACGGGCCTCAACTTGATACTGAGGGTCACCGATCCTCGCGGAGCTTGATGTGAGAAAATTCTTGTGTTGCCTGTCATTGCTGGTGGTTTTTTCACCGGGCCCAGTCACCGGCGACGAAGACCTCGGCCTTCAGGGGCTCAAAGTATTTGCCCGGAGCCTCGAAGCCACCGAATCCGTGCGAATGCTGAATCCGGCGGATGCCGCGTCCGTGCTGGGGCGGGACCTGGATGCGATTCTCAATTTCGTTCGCGATGAGATAAGCTTCGAGCCCTATCAGGGAGCCCTGAGGGGCGGCTCGGGCGCGCTGCTGGCAAGAGCCGGCAATTCGTTCGACCAGGCGCTTCTGCTCAAGGAAATGCTGGACGCCGCCGGAATCCGCAGCAGGATTGCCCGCGGCGAGTTGTCGCGCGAGGATGCCGCGAAGCTTGTCGCGTCGATCCAGCCTGCCTTTTTGGAAGTGGAGATACTTGGCAAAGCCGAGATGGAGCGGTTGGGGATTTCCGCGGAAAAATTCAGCATCGAATGGCCGAAACATGCCGACCTCATCGGCGGCCTCGTGAAAGACACGGTTTCTGCCGCGAGGGAGGACCTCGAAGCGCTCAAACTGCCCGGGAGTGCGCCGGCGCCCGATCTTGTCGAGATTTCCCGGGATTATTACTGGGTGCAAATCCTCAGCGGGGATGCCAGCTACGACCTGCACCCGGCATTCGCCAAAGGGGAAGCCCCCCGGCTCGCACCGACCGCCGTGGTGAACAATATCGCATCGGTTCCCTCCCACCTGTTTCACTGGGTAAATCTGCGGGTTTTCGGAGAGCGGATCGACGGCGGCGATCTGGTCCGCTTCAAGCTGCTGGAAAAGAAGATATTGCCGGCCGCGGTTGCAGGTAAAACCGTGACATTCTCCCTCCGGGCGAAACGCGAAGGGGAGAGCGTGTCACTGCAACCGGCTGTGAAAGCCGGAGAACTGATACTCTCGGGTGATCGGATCGGTGTTTCGGCTGGTGATGGCGCACCGAAGGATGGCGCGCTGACAGCGCTTTGGCTGGAAGTAGGCATCCTGAGTCCCGCGGAGCGGCCGCGGATAACCACAATCACTCTGGCCGACACTCTCGCTCCGCGACAGCCTGTCGCTGAGGGCGACAGGGCGCCGAAGCCCCAGCGTTCGCTTACGCTGGAAGAGATGTCACTGAGCGTGGAAATGGCAGTAGTGAGTGGGCGGGTCGACTACCGTGCGATGCTGGGCCACGGCGCCCGGCAGGCGGAGTGGTTCTGCGGTTTGCTTGCCGCCGATGCTGAAGAAAAAGCAGCCGAGGTTACGTTGGCGGGCTTTCCCGCTGAGAATCCGATCCTGCTGCACTGGTCGGCGATCCTCGGCCGGGCCTGGGCGGAGGCGTTGCCCGGGACGCGACTGTATCCGAATGCCCCTCTGGTGGTTTGTGCCGTATATCTTCCCACAAAATCAGGTGACCGCTTCGAGCTGAAATCGGCGATTGGAATTCTTCACCTTCGGACGATGTCGTCGAACCGATCCCCAGGAGACAGTGCCTTGGGTGCGCTGATCGCCTCCAGGCTGCTGGCGGGAGTCGCGAGGCTCCATTCGACGGATTCCGCCGAGGTAGTGAGCGCCTTGCCATCGGCGAAGGTCGAGGCATACAAGGCTGTCACGAGAGACGGCCTCTCCCGTCGCAACCTTGCTGGTTGGGACCGGCAGACGCTCCTGGAGTTGGAGGACGACCTGCTCAGGCGGCATGCCGCACTCGTTCCCGCCGCCGATGGAGCAACGCCCGAGTTCTGGTGGCGGGTGGCGCCGGGGTCGGCCGATCCCGTCGCACGCGGTCCGGCAGGCTGGCCGGTGTGGCTCAGCGGGGGGGAATACATCTCTGCGGGAGACGATTTCATTACCGGTGAAATGCTCAGAGCCGCTTCCGGGCTCTCCGGGACAGCAATATCGCCGGCAGAGATTGCAGCCGCGTTTGCACGACACCATCTGTTGGCGGCAGGCGCCTCACCGTTTACTCCCATGATAAAGACATTTTCGGAAAAGCTGACCTCTCAGTTGGGGGCGGCTCTGGGAAAACCAGGACAGTAATTGCATGTTTGCTCCGGGCGAGCGATTGAATTAAGATAGCCATTCACGCAACAAACAGCGAGCGTATAGCATAGGGATTCTTAGGCGATGAAAAAGAACGGTCCGGTCAATACCCAGGATATTCTCGGCCAGAAAGCGTATTTCAAAATCAGGAACCAGGAAGAGCTGACGTTTTTCGGCATCAAGGAGGCTCAGTTCTATGCCCGGGTGGTCGGAGTGGATAACTTCGGTGTCTGGATCGAGAATCCCAAATGGGAATTCGTGCGGGTGCGCGACGATGCAGGTGAGATAATCCCACCGGAGAAGCGCAAGATGGAGGTGCACAGGACGCATGTGCTGCTGTTCTGGGGCACTATCGTCAGCATCATGACCTGCCCGGGCCGCGAGGGCTTCGACGTACACGAGGCCAAGGAAATTGGGGTCAAGGATGAAGCCAGGTATCTTTGACCTAGACTGTCCACTTGCCATGGAAGGGATTTTTGTGGTAGAAACCCGCTCCATCAATAATCAACGCCGGCCGCGCTGGGCCGAGGTGGTTGCATGGGGGTACTGCCTTGGATCTTAAAGAGATAAATCGGCTGATCGACAGGCTTGTCGAAAAAGGCATCACCGAATTCGAGCTTGAGAGAGAGGGCTTCAGAATCCGTATTTGTAAGGATGCCCCGGTGATAGTAAGCGGAAACCCGACGACGGAGGTCGTCGCCTCTACGCCGGCAGCGAAGGCCGGCGAAACGGCCGAGACCAAGCCGGGGGTGGCCGTCACCAAGAGCAATAATCTGCATGTCATCGCTTCTCCGATGGTGGGCACGTTTTACAGTGCCCCCAGTCCCGGAGCCAAGCCGTACGTGGAGGTCGGCGACCGCGTCAAGAAGGGTCAGGTTTGCTGCATCGTCGAAGCGATGAAGCTGATGAACGAGATCGTCATCGACGTCAACGGGGTGGTTTCCGACGTTTATCCGGACAACGCCCAGCCGGTGGAATTCGGGGAGCCACTGGTGAGCGTCGAGACAACGCACTAGCCTCGAAACGGCGAGTCGAATCCACATTGGTTCAACTTACTTAACTCACCGGAATCGCGAATGTTCAAGAAGATTCTTATCGCAAACCGTGGAGAAATCGCTCTAAGGATTATCTGGGCCTGCCGCGAGCTGGGCATCAAAACGGTTGCGGTGTTCAGCCAGGCCGATCGTGACAGCCTCCACGTCAAATTCGCCGATCAGGCGATCTGCATCGGACCGCCGAGCCCCACGGAGAGCTACCTCAACATCCCGGCCGTGATCAGCGCGGCAGAAATCTCGGGCGCCGACGCGATACATCCTGGTTACGGCTTCCTGGCCGAGAATCCCTATTTCGCGGAGGTCTGCGAAAGCTGCAATATCGAATTCATCGGCCCGTCACCCGAACTCATCGGGCTGATGGGCAACAAGAGCGCGGCCAAGGAGACGATGGCCAGGGCGGGCGTGCCGACGGTGCCGGGCAGCAAGGGGGTGGTGAAGGATGAAAAGGAGGCCGAGGGGATCATCGAGGAGATCGGCCTGCCGGTGATTCTGAAGGCCTCGGCCGGCGGCGGCGGCCGAGGGATGAGGATCGTTAACAGCAAAGAGGAGTTTGCCGGGGCGTTCAGGACGGCTGCCGCGGAGGCCAATGCAGCTTTCGGTGTTTCGGATCTCTACATCGAGCGCTATCTGCGCAAGCCGCGCCACATCGAGATCCAGATAATTGCCGACAGGCACGGCAATGTCGTGCATCTCGGCGAACGCGAGTGCTCGATCCAACGCCGCCACCAGAAGCTGATTGAGGAGAGCCCCAGCCCCGCAGTCAGTGCAGAGATGCGCGAAGAAATCGCCTCGATTGCCGTCAAAGCGGCAGAATCAATCGGTTACACCAACGCTGGCACGGTCGAATTCCTGCTCGACGAGGACGGCAAGTTCTATTTCATGGAAATGAACACCCGCATCCAGGTGGAACACGCGGTGACCGAGATGATCACCGGAATCGATCTGGTCAAGACTCAGATTAGGGTTGCCGCGGGGCATAAGCTGACGTTCACCCAAGAAGACATCAATTTCCAGGGCCACGCGATCGAGTGCCGCGTCAACGCCGAGGACCCGGTTACTTTCCTCCCCAGTCCGGGGAAAATCACCGGCTATAATGTGCCCAAGGGTCCCGGGGTGAGGGTCGACACCGCCGTCTACGAAGGCAGCTGGATTCCGCCCAACTACGACAGCCTGATCGCGAAGGTTGTCGTCCGCGGCCAGGATCGCAAGGAAGCGATCGCCCGCATGGACCGCAGCCTCGAGTTCATGGTTGTCGAGGACATCAAGACAACCATTTCACTGCTGCTCAGGGTCCTGAGAAACAAGAAGTTCCGCAAGGGCGACTACTCGACACGTTTCCTCGACGACGAGATATTCAATAAGCGATAGTCTGGTGACCAAACTTCCGTCCAGACCCTTTATCTACCCGCTCACCGATAGAATACTGGCCGGTTCACTTCCCATTGGCGAAATCATCGAAGGCTTGTGCTCCGGCGGAGCCCGCCTGATCCAGCTTCGTGAGAAGGATGTCACCACCCGCGAATTCCTGGAGATCGCGCTGGAGGCGGTTCAGGCGGCGAGAAAGCGCGGCGCGCGGCTGCTGATTAACGATCGCGTCGACATCGCGTGCCTCGCCGATGCCGACGGCGTCCATCTCGGCGACGAGGACCTGCCTGCCGCCGACGCAAGGCGCCTGCTCGGGCCGAAGGCGATCATCGGGATCAGCTGCCACAGCCTCGACGATGTCGAGGCGGCAGCGGGGGAGCCGGTGGACTACATCGCCGTGGGGCCTGTGTTTCCAACCGAAACCAAGGTTTTGCGATTTCCGGTCGTCGGCACAGAGCTGGTCAGGAAGGCCAGGAGACTCACGGGCCTGCCGCTTGTTGCCATCGGCGGGATCAGGCGGGAGAATGCCGTAGAGGTGATTGCGGCGGGGGCCGACGGCCTCGCCGTCATTTCGGAACTGATGGTTGCAGGCGAAATTGAGCGCCGCACGCGCGAGCTCGTCGCAGCGATACATCGGGACTGAGATCCACGGCAGCATCGATTTCGATCATCGACACTTTTTTGTTTCGCGAATATACTGCAATTTCAGGAAGGATAGTCTTTAACTCTGGGGGATAAATATGAAGAGACTAACGTTACTTGTCGCGCTGTCGGCGGTGCTCACGTTTTTCGCCGCCACCGTATCCGCTCAGGACGATATGTGGCCCGGAGGCACATACGACTCAAAGGTCCCGACTCCGGAATCGATTCTGGGTTACAAAATCGGCAAGCAGCACACACCGCATTTCCTGATCGAGAAACTAATCTACGCGATCGCCGAAAGCAGCGACCGGGTGCAGATCAGGAAACTCGGCAAGAGTTATCTGGGCAACGAGCAGTACAGCATCGTGATCAGCTCACCCGCAAACCTGGCGAAGCTCGATGAGATCCGCGCAGACATCCGCAAGCTCGTGGACGTCACTCTCAGTGAGAATGAGGTGGCCGAGATCGCCGCCGCCTCGCCTGCTATCGCAATGCTCAACTACTCGGTTCACGGTAACGAAGGCAGCGGCTGCGAGGCCGGCCTGAGGATGATTTACCAGCTGGCCGCGGGCACCGATGAGGCCACCCTGAAGGTGCTTGATCAGGTGGTCACGGTCATCAACCCGGTGCAGAATCCCGACGGCCACGAGCGCTACGTCAATTTCATCAACGGCTACGTGGTCAAGCAGGAGAACCCGAATACCGATTCGATTGAGCATCGCGAGCCTTGGCCCGGCGGGCGCACCAACGCCTATTACTTCGATCTCAACCGCGATTGGTTCCTAGCCACTCAGATCGAGACGAGGCATCGCGTCAAGGAAATGCTCTACTGGATGCCCCAGGTAGCACCGGACCTGCACGAGATGGGTACCGACTCGACTTACTTTTTCGCGCCGCCGATGAAGCCGGTGAATTTCGCCAATCCGAAGATCACACACAAGTGGTGGGAGATATTCGGGCAAGCGAACGCGGCCGCCTTCGACCGCTTCGGCTGGACCTACTACACGCGCGAGAGTTTCGACGAGTTCTATCCCGGCTACGGCGGCAGCCTGCCCAGCCTGCTGGGCTCGGTCGCCATGACATATGAGCAGGCCTCGCCGCGGGGGCGCGTGATTGAGCGGCGCGACGGCACTGTGCTGACGCTGCACGAGGCGGTCTGGCATCACTTCGTCGCCAGCATGGCGACGGTGACCACGCTGGCCGAGCGCCGCGAGGAGCGCCTGCAGGACTTCCATGCTTACTTCGTCGAAATCGTCAAACGGGGCGAACAGGGACCGGTTAAGGAGTTCTACATCCCGCCGGCAGATCCCGCCCGGTTCAACAAGCTGGTTGATCGCCTGCAGATGGTCGGCGGCAAGGTTTACATCGCCAAGGCGGAGTTCAAAGTCAAAGCAGCGTACGACTTTTTCACGCGCAAGACCGGCGAGGTGACACTGCCTGCGGGCACGGCGATTGTGCCGCTTTACCAGTCCGCCGGCTCGGTGTTGATGACGATTCTCGAACCCGATCCCAAGCTGCAGGACGATTTTCTCGAGGAAGAGCGTCAGCGTATCGAGCGCAATGAAAGGGCGCGTTTCTACGACGTCACCGCCTGGGCCCTGCCGTTGACCTACGGCATACACGCCTACTGGTCGGGTGAAAAGGCCGCGGTGGCGCGGGATGAGGTTCCCGAGGGCGGCCTCCAGCTTCCCGAGCGCGGACCGGTGGCGCAGGCGAAAGTCGCCTACCTCCTCCCTCCCGATACCAACGCCAACATCACACTGGTCGGCAAGCTGATGTTTGAGGGATACAAAGTCCGTGTAGCCGCAAAGGAATTTAACCTTGACGGCAAGAAGTACGTGCCGGGCACTACCGTCGTATATGTCGGGCGTAATCCGCAGTCGCTGCATCAACGGCTCAACGAATTGATCAAAGACACAGGCGGTTATGCCATCGCTGTCGATTCAGGCTACACAGGCGATGAGGGCATCGACCTTGGGTCGAACAACGTGATGGCCATCAAGAAGCCCAAGATCGCAATCCTTGCCGACGAACCCACCTCCAGCTCAGCCTTTGGAGCGATTCGCTACCTCTTCGAGCAGGTCTACGATTTCCCCTACACGGCGATCGCAGCAGCCTCACTTTCGAGAGTCGACTTGGACGACTATAACGTGCTGATCATGCCGGACGCCCGGTCGTGGGGTTCGACGGGCGGCTATAAGGGTCCGATTGGCAAGAACGGAATCGAGAACCTCAAGCGCTGGGTGCTCGACGGCGGTGTGCTGATTTGCCTCGGAGGAGCCGTCGATTTCGCGATTGACAAGGATGTGAAGTTCTCCGCGGCGCCGAAGTACACGCAGAAGCGCAAAACGCCGGGCGACGTCGACGACAGCTACGAGGAGCAGCCGCCTGCCGACAAAGAGTCCAAGGAAAAAGCCCAGGAGACCAAGAAAGAGAAGAAATTCGAGGTCGAAAGGCTGATTGACACCCCGGGCGCCGTAGTCAAGGTGAAGCTCGACGACCGCTCCTTCCTCTCCTGGGGCTACGATGGTTTCGCCGTGGCCAAGATCGAATCCGACAGCGTCTTTGTACCGATTACCGACGATCAGGGGATCGCCGCCGGGGTCTACGGTTCTGAAGAGGAATACAGGATCGCCGGCCACATGTGGCCCGAGATGCACAAACTGCTGGCCGGCAAGGCATATGTCTGGCACGAGCAGCAGGGACGCGGCCAGGTGATCTGCTTCGCCGAGGACCCGACATTCCGAGCTTCCTACGACGGCCTCGACAGGCTCTTCTTCAACGCCGTGCTCTTCTCCCTCGCTTACGCTCCCTGATTCTGACTCGAGATACAGCAAGCGCCGGCGGGTTGCAATCGCTCGCCGGCGCTTTTTTCTGCGCAAGTTTGCTAGTTCAAAGGCTGCAATTGAGCGGCGCCGTAGTAAATGGAATTGAAGAGGATCTTGAAGGTGCCGTGGGCCTGAGCGCGCAGTTGCGGCCTGAATCCGATCAGGATGATCTTACCTTTGCCCATTCCGGCCTCAACCAGCGATGCCTTGCCGAACAGGTGCTGCGGGCCGATCAGCCAGCCGCTCTGCAGGGGATCGTGGTCGGGATAGCGGGCGACCACCTGGTAGTTCTCGTTGTTGTGCACGGGGCGGACGGCGAAGGCCGGCGAGGCCCAATTGATGGCCAGCCCGAAGTCGGGCATGCCGTAGGCGATTGGATGC